>DAOQMM010000013.1:0-49307 GCA_035335645.1 Rhodocyclaceae bacterium | reverse complement strand
CTGTTGTGTTTCTCCCTCCTTCCGGCGCCCCTCGGGGCGCCGTTTTTTTGTCCACGGCCCGCTGAAACGCATGGAAGGTGGGCGCGGCTGCAGCAGGTGCGCAACGGAAACAAAAAAGGCCGGGGGAGACCCCGGCCTCTTTCATGACGGGGTCTCCCCCGTCCAGCGTCCGCCTCAACCCTTGTTGGAATGGGCTGCCAGCTTCAGCCAGGTATCCACCACCGTGTCCGGATTCAGGGAGATGGTCTGGATGCCTTCATCCATCAGCCATTCAGCAAAATCGGCGTGGTCCGAGGGGCCCTGACCGCAGATGCCCACGTACTTGCCGAGCTTGTTGGCGCTCTGGATGGCCATGGACAGCAGCTGCTTGACCGCCGGATCGCGCTCGTCGAAGGAATGGGCCACCAGGCCGGAATCCCGGTCCAGGCCCAGGGTGAGCTGGGTCAGGTCGTTGGAGCCGATGGAGAAGCCGTCGAAGTACTGGAGGAACTGATCGGCCAGCAGCGCGTTGGAGGGGATCTCGCACATCATGATGAGCTTGAGGTCGTTCTCGCCCTGCTTGAGGCCATGCCGCGCCAGCAGATCCACCACACCGGCCGCTTCGTCCAGGTTGCGCACGAAAGGCACCATCAGCTGCACGTTGGTGAGGCCCAGTTCGTTGCGCACCTTCTTCATCGCCGCGCATTCCAGCTCGAAGCAATCGCGGAAGCTGTGGGCGATGTAGCGGGACGCGCCGCGGAAGCCCAGCATGGGGTTTTCTTCCTCCGGCTCGTAGATCTCGCCGCCGAGCAGCTTGCGGTATTCGTTGGACTTGAAGTCCGACAGACGCACGATGACGGGCTTCGGGTAGAAGGCTGCGGCGATGGTGGCGACGCCTTCGACCAGCTTCTCGACGAAGAACTGGCGCGGCGTGGCGTAGCCGCGGGAGCGGCGGTTGATCTCGTTGCGCAGGCTGGCCGGCACCTGGTTGATCTCGAGGATCGCCTTGGGGTGGATGCCGATCATGTTGTTGATGACGAACTCCAGGCGGGCCAGGCCGACGCCGCCGTTGGGGATCTGGGCGAACTCGAAGGCCAGCTCCGGATTGCCCACGTTCATCATGATCTTCACCGGAATGTCCGGCAGGTTACCCATGTCGGTGGTGACCACCTCGAAGTCCAGCTTGCCCCGGTACACGTAGCCGGTGTCGCCTTCGGCGCAGGAGACGGTCACTTCGTCGTTCTCGTCCAGCACCTCGGTGGCGTTGCCGCAGCCGACAATGGCGGGGATGCCCAACTCGCGGGCGATGATGGCCGCGTGACAGGTGCGGCCGCCACGGTTGGTGACGATGGCGGAGGCACGCTTCATCACCGGCTCCCAGTTCGGGTCGGTCATGTCGGTCACCAGCACGTCGCCGGCCTTGACCCGCTCCATCTCGGAGGCGTCCTTGACGACACGCACCGGGCCCGCGCCGATCTTCTGCCCGATGGCACGACCGTGGGTGAGGGACTTGCCGTACTGCTTGAGGCGGTACTTCTCCATCACGTGGCCGGACTGCTGGCTCTTCACGGTCTCCGGACGCGCCTGCAGGATGTAGAGCTTGCCGTCGTCGCCACTCTTGCCCCACTCGATGTCCATCGGACGACCGTAGTGCTGCTCGATGATGGTGGCGTAGCGGGCGAGTTCCAGTACGTCCTCGTCGGTGAGGGAATACACGTTGCGTTCGGCTTCCGCCACATCGACCGTGCGGGTGGACTTGCCGGCTTCCTTCTTGTCGGCAAACACCATCTTGATGAGCTTGGAGCCCAGGTTACGGCGGATCACCGCGGGCTTGCCCAGGGCCAGGGTGGCCTTATGCACGTAGAACTCGTCGGGATTCACCGCGCCCTGCACCACCGTCTCGCCCAGGCCATAGGAGGCGGTGATGAACACCACACCGTTGAAGCCGGACTCGGTGTCCATCGTGAACATCACGCCAGAAGCGCCGATGTCCGAACGCACCATGCGCTGCACGCCGGCCGACAGGGCCACGCCCGCGTGGTCGAAGCCCTTGTGCACCCGGTAGGCGATGGCGCGGTCGTTGTAAAGAGACGCGAACACTTCCTTGATGGCGTGCAGGATGTTCTCGTAGCCGTGGATGTTCAGGAAGGATTCCTGCTGGCCCGCGAAGGACGCATCGGGCAGATCTTCGGCAGTGGCGGACGAACGCACGGCGAAGCTGCCGTCACCTTCGGTAGTCAGCTGCTCGTAGGCGGCCTTGATCTCGGCTTCCAGCGCGGCCGGGAACGGGGTATCGACGATCCATTGACGGATCTGCGCACCGGCCTTGGCCAGCGCCACCACGTCATCCACGTCCAGCGTCGCCAGCGCCGCGCTGATGCGATCTGCCAGACCCTGGTGGGACAGGAACTCGCGATAGGCCGCCGCAGTGGTCGCGAAGCCGCCGGGCACGCGCACACTGGCGGGCAACTGGCTGATCATCTCGCCGAGGGAGGCGTTCTTGCCGCCCACCTGCTCCACATCGGACATGCGAAGTTCTTGAAAAGGGATGACTTTACGGACCATGAGAAGATCTTTCTGGGAGAAATGGAAAGGGAAAGCGGTCGCCGATCGTTAGAATTTTGCGTGTATTGTAAACGCCTTGCTGCTCCGCCGCATGCAGGGGTTTCCCTAACGCCGCGGGTGGAGCCCCAACTGGATCACGGGTCGGCGCAGTCTCCCTGCGGAATGGGATAAGATGTCCGGCCGGACATTACGGTCCGCCCCCGGCGCATTCCTCGTCACCATCGCCCATGAGCCCGACCCGCCCCGTATTCTTCATCTCCGACGGTACCGGTATCACCGCCGAAACCCTCGGCCACAGTCTCCTCGCCCAGTTTCCGGACACGCGCTTCCGTGCCCGTCGGCTGCCCTTCATCGACTCCCTCGAAAAGGCCCGCGACTGCGCCCTGCTCATTCGCGAGGCGGCATCCGAAACCGGCTTGCGCCCCATCGTCTTCAATACCCTCGTAGACCCGGCCGCCGTTGCCGCCCTGCGGGAATCCGACGCCCTTTTCCTCGATCTCTTCGAGAAGTTCATCGGTCCGCTGGAAAGCGAGCTGGGTCAGCGCTCCACCCATACGGTCGGACGCTTCCACGGCATCGCCGAAAGCCAGGATTACGCCCGTCGCATCGAGGCCATCAACTTCACCCTCGCCCACGATGACGGCGTCTCCCACGCCGACCTTCAGGAAGCCGATGTCATCCTCGTGGGCGTGTCCCGCTCCGGCAAGACCCCCACCAGCCTGTATCTGGCCATGCAGTTCGGCGTCAAGGCGGCCAACTACCCGCTCATCCCCGAGGACTTCGAGCGCAACAAGCTGCCCGGCGAGCTGGCCCGCCATCGGCACAAGCTGTTCGGGCTGACCATCGGACCCGACCGCCTCTCCCAGATCCGTCAGGAGCGCCGGCCCAACAGCCGCTACGCCTCCATCGAAAACTGCCTGGGCGAGATCGAAGCGGCCCAACGCATGATGAAACGCGAAGGCATCCGCTGGCTGGACTCCACCGCCAAGTCCATCGAGGAGATCTCCACGATCATCCTCCAGGAAGTCCGCCTCAACCCCTCGTCGTTCTGACGGCCCCGGCGGGCACGCCCGCCGCCCCTTCCAAAACAGCCTTCCAGGCATCGTACCGACAACAAGGAGAGCCCCGATGAAACGTAACCGTCTCGGACGCCGCGGCGGCCTGCCGCGGGACGCCGAACAGCTCCTGTGGCTCGCCAGCGGCCTGGCCGAATCCAGCAGCCGCGCCGAAGATCACTTCTGGGACCAGCGCCTCGCCGCGGCCGTGGACGGCCTGCTCCGCGCCGAGGACGAGGACACCCTCAACACCGCCCTCGACCACCTCAGCAGCACCAACGCCGCCGCCTACGACGAGCTGGCGGACATGATCGAATCCCGCGCCGAAGGCGCCCTCACCTCTGACGATCCCCACGACGTCCTCCTCATCGCCGCGCCGGTCATGGCGTGGTCGCGTTACCGCATTCCGTCCGCCACCATTCCGGCCGCGGCCCTCGCCAACCTGCGTGTCCAGCTCAAGGCCCACGTGCTGGCCAAGGATGTCAAGCTCGCCCTCGCCGACTACCTGTTCAGTCCGGACCAACTGCCCCAGGGTTACTGCGCCACGGCGGATTTCGCCTCCCATCTGGCCCGCTCGGCCGCCACCGACGCCGACCTGCGCATCAAGACCGACAACCTGCCGGAAACCGCCCAGTTCCTGTCCGACACCCGCTACATCCTCGGCGCCGTGGTGGTGCCCAAGGGCGCGCCCATCTTCCGCTGGCAGGAAGAGGACTGCACCCGCGATCAGGCCTTCGAACAGTGGCGCGCCCAGGGCGCCGCCTGCATCGCCCCGCTGCTCACCGGCTGTGCCACCGAGGTGGTGTTGCCCAATGCCTACTTCGCCGCCAGCCGCGAAGCCGACAAGGCCTCTCGCCCCTACTCGATCCAGGCGTCCGTGGCCTTCCTGAGCACCACGCTGGATGCCCCGGCCACGCGCCTGCGGGCCGTCGTCGCGCCCTTCTTCGAGCGTCAGGTGGAGGAGTTCCGCATCGGCTTCACCCTGCGCAACAGCAACGACGTGGTCCACGGCGTGGTCTGGCCGCTCCTCGGTGCCGAAGGGGAGACCAGCGAGACCCTCGGCGAAATCGAAGCGACGCTGCGTGCCTGCGGCATCACCGACATCCAGGTGCTCGACAACGAGTTTCCCATGGAATACTGCGACGACTGCGGCGCGCCCATGTATCCCTCGCCGGAAGGCGAGGCGGTGCACGCCGAGCTCCCTGAAGAGCAGGCCGAGCAGATGCCCAAGCACCTGCACTGAGCCCCATCCGGGCGGGAACCTTTCGGCCCCGCCCGACGTCCATCCGGACACCCCGACCGGAGGCACCCATGTCCCGCAAGATCGAGAAGACCGACGCCGAATGGCGCGCCCAGCTGAGTCCCGAGGAATACCACGTGACCCGCCAGAAAGGCACAGAACGGGCCTTCACCGGGCGCTATTGGGACTGTCACGACGCCGGCGAGTACCGTTGCGTGTGCTGCGGCGCCGAGCTGTTTGCCTCGGAACACAAATTCGACTCCGGCTGCGGCTGGCCCAGCTTCCACAGTGCGGCGGCGCCGGGCAACGTGGAGGAAGCCGTGGACCGCAGCCACTTCATGGTGCGCACCGAGGTCCTCTGCAGGCAGTGCGGTGCTCACCTGGGCCACGTCTTCGACGACGGCCCCGCGCCGACCGGCCTGCGTTACTGCATCAACTCCGCAGCGGTCAAGCTCAAGCCCAAGGAGTGATCACTCCCGCATCGCCGCCAGCGTGTGGGACGCAAAGTCGCGCCGGTACAGCACCAGCACGATGAAGGTGGTCACCGCCATGAACAGCCAGGGTTGCACGAACCACGCCACCGCCGCGAGGCCGAAGTAATAGGCGCGGATGCCCCGGTTGAACTCATCGCCCGCCAGCGCATTCACCTTGGCAAAGCGCTGGGCGTCTGCCTCGCTGCCCTCCCCCGGCGGCGGCGCGGCACCGATCAGGATCGACAACATGTTGAACTGGCGCAGGGACCAGGTGAACTTGAAGTAGGCCACCACGAAGACCATCAGCAGCAGGAGCACCTTCACCTCCCACACCTCCCGTGACACGTGCCGGGCAAAGGGCAGCTCGGCCGCCGCATCGATCAGCTTGTCCACCGTCCCCAGCAGCGCCAGCAGGCCGGCGATCACGTAGATGGTGGTGTTGGCGTAGAAGGACACGTTCTGCATCAGGTTGCCCACCAGTGCGGAATCCGCCACCCGCACCTCGCGCCGCAGCATCTGCCGGCCCCATTCGAGACGGAAGCGATGGCTGGCGCCCAGCAAACCGCCCATGCCGCCCTTGGGGCCATGCTCCACCACCCAGCCGTAGCCCATCCAGCAGGCGAAGAACCACGCCAGCGCGGCCCAATCCACCACGCTGAAGGCACTCACCAGCGTCGCCAGCATCAGCGGCTCCCGAGCAGGAAGTCGCGAATCGGGGCGATCTGGGCCGGCTCCATGAGGGTGGGTGCATGGCCCACGTGAGGGACCTCGAAGAGGCTTGCCTTCGGGCCGCGACGGCCCATCTCCACGGCCGTCTCCCGCAGCAGCAGGTCCGATTCGGCCCCGCGTACCACCAGCGTCGGACAGGCGATGGCGTCGTAGATCGACCACAGTTCCACGTCCATCAGCACCGGAGTCTTGCGAAAGGGTTCGCCGATGCCCGGGTCGTAGCGCATCTCCCAGCCCGCCTCGGTCTGCTTCAGGGAATGGACCGCGAGCTGACGCCACTGGGCGTCACTGAGGCGCCCGAACGGCTCGCTCACCGCCCGGATGAAGGCCTCGCCGGCCTCGTAGCTGGGAAACACCGGTGCCTTGCCCACGTATTCGCCGATGCGACGCAGGGAGCTCACCGTGATGACCGGCCCCACGTCGTTGAGCACCAGGCGACGGATTGGCTGTTCGGGCAGACTGGCAACGAGCATTCCGATCAGCCCGCCCATGGACGTCCCGACCCAGTCCACGGTCTCCACGTTCAGGCGGGCGATCAGGGTGATCATGTCGGCCACGTAGGTGGGCAGCTGATAATCGTCCTTCACCGCCAGCCATTCGCTCTGCCCACGGCCCACCACATCTGGACAGACGACCCGGTAATGATGGGCCAGTGACCGGGCCAGGTCGTCGAAATCCCGTCCGTTGCGGGTGAGTCCATGCACGCACATCAACACCCGCGGATTGGCCGGGTCACCCCACTCTGTATAGGCGATTCGATGCAGGCCATGGGGGCCGGCACACTGGACGCGGTGGAATCGAGGCTGCTCGAAGCCTCCGGCGGACACCTCCGCGGCCGGTGGCACAACGACGGGGGCAGGCGTGAACAGCCTGCGCAGGGCATCAATCAAGCTCATGGAGACCCGGCCGACAAGGGCGAGAGTGGTAACGCCGGAAGGATAGCATCGGCACCGTGAAGCTTTGGCACCATGCAGTCCGGCATCTGCAGCCCGTGGAATGCCGATCGCGTCAGCGCCCGTACCAGTATCGCGGCGCCACCGCCCGCGCGCCCTCGACCTGCACCCCTTCGGCATCAACCCTGACCTCCAGGGCGCCTTCCGCGTCGGTACGCGCCATCCGCGCGCCTGCGCCGCTCCAGCGACTCCACACCTCCGGATTGGGATGGTGGAAACGGTTCCGGTACCCGACGGGAAACAGTACCCAGGCCGGATGCGTCGCTGCCACGAAGGCCGGCGTGGAGGACGTCCGGCTGCCATGATGGGGGGCGAGCACCAGATCACTGGCCAGCGCCCCTGGATCCCGCGCCAGCAAGGCCTCTTCGTCCGAAGCTTCGATATCCGAGGTCAGCAATACGCTGTGCCCCGCAGCGTCCACCCTGATCACGCAGGACAGGTTGTTCGTCTTGCGCGGACGATCCGCATCGGCCTCCGCCCCCGGATGAAGCACACGGAAACGCACGCCGTCCCATTCCCACGCGTCACCGGCACGACAGGGAAGATGCCGGTCCGCGGCCATCAGGCGTGCCGGATGGGCCGTCGGCAGGGAAGAGCGTACTTCCGCCACGGGAATGCCGCCCAGCACCGCCTCGGCGCCTCCGGCATGATCGTTGTCCTGGTGCGTCACCACCACGCTGTCGAGACGACGAACACCCTGCGCCCGCAGATAGGGCAGCACGATGCGCTCACCACTGTTGGCGTCGGCGGAAAACGCCGGCCCGGCGTCGTAGAGCAGATCGTGCGCCGCCGTCTGCAGGTGCACGGCCAGCCCCTGCCCCACATCGAGCACGGTCATCTTCAGGGCACCCGGCGCCGGCCGCGCGGGGTGCCAGGCGAGCAGCGGGAGCAACATCGACGCCCCCAGCCAGCGGGCCGGAGTGCCGGCGGGCAGAAGCGCCCACAGACAGCCCAGCGTGGCCATGAGCGCCAGCACGAAAGGCGGCGCAGCCTGCTGCCACTGGGCGTAGGGCAGGCCACCAAGCCATTCCACTGGCAGCATCACGCCCCCCAGCACCGCATGCGCGACGTCCGCCAGGATCTGCAGGGGGAAGACCGAGAACAGCAACGCCAGGGGTGTCACCACGAAACTCACCACGGGGATTGCCAAGCCATTGGCCAGCGGCGACACCAGTGAGCACTGCTGGAACAGCACCAGAAGTGCCGGCACCATACCCACCGTCACGGCCCATTGGGCGCGCAAGGCCTCCCGGATGCGCCCGCCGGCGGCAAGCCGTCCGCTGCCCGCCAGAAACAGCAAGGCCACTGCCCCGAACGACAGCCAGAACCCCGGCGCCAGCACCGCCCAGGGATCGAGCAGCAGGACGCCCAGCAACGCAAGGCCCAGCACCCGGAACGGCGCTGCCTCCCGCCGCAGCAGCAGCGCCAGCGCCACCCACGCCAGCATCGCAAACGTCCGTTGCGCTGGCACGCCCCACCCGGCCAGCAGAGCATAGCCCCCCGCCGCTAAGGCGCCGGTCGCCACCGCGGCCTGCTGGGCGGGCACGCGGAGCGCCAGGGCCGGCACGCGCCGCCAGATCGCTCCGATCACCGCAGCACATAAGGCCGCCACCATGGTCACGTGCAGGCCGCTGATGGAAACCAGATGCGCAATGCCGGTCCGTGCAAACAGCGACCATTGCTCCTGGGGGATCGCCCGCTGGTCCCCGATGGCCAGGGCAATCAGCACGCCGGCGTAACGCCCGTCAGGCAGGGCGGCCTGGAAGCGGCTCCGCACGACCTCCCGCAGCCGCTCGACCAGCGTGCCGGGCGACAGCACGAAGGCGTCCAGCCGCCGGTTCGACGCGTCTGCCCGCACGTACCCGGTCGCGCGAAGATCCTGCTCCAGCAACCACGCCTCGTAATCAAAACCATGACGATTGACGTTTCCGTGGGGTCGCTTGAGCCGCACGAGCAGGTGCCAGCGCTCGCCTGCATGCACCTCGCCCAGCAGCCCGGCCTCGTCGTCGTCAGCGCCGCGATACCAGACCAGGGAAATTCGGCGCGGCACAGCCCCCCCTGCAGGTGCCTCCACCTCGAACACAAATCGTACACCCCGCCCGAAATTCTGCGGCAAGGTCGCCACGATGCCCGTCACCGCCACGTCGCGCCCCTCCCAGTCGCCAGGCAGGGACTGGGCAAGGCGCAACTCTGCCCGCCAGCCCGCGTAGGCGTAACCGGCCGCCAGGCCGGCGAGCATCGACAGCACCAGGGCCAGCCCTGGCCATCGTTCCCGGCTCGAGCGGTACAAAAGGGCACCGGCCAGCCCACAGCCAGCCGCGAGTACGGCGGCTGCAAACTGGCAGGACGGTGCCGGAAGCGCTGCCCCAAACTGGCACGACACGACACCCACGAGGAAGCCGGAAATTGACATGAGCATGACCGCGAATCTACCCTGCTCCGCCCCGGACACCAAGCCGGGCGTAGAGTAGAATCGGGGCGGGGGAGATTTTCCCGCTCGCCCGGTCCGACCAGAACGGTCGCACCGTGACGCACCATGCGACGACTGCTCAAGCGCCATCTGCCTACGCCGGAATCCCTCGCCGACCATCGCTGGCTGGCGTGGTGGGGCGCTCCCCTGCTTCATCCCCGCCTGTGGCATCTCAACCGCCATTCCGCCGCAGGCGCCGTGGCCGTCGGCCTGTTCTGCGGCCTGATCCCCGGGCCCTTCCAGATGCTGGGCGCGGCGCTCTGTAGTGTCATGTTCAGGGTCAATCTGCCGTTGGCACTCTTCACGACCCTCTACACCAACCCATTCACCATCGTGCCCCTGTATCTCGCCGCCTTCACCCTCGGCCAGTGGATCCTCGGTCCGGACGGCCGGACGTTCATCGCGCCACCCGATCTTGACGGCAGTCTCCTTCACTGGCTCGGACAACTCGCCCACTGGGCCGCAGACCTGGGACGGCCCCTGGCTCTGGGGCTCGTCGCGCTGGCCGCTGTGCTCGCCTGTTCCGGCTATGTCCTGACCCGGCTGGCATGGCGGATCCATCTGGTGCGCGCCTGGCGCCGCCGGAAAGGGCTCGCATGAAGCTCGACGAGTTCGTCACTGCCTGGCAACAGCCGGCGCCCAAGCGGCGCATCCCGATGCGACAGTCGCGGCGCAGCCAGCTCCCGCGCATCCTGCTGCGCATCTATTTCGCGGCGGGGGTGCTGCTGGGCCTGATCGTGCTTGGCACGGTGGGCTTTTACGCAGCGGGCGGCGAGCAGGCCAATCTGTCCGACGCCCTGTACATGACCCTGATTACGGTCACCACAGTCGGCTACGGTGAGGTCGTGCCCATCGACGGCATCGCCGAGCGCCTCTTCGCGGGCCTGATTGCCCTTGCCGGCTTTGGCGCCGTCACCTTTCTGTTCACCAGCCTGACGGTCTTCTTCCTCGAGAGTGACCTCGATTACAGCCTGCGGAGACGACGTATGGAAAAGCAGATCCGAAAGCTCCACGGCCACTTCATCATCTGTGGCTACGGCCGCGTCGGCCGTAACGTGGGCAACGAAATGACCGCCACGAACCGCCACTTCGTCGCCATAGACTGCGATGAAGCCGGCATGGAATCGCAACGGGAACGCAGCCCGGGCCTGGTTTACCTGGTCGGTGACGCAAGCGACGACGACCTGCTGATGTCAGCCGGCATCCAGGACGCCCAGGGCGTGTTTGCGGTGACGGGCGACGACAGCCGCAATCTGATGATCGTCTTCACGGCCAAGCAGCTCAACCCGTCGATCCGCGTGGTGGCCCGCTGTCATGAAGTGCGCAATGCCGAAAAACTTCGCAAGGCCGGCGCCGACAGCGTGATCTCACCGGACTTCACGGGCGGCATGCGGATCGCGTCCAGCATGGTCCGCCCCCATGTGGTGTCCTTCCTGGACGAGATGCTGCGCTCCGAGAAGAAACTGCGTCTCGAGGAAGTGCAGGTGCCGCCGCGCTTCGAACCACGCGATCTGGGTACCCTGCAGCTACGCAGCCCGAACTATGTGCTGCTGGCCGTGCGCGAGGGCGAGACCTTCGTCTTCAATCCGCCCAAGGACTTCCGCCTGCAACCTGGCCAGCATGTCATCGCGATGGCCTCACCCCTCGGCCGCCAGGAACTGGAAACCGCCCTGCTCCCGCATTGAGATCCGCCGTCCGTCGGCAGACGGTCCGTCGCTCAAGTAAGAAGGGCGCCTCAGGCGCCCCGTCGTCCCTGTTGAAAGACGCTCAGATCCGGAAACGTTGAACGTCGCCCCGCAATTGTTGCGCGAGGCGCTCCAGTTCCCGGGCGGTGCCTGCCGTATCCCGGACCGCGGCACTGTTCTGCTCGGCCATCTGGGCGATGCGTTCAACATTGCGGGCAATTTCGGTGCTGGCCACCCCCTGCTCCCGCAAGGCGGCAGAAATATCGGTGACGGCAGTCACCACCCGCCCGGCACCGCTGCGGATCTGATCCATCGAAATACCCGCCTGGCCCGCCAGCTGGACGCCTTCCTGTACACGGCGAACGCCATCCTGCATGGTGTCCACGGCCTTGCCCGTGCCGGCCTGGATGGACGCAACCATGGTCGTGATCTCCTCCGTTGCCTTGGCCGTACGTTCCGCCAGCTTGCGTACCTCATCGGCCACCACCGCGAAACCCCGTCCCGTCTCGCCCGCCCGTGCGGCCTCGATGGCCGCATTGAGGGCCAGCAGATTGGTCTGGTCGGCAATTTCCTTGATGGAATTGACGATGGTCGAGATCTGCGCGGACTGGTCGCCGAGTTCCTGGATCACGCGGGCAGATTCCTGCACCGCGTCGGCGATCCGCTCCATCTCCGAAACCGTCCGCGCCACCACCGCCCCCCCTTCCTGGGACAATTTCCCCGACTCCGACGACACGCCTTCCGCGGATGCGGCGTTGACGGCAATCTCCTCGATCCCCACCGTCATCTCTTCCACCGCGGCGGCCATGCTCGACGCCGCCGCGCTTTGCTGTTCCGACCCATCCGACACACGGGCGGCCGATCCCGCCAGCGAGACGGAAGACCCGGCCACCGCGTCGGCTCCTTGCTGAACCTTGCGGATGACTTCCGAGAACGCAGCCGCCATCGCGTTGAAACGCTCGGCGACGTCGCCAAGTTCGTCCCGGCTTTCCAGACCGATGCGCGTTGAAAGATCGCCATTCGCCAGCGATTCCGCGCCATTGCTGAGGCGGGTCACCGCATCATTGACCGAGACGTACGTCGCGCCGCTGAGGTAGGCCAGCACCAGGATCACCAGGACCGCAACCACGAGATCGATGGCGAAACTCCGCTGATGACCGGCAATCCGCGCGGCCAGCAGCTCGTCGGTGGCCGGGATCAACTCTCCGAAGGTCTTGGCATACGCGATGTCGATCGCCTGAGTGACCAGATCGAAATAGGCCTGCGGCGCCATCTCGAAATCCCCCTTGAGCACATGATTCTGCAACTGGTCCAGCACCTTGCCGGTTCCCGCATTGAAACCATCACGCAAGGCACCGAGCGATCCCTTGAGCGCCGGATTGAAACGGATGGCCCGGTCGAAGTTTTCGTTCAGGGCTTCGACCGCCATGTCCAGCTCCCCCAACTGCACGCTGATGTCGTACCGCTTCTGCTCATCGAGGCTCTTGGCCGCCAGCACTCCTGTGCCCAGCGCACGCAGGCGGCCGAGACGTTCCGTCACTTCGGGAACACGCTTGAGCAGGTTGTCGATCAGGTAATAGGTATCCGCCACCGGATCGAGGGTCAGATTGCCGTCGTCGCCCAGATCGTGCAGCGCCAGCACCTCCATCGCAACCAGGCGACTATGGGCAGTGAGATTTTCCTTCGGCGGAAGATTCAAGCCGTTGGCTCGCAGGACCTCCCACGCGGATTTCACTTCCCCCCACCGTGCCATCGGAATCGAGGCGTCCGCGCCAAGTGCAATGGCATCGACCTTTTTCATGGCCTCACCCAGTTCCCCCGTTTTGGCGGTCAGGCGGATGCGCATGCCCTCATTGCCATTGAGGACTCCGGCAGACAGGCCGCGGTGCTGCTGCGTCAGCTGGATGACCGTCAGCAGGCGGGGCACCACGCCCAGCGCGGACCGTTCGGCTTCGGTGAAGTGCATGCTTTCCCGCAGCGAAAACGCCAACTGCCCCAACAGGAAGAGCACCACCGCAAAGGCCAGAGCGCCCAGCAACGCAAACTTGGCCCGGTATCGCATTCGATTGAGCAATGCGACGGCCGGCGCAAAGAGCAGGTGCATGTTCATCTCCCTTTTGAATCGTCGGAAACATTTAATTCAACAGAATTATTATGCACTCTATCGGTGCCGCGCCCACAAACTTGAGAGCGCCTTCTGCCACGATGTCATGTTTCCGTACGCGGAAGACCCCGCTGCCGAGTCAGGTTTCCCCTGCGAGGCGACCGTCCCGCAGGTGCAGGACGCGGTGCGTCCGGGCAGCCAGCGCCGTGTCATGGGTCACGATGACGAAACTCGTGCCATGCTGCTCCGCCAGCGCCAGCATCAATCCGAACACCCGTTCCGCCGTCTGGCGGTCCAGATTTCCGGTGGGTTCGTCGGCCAGCACACAGGCCGGCCGGGTCACCAGCGCCCGCGCAATGGCCGCGCGCTGCCGTTCCCCGCCAGACAGCTCGCCGGGGGTGTGATCCATCCGGTGTTCCAGTCCGACGTCCTTCAGCGCCTCGGCCGCCCGCGCCAGCGCCTCCTCACGGGGCAGCCGCCGTACCAGCAGCGGCATGGCCACATTTTCCAGAGCTGAAAATTCTGCCAGCAAATGATGAAACTGATAAACGAAACCCAGTGACTGGTTGCGCAGGCGCCCCCGCTCCGCATCGGAGATCGTCGAGAAATCCCGCCCCAGCAGACTCACTGACCCCGCGGACGGCACATCCAGCCCGCCCAGCAGATGCAACAGGGTGCTCTTGCCGGAGCCCGAGGCCCCGACCACAGCCACCCGCTCGCCCCGTTGCACGGAGAGGGTGACGTCCGTCAGCACGCTCACCGCGTCATCGCCTTCACGGAAAGTCTTGGCGAGCCCACGGCAGGCAATCACCCCATCGGACGTCCGTTCATTCATAGCGCAGGGCCTCCGCCGGGTTGAGCCGCGATGCCCGCCAGCTGGGATACAAGGTCGCAACAAGGGTCAGCACGAAGGACACGGTCGCAATCACGCCGACATCGCTCCACAGCAGTTGCGACGGCAGGTCGGAGATGTAATACACGTCCTTGGCCAGAAACTGGATGCCGAACGTCCGCTCGATGGCCGGCACCACCACGTCGATGTTGAGGGCCAGCGCCACACCGCCGATCACGCCGATGGCGAGCCCCACCACCCCGATCAGCGCGCCCTGGATCACAAAGATGCCCATGATCGAACCTGGACTGGCCCCCAGCGTGCGCAGGATGGCGATGTCCGCCCGTTTGTCCTGAACCGCCATCACCAGCGTGGACACGATGTTGAAGGCCGCCACCGCCACGATCAGCAGCAGGATGATGAACATCACGTTCTTCTCGATCTGCACCGCCCGGAAGAAATTGGCATGGGCGCGGGTCCAGTCCGAAATCAGCGTATCCGCCTGAACGTAGCCCATCAGCTCGCGGGCCACCTGGGGCGCCTTAAACAGATCGTCGAGCTTCAGTCGCACGCCGGACACCCGGTCTTCCATCCGGTACAAGGCCTGGGCATCCTGCAGATGGACCAAGGCCAGGCTGGAGTCGTACTCATACATGCCGACCTCGAAGATGCCCGTCACCCGGAACTGCTTCAGGCGCGGCAGGATTGCCGCCGGCGTCACCAGGCCCTGAGGTGCGATGAGCGTCACCTTGTCACCCACGGTCACGCGCAGCGCGCGCGCCAGATCGGCGCCCAACACGATACCGAAGCCCCCCGGCTGGAGTTCGTCGAGCCGACCGGCGCGCATGTGCTGCGCGAAATCCGCCACCTTGTCCTCCGCATCCGGCAGGATGCCCCGCACCAGCGTGCCACGCACCGTCTGATCAAAGGACAACATCCCCTGCGCCTGCACGAAGGGCGCCGCGGCCAGCACCCGCGGATGCTTCGATGCCTCGTCCGCGATGCGCTGCCAGTTGGCCAGCTCGCCGTCGAAGCCGGTGACCTGCACGTGGGACGCAACACCGAGGATGCGCGTGCGCAGTTCCCGCTGGAAGCCGTTCATCACCGACAGCACCACGATCAGCGCTGCCACGCCCAGCGCAATGCCCGCCATCGACACCAGGGAGATGAATGAGATGAAGCGGTTTCCCTTGCGGGCCCGCCGCTTCGAACGGGTGTAACGCAGACCGACCAGAAATTCGTAGGACATGAACGAACCAGAAAAAAACGCCTCGCGCCGGCGCAGCCACGCATTGTGCCGGACTTGGTCGGGAAACGGGACAGCGCCCGCACCGTCCGGGGCTGGCACCGGCCACCCCGGACCGTCAGAATGGCACCTTCAGCCACCGGACGCCGCCCGGCGCGACGCACCAATGACCCGTTTTCACCCCCCAAGGTTCCCCGCCTTTCACAGGGCGTTCGCCACGGCCCTGCTGCTCGCCACGGGTATCGTCCACGCTGTCGGTGCCACCGTCATCCACGACGACGCCCTGCGCGCCCAGCCCCGCAGCGACGCCGCCATCGTCATGCCGCTGCACCGCCTGAGCAGCGTGGACATCGCCGACGCCCGGCGCGACTGGTACCTGGTCGATGCTGCGGGCAACCGCCGGGGTTGGGTCCCCGCGGCCAGCCTGCGCCTCGACGAACCCCCGGCGAGTCCGTCAGCCCCTGCCGCGCCGACCGCGTTTGCGGCAAGCGGTGCCCGTCCCCGCCTCCAGCCCCACGCCAGTCGCCACGCCCTGCTCCTGGACCTGACCGATCACGACCCCGTCCCGCCCGGATCGCATGCGACCGATCTGACCGCACGCCAGCTCGCCCGGGCACTGGGCGTCCCCGATGCCAACATCCAGCAACCCGACCCCGTCAGCCTCACCCCCGACCGCATCCGCCGTGCCCTCGCCGATCTGGACGCACACGCCGGCCCCGGCGACCGGGTGTTCGTACACATCCTCGCCCGTACCGAACCACCGCGCGCAGCCCGGGCCCCGTCCGCAGCGGCCCTGGCCACCCCTGACGGTCGCGTCCAGGTCGCCGAACTGGGTCGTTACCTCGACACGCTCGCCCGCAAGGCCGGGCAGGTGCTGATCGTCGTCGACGCAGCCCCGCCCGCCCCGCAGACCATGGCCCCGGACAGACGAACGGATGTGCCGTCCCGCAGTCACGGCCTCCTTCAGCACTGGCAAGAAGCCTTGCCCAACTCCCCCCCCAATCTCGCCCTGCTTGCCTCCGACAGTCCGGACTTCGGTGCGGCCAGCGCGGCGCTGCTGGCCTGCCTGTCGGGCGATGCCCCCGTGACGAGTACGAGTGGACTTGCCAGGATCGACGACCTGCGTCGCTGCGCGGAGGCACAACTCGGTCCCGCGCGCCCGGGCGCCCGCCGCCTCGAACGGGTTGGCAATGCCGACCTTGTGCCCCTTCCGACGCTGACCCCTGCTGCAGCGCCCGGCTTTACGCCCGCGGCGCTCCTCCGCATCCTGCATGCCCAGCGGGCTGCAGATCGACCGCTCGACGTACGCCGGCAGGATGACAGACTCCTCATCCGCTCACCGCGGGCAGGTTTCCTCTACGTCCTGCATGCGCCATCGGATGGGCGCGGGTTCGAGCTGCTGCTGCCGGATGCCTCGGACAGCCGGCTGCATCTGGCACCCGGCGTGCAGATCAGCCCTTCCCTCGCCGGCACGCCGGATGGGCCCCTGCTGGTGCTCGTCACGGACGCGCCGCGGCGATTCGTGCGGGCCGGCTTCCAGGCCGCGGGCGCCATTCTGGCCACGCCCATCGATGCCCGCAGCCTGCGCGATCTGCCCGCCGAAGTCCTCGAAGGTGACAATGATCCCCGCTGCCTGCTGGCCGAAACCCGCAACCTCGGGCCCGAACAGGCCCTCCGCTGCTCGGCCGCCTATGCTTCCGCACTCATCGAGCCGCGGCAACCCTGAGCCCGCAGAGCCCATGCTAGACTCGCGCCCGACCGCCTGCGCCCTGCCCAACGCGCCGCTGTAGCCCACCCATTCTCGACCCGATGCAGTACGACCTCGTCCTTCCCGGCCTCGTGTGGCCCGCTTCCGGCCTGGCCGGACCGGCCGCCGACCTTGAGCTCCCGGCCCTGGCAGCCCTCATCGGCCACGCCCGCGTGCATTGGGGTGCAGCGTGCACACCTGAAGCGTGGCTCGCCGATCGCTTCCAGCTCGCCGGCAAGCGTATTCCCTATGCCTGGTTGCGACGCCTCGGCGAAGCCACCACAAGCCCGGAACGCAGCGCCCACTGGTTGTGCATAGACCCGGTTCATCTGCATTTCGCCCGGGACAAGCTGCTCCTCGCCGACGCCAGCGGTCTGGACATCACCCAAGCAGAGGCCGACACGTTGATCGCCGGCCTCAACGAGACCTTTGCCGACATCGGTCGCTTCGAGGCTCCGGCGCCCGACCGCTGGTATCTGCGCGCCGAGCGCGAGCCGCGTCCATTCTTCCATCCCCTGGCCGACGTGACGGGACGTCCCATCCAGCTCTTTCTGCCGGAAGGTGACGACATTCCGTTCTGGGCGCGCCTGAGCAACGAACTCCAGGTGTGGCTGTTCAACCACCCCGTCAACGCAGCCCGCGAAGCGGCCGGACAGCGCGCCATCAACAGCGCATGGCTGTGGGGTGCCGGGCAGCCGCTTACGCCGATTGCCCCAGCGCCCAGCCTTCAGGCCGATGACCCCTACACCTGTGGTCTGATCCGGGCGAGCGGCGGCGCGCCCCGGTCGTCCGGACCGTACGCCGCGCCGGGCACCGACGGCTTCACGCTGCTCACCGCCCTTCGGCGTCCGCTGCTGCACCGGGACCCGGACGCCTGGCGCGCGACGCTCGGCACGATCGAACGGGACTGGTTCGCGCCCCTGCTGGCCGCGCTCAGGTCCAGACACCTGAGCCGGCTACGCATCACCGCCCCTGGCGACCGGGCCTGCCTTGAACTGGACGTCACCGCCGCGAGCCTCTGGAAATTCTGGCGCAAGCCCCTCGCCCTCGACACCCTCCTGCGCCAAACGCCGAACCCCGCCTCGGACGTCGCCTCCACCACCGCGCCATGACCCGCATCCTCAGCCGCTCGGCCCCCGGCCAGGCCGTCACCGCCCTCCTCGATACCGGCGTACATCCCTTACTGGCGCGCATCTACGCCGCCCGTGGCATCGCGACCCGTCATGAGCTCGATTACGGCCTCCAGCACCTGCTCCCGCCAAACCAGCTGAAAGGCGTCGGTGCCGCCGCGCAGCTCCTCGCCGACGCCATCGAAGCCAACGCGCGGATGGTCATCGTGGCGGATTACGACTGTGACGGCGCCACAGCCTGTGCCGTCGGCATGCGCGCGTTGCGGGCCTTCGGGGCCGACGTGCACTACATCGTCCCCAACCGTTTCGAGTATGGCTACGGCCTCACGCCAGCCATCGTGGAACTGGCGGCCGCCCTGCAGCCGGAACTGATCATCACCGTCGACAATGGCATTGCCAGTGTCGACGGCGTCGCGGCCGCACGCGAATGCGGCATCGCCACCCTCATCACCGACCACCATCTGCCGGGCGACGAACTGCCCGAGGCGGACGTGATCGTCAATCCCAACCAGCCGGGCTGCGAGTTTCCAAGCAAGGCACTGGCCGGTGTGGGCGTCATGTTCTACACGATGCTCGCCCTGCGCGCCGAATTGCGCAGTCGTGGCGCCTTTGATGGCCAGGCAGAGCCCAAGCTCGCCGATCTGCTCGACCTTGTCGCATTGGGAACCGTTGCCGACGTCGTCAGGCTGGACCACAACAACCGCATCCTCGTCGCCCAGGGCCTGCAACGCATGCGCGCCGGGCGTATGCAACCGGGCCTGCGCGCGCTGTTCGCCGCCGCGGGACGGGACGCCGGCCGCGCCACCACCTTCGACCTGGGCTTTGCGCTGGGGCCTCGACTCAATGCCGCGGGCCGTCTGGCGGACATGTCCCTCGGCATCGAATGCCTCATCACCGACGATGCGAGTCGCGCCCTGCAGATCACCCAGGAACTGGACGCCCTCAACCGGGAACGCCGTGCCATCGAAGCCGACATGCAGGAAGGTGCCCTGGCTGGACTGGATGGCCTCTCGCCGGGCGATTGCAGCAGCCTCGTCCTGTTTGAGCCCGACTGGCATCAGGGCGTCATCGGCATTCTCGCCGGGCGGATCAAGGAACGCTTCCACCGACCGACCATCGCCTTCGCCCGCAGTCATGAGGGTGAACTCAAAGGCTCCGGCCGGTCCATTCCCGGCCTGCACCTGCGCGACGCCCTCGATCTCGTCACCAAGCAGGCGCCGGATCTAATCCTCAAGTTCGGGGGCCATGCAATGGCTGCAGGTCTCACGATCCGCGAGCCGGATCTGGGCCCGTTCCGTGATGCGTTCGAACGCGTCGTCCGTCAGATGATTGATCCGGCCGACCTGACCCGCAGCGTGGAAACCGACGGATCACTGGAAGAGGGGTTCTACAGTCTGGAAACAGCGCGCCTGCTGGAAAACCAGATCTGGGGGCAGGGCTTTCCGGCGCCGCTCTTCGACGACTGCTTCCGGGTGGAAAACCAGCGCCTGCTGAAGGACAAGCACCTCAAGCTGCAATTGCGCAAAGGTGCCCTGCGCATCGACGCCATCCGCTTCAATCACGCAGATCCGGCGGGCGCAGCCATCCACGCCGCCTTCCGCCTGGCCGTCAACGAATACAACGGCGTGGCCAGCGTACAGTTGATGGTGGAAGAATTCGAGAACACCTGAGCCGGGCTAACCGGCGCTTCGCGCAGACGTCATGTGTCTGGCGGCTCGGACATGCTCCCGGGCAGGCCTGAGCGCAGCACCCGGGTGGATCGGTCGGCGAGCCTACCTCACGAAGAGGAACTCTTGCAGCCGGCACTTCACGCCGGCTGCGCGCGATCAGTAACGGTCGCCACCACCCGACGTCGGGCCCCGGCGCCCACCGCCCGGACCGCTCCGCCGCATGCCACCACCGAAACCGCCCGAGCGGGGCTCCTGCGGGCGCGCTTCATTCACGGTCAGATTGCGACCATCGAAACTCTTGCCGTTCATCGCCGAGATCGCCGCCTGGGCCTCGCCATCCGAGCCCATCTCGACGAAACCGAAACCCTTGGATCGACCGGTTTCGCGATCCATGATCACCTGTGCGGACACGACCGTGCCGAACTCCCGGAAACCCTCTTCAAGACGGGTTTTGTCCACGCTGTAGGCCAGATTGCCCACGTAAAGCCTGTTACCCAATTGACGCGCTCCATGTGCCTGAAGGCGGGTCGGAATGCCCCGCGAATTCACACAATAGCAAGGCCCGCGGGCGCCGTCGAATGTTTTCGCAACCGCACCAAGGGGGTGCAAAACGCGTGAGGCATGCACCGAAATGGCCGAAAAAACAAGGCGCTGCCAACCCTCAGGAAACTCGGGAGCGACACCCCTCCAAAGCCTCCCGCGGTGCCCCCGGAGCACCGCAAAGAGCCGGCCGTGCACCTTGATCCGAGGCGAAGAGATGGTCGTGCGGGCGGACGGTCCCCTCACCATCAGAACTGCCCGCCCCCTTTGCAAGCCACTGGCGCACCGCGCTTTACCGCAGGGCTCACGCTCGGGAGAGTACGCATTCAAACCGTGCATATCTTCTTCAGGGATTCCGGCATCAAGCCACGAATTTCGGAACGCTGACGCGCAGGCGCGAGATGCATCAAGTCGGCTTCAAGACCGTGGGGACGAAAAAAAAGGGTGCGCATCGCGCACCCCCAACCCCAACAGAGAGACTTAAGTCATCGGGCCGACGGGCCCTGACAACGCATTTTGTTGCTCGTGTTCGCGTCATCAACTTGGCGTGAAGTATGCCCATCTCTTCTGTACGGGGTCTTGACCTGCGTCAAAAACCATTCAGCTTGCAGGGTGAATCCATCGCCCTGGTCATGACCGCTCGGTCGTACCCTTGCGCTCCACGGGGCTCTCCGTCTCCGTCCGCGGCGTGTCGTCGTCGGTCACGACACGGAAACCCGGTCCTTCCAGATCGTCGAACTGACCGCTGCGAACCGACCACCAGAAAACCACACCGATCACGAAGACCAAAACGATCGACAGGGGAATGAGCAGGTAAAGACTTTCCATCAGGCTGCAACCTTTCCGTGCTTGCGCTGCAGCCGCAACGCATTGAGCACGACCAGAAGTGAACTGGCCGACATGCCGAGACCAGCCATCCACGGCGTCACAAAGCCCGACATCGCCAGCGGCACCGCGGTGAAGTTATACGCAAAGGACCACCACAGATTTTGATGGATGATACGCAGTGCACGACGTGAGAGGCGCATGCCATCGACCAAGGACCCGAGCCGTCCGCTCAGCAGGACGATGTCCGCCTGATTCCGCGCCAGATCCGTTCCACCTCCCATGGCGATGGACACCTGGGCCTGAGCCAGCACCGGCGCATCATTGACCCCATCGCCCACCATGGCCACGACCTTGCCGTGGGCCTGCAAGGCACTGAGCCGAACGTGCTTGCCTTCCGGCGTAAGCTCTCCGACGGCCTCGGTGACGCCCAGCGCCTTCCCCAGTTCGGAGACAACGCCCTGCGTGTCGCCACTGAAGATGGCGGTGGTCACGCCGTCCCCGTGCAGCGCGTCGAATACATCGTGGGCATCCTCGCGGAGGACGTCGGAAAGGAAGAAGCCTGCCAGCCAGCCTGACTCCCCCCCAAGTGCAATGACCGTCTTGCCCGAGGCTTGGGCGGATGTCAGTTCGGCGGGTAAGGTCCCAGGGCAGATTTCCGCAACGAATTCCGGGCGGCCGATCCGAACCCGCTCACTGTCGAGCCTCCCGCCAACACCCTGCCCGGTCACGACCGTCACGTCGGACAGAACGGGCAGTTGATCCGGTGCGTCCGTCACCAGTTTCCGTAGCGAATGTGCGATGGCGTGCTCGGATCCCTGTTCCAGCGCGGCGGCCAGTCGCTGTACATCCCGCGTGCTGCGGGAGCCGAGCAGACAGGTCGCTTCCACACGCATGTCGCCATAGGTCAGGGTTCCGGTCTTGTCGAAAACCATCTGCTCGGTCTTCGCCAGTGCCTCAATGGCATGGCCACGGGTGACCAGCACGCCAACGCGAGCGAGGGCATCGGTGGCCACCGTCAGCGCCACCGGCGTGGCAAGAGACAGCGCACAGGGGCAACTCACCACCAGCACGGACACGAACACCCACAAGGCCCGGTCTGGATCGAACCACCACCAGCCCACCGCCGTGGCAAACGCAAGGACGAGCAACGCCACCACAAAATATGCCGCAACCTTGTCGGCCTGCTGAACCACCTGTGGCTTTTCTGCCGATGCCCGTTCCATCAACTGCCGAATCGCCGCCAGACGGGTGTGCTCGCCGGTCTGGGTGACGCGGATGAGCAACGGACTGGACACGTTCACGCTGCCCCCGGTGACATCCACGCCCGGGCCTTTGGGTACGGGGCGGCTTTCACCCGTGAGCAAGGCCTCGTTCGCTTCGCTCGTCCCCTCGATGACCACACCATCCACCGGGATGGTCTCCCCCGGCCGCACCCGCAGCACTTCACCCGACACGATCTGGGAGACGGGAACGCGCTCGCCTTCCAGCGACGGGAAGGCCGTCAGGCGTTCGGCAAAGGCCGGCAACGCCTTGCCAAGCTCTTCCACGCCCCGTATGGCACGCTGACGGGCCAACATCTCGAGATACCGCCCGCACAGCAGGAAGAACACGAACATCGTGACCGAATCGAAATACACCTCGCCATGGCCCGCGAAGGTGGCCCAGCAGCTGGCCACGGAGGCAGCCCCCACCCCGAGCGCAACGGGCACGTCCATGCCGAGCCGCCGCAAGCGGATATCGCGCAGGGCGTTGCGGAAAAACGGTGCGGCAGAGTAAAGCACCACCGGCAAGGTCAGGATCAGGCTCGCCCAACGCATCATGGCCTCGATGTCGGCGGTCATCTCGCCTTCTCCGGCCATATATACGGGGACCGCGTACATCATCACCTGCATCATCCCGAAGCCAGCCACGAAGAGCCGCCACAGGGCCGCCCGACGCTCCTTCTGGGAGATCTGCTCCGAGCGGGCGGCATCGTAGGGATAGGCCCGATAACCGATGGCCTGAATCGCCGCAAGGATGTTCGAGAGCTTGATGCGACGTTCGTCCCAGCGCACCCGTGCACGCCGGGTCGCGTAGTTGATCTCGACCGCCATGACGCCCGGCTGACGTGCGACATGCTGCTCGTTGAGCCAGATGCACGCGGCGCAGGTGATGCCTTCGAGAATCAGGGACGCTTCCCGTTCATGCTCACCGACGGGCTTGACGAAACCCTGCTGGAAATCCGGGTGATCAAAGAGCCCCAGATCGCGCAGTTCGTCCGGCATGGCCTCCCGCACGGGTTCCGGCATGGCGTCGCGGCGCTGATAGTAATCGACAAGACCACCATCCACGATGGACTGGGCCACGGCCTGGCACCCGGTACAGCACATGGACCGCTCGACACCTGCCACCGTCACGCCGAGATGAACGTCGGAAGGGATGGGGAGTCCGCAGTGATAGCAGGCGTGTTCCTGAGGGGGTACGGAATGGGACAACGATGGCCTCGCTCACAGCAGACGGTCGTCAGCCACCCGAGGGGCCCGACGGGACACGCCGTTTTATCACATTTCCCCCTGAACCGGTCCGGGACGGGCCCAAATGAAAACGGCCCCCTTGCGGGAGCCGTTGACGGGGTTCTGGTGCTGCTGACCGGAATCGAACTGGTGACCTACTGATTACGAATCAGTTGCTCTACCGACTGAGCTACAGCAGCGAGGACGCGCATCTTACGTCATCCGCCCTTACCGGTTCAAGTCCTGCCGCACGCGGGCGCCCTATTCACGGATGATCCGCCAGTTCACGACGCGCGGATCGGACGACTCGGCGATCGTGTTGCCATAGACCTTGGCCCCCCCCTTGGTATCCGTTCCGACGACCCGGATGCTGGAGCCGTAACGCACCAGCGTGATGTCAGCCAGCCCCTGATCGATGCTCAGGTACGCAACCGGCGAACGAAGGCCATTGACCAATTCATAGAAGACGCTCTGGCCGCTACCGTATTGCACGGAATACAGGCGCGATGCCCCGGACGGACTGCACGGATCGCTGTTCGGCAGGGAGCCGACCCAGGACAGCACGCCATCATTGGCCTGCAGGGCCAGCACGACCCGCTCGGTGACACCGCTCGTGACACCCGTGAGATCGTAATACCACCCCATCGGCGTGCTCTCGGACTTCGTCGCCCCGGCAAGCAGGTCGCTGACTCCACTCATACTGCCGCGACCGACCGGAAAACTCACACCGTCGGGCAAGGCCACCTGATTGGTGTTGGATCCGAACGCATAGGTGCGCGTGCCATCCCGAAGGGCGTACATCGTCTGCTTCTGGGCATTCTTCTGATCGCTGGAAGCCAGCAGGCGGCCGGTTCCGACGAAGACGTAGCGCTTCAGATCGTCAGCCGAATATTCGGCCTTCGGGGCCACGGTGATGGGCTGGGGCGTACCGTCAGGATCCTTGAACTGGGCAATCTTCGTGGGCGACGGCACGCTCTTGCTGCTGTCGGTGAAATCGAAGCGCCAGAGATTGCCGCTGAGGTCGCCACCATAGACATAATCCGTCGTGTAGTCCTGGTAGTTCTGGGTATAGCCCGTGATCTGCGCCAGGCCGGCCGGACTTGCCGCATCGCCAGCCCCTGTGTAGATCGCCTGCAGCAGGCTGCCGTCCTTGGGGCTGACGACGAAGACGACGCCCTGACCAGGCTTGTAACCGGCCTTGGTATCGCCGCCGATGTTGTTATACCCGCCGGAGAGGATCACCACCCAGCCCCACTTGCGGGTCTTGGTGATGAGGGGCCGGCCAAAGCTGAACCCCATGTCCGGATGGAAGAACTCCCAGAGCACCTTGCCCGCCACCTGACTCTCGGTCAGGCCCGACGAGATGCTGGTGACGTCCATCGCCACAAAGCTCTTCCCGCCTTTGCCCAGACCGGCCACCAGCAAGGTCCGCCAGTCGCTCTTGGTTGCATCGGACTGGGTCGCGCCACCCGCCCGCATGAAATCCACGTCGCGAACCTCCGGCGTGGAATCCACGTAATAGTGGTGGGAATAGCTGGTTCGTGCAATTGCCTGCAGGCCATCCACATCCGGCGTATTGCTGGGACCGGCATACAGGGCGTAGGGCACCAGGGCAAAGAGTTCATCACCGCCCGTGGACGCGCTGGTCGCGTCAAAGGCATGCAGCATCCCGTCATTGGCGCCGACATAGACGACGGGCTGCCGGGACGCAGCATTCTTCTTGAAGGTCTCGTAGCCGGGATTATACGAATCGGAATACACCGCATTCGGCGCCGCCACATAGACGATCTTGGAATCGATGATGTCGCCGAGCACCGAACCCCGCAGCCGGTAAAGATTGGGCGTCGTGGCGGTGGTCTCGTAGGTGCGGTCACCGCGCAGGTAATTCAGTACCTTGTCTCCATCGCCGAGATCGCCGCCGAGCGACGTCTTGCTCAGGTTGAGCTTCTGGGCCGTGCTCAGGTTGGCGTACAGGAAAGGCTTGCCCACCAGATCGGCAACCGCGGGCGTCGCGTTATCGACCTTGGTCGGAACCAGGGTCACCACCTTTCGCTTGGAACTGTATCCCCCGCTCGCAACCATCGAATTCAATCTGGCCGCGGCGTCCCAGACCGACGTGGTCACCGGCGTGCCATCATCCTTGAATGAGGTGATATTCGATGCCGTGACGTTTCCGGACCAGGTGCTTGCGTCGTATGTCCCCTGGAACGTCATCGAACCGCCGCTTGCGGCATTCACCTGCGGATTGGACAGCGCAACCCCCGCTGCGGCACCCGTCCCGGCGGAGATCTGGGCAAAGGCGCTCTGCAGCGAAGAGACCATGTTCGCCGGGTTGTTGGCCGGGAAATAGTTGTCCGGCAGGTCATAAGACTTGGCTCCACCCGTCGTGACGACCGTCCCGTCGCTCTTAGTCTGGATGACCTTCCCTTGTGATTTCCAGAAATCGGTGGACGAGTTGAACGGACCCATCGCCGTATTGAGCGGCTTCTTGTACCCGCCGTACTTGGCAGCCAGCCAGAACTGGTTCTTGTCCTTGTAGATCCCGCCCTCCATGACGTCCATCCAGTAGGTATCAACCGACTGCGTGTCCTTCAGATCCGTGCGGATGTCGCTGCTGTGGGCGTAATAGGCAATACCCGCCATCAGAAAACTGTTGGAGTGGCCAGGATTCGGCTGCGCCACACCCAGGCTTGCGTAGCCACTGGGGACATAGCCCTCGGTCGTTCCGACGGTATCGGTCCAGCTTTTTGCCGTGCCGCCGGCAAGATTGGTATCAACACCGCTCGGCACCGACACGTCCGTCCGTCCCGACAGGTTCTGGTCGTTCCATGTATTGGTATCGCCGATCCCGATGATGTAGCTTTTCTTGCACCACAGCGCCGGACTGTTCGGGTAGGACGGATCGCTGGTATCCCGCGCCGGATCAACCCAGGTCGGACCGCCAGACTCACCGAACACCGGGAACCCGTCCCGCATCGAATTGTTGATGGTCGATACATACGACGGTGTTACATCCATCCCCTTCAGATACTTCATCACCTCCGCATACATTTCGCTGACCGGATCGAGCGATTTGTAGTGAAGGGACGTACTGCCGAATTTGTTGAGATAATTGGCCGTACCACTGTAAATGATGCCGCGGCTCGCATTGGCCAGCCCGAAGGGATCCGGATAAAACGCTCCCGTATCCGAAATCTCCAGGTCGATGGGCCGCGACAGCGCGCGGAGCACGCCGCCATCCCGCGTGCTGCTGCCATCGTAGAGGTAGCCAAAGGCTCCGAAATTCATGGCCAGCTTGTATTGCTGCATCAGCCCGATCGGGCGATAGGCCGTCTTGGTCCCGGTAGGATCCACGTACATCGTGCAATTGGATTCCAGCAGGGTCTTGCCATCCGAACCGTTGGCGTTCTTGCAGACCTCGACCTGGGCGTAATAGGACTGAACCGAACCACTGCCGCCGCCCCACGAACTGCAATTTGCAGCGCCGCCGATCTGCGGCGCCACCTGAAACTGATATCCCTGCCCGCCGTTGCGGATCCAGAGGCCCTTATCCGTATATCCCACCCCCGCCGTATCCGTGTAATTCGCACGGTCGCTCGCGCTGATGCCACGGCCGGGGAAATACGTACATTCACTGCCGTCCGAGGACGCGTAGGCACGCTGCAGGACCGTCTTGACCGGCTGGGTGTCGGTGAAATTCACCGGCAGATCGATGACCCGGTTGCCCCCGGTCATGGCCCAGCGGAAGGTATCGATGGCCTGCATCGTGGCCCAGTTGAGGAAATGTCCGCTCCAGGCACTCG
The DNA here is from genome assembly GCA_035335645.1 of Rhodocyclaceae bacterium. Taxonomy (GTDB): domain Bacteria; phylum Pseudomonadota; class Gammaproteobacteria; order Burkholderiales; family Rhodocyclaceae; genus Zoogloea. Next base: position 21,766 of record DAOQMM010000013.1, on the reverse strand, counting down.
TACAGGTGTAATTCGTACCGCTCGGCCCCTGCGGTACGAAATAATTGTTGGCCGAATCGTATTTGTAGCATTTCTTTGGATCGAAATAGCCCAGGTAGGCGGACCCGTCCACAGAAAATTTCGTGTTGTAGGCCACGCTGAGGGCGGTCGGAAATTCCACCGACAGGGCGAGGATCACGTTCGACGGCACCTGTGCCGTCAGGAGCGGCTGGTCGGCAAGCGGTGTGCTTGCGGCGCGTCCGTCCTGCAGGCCAGCGGAAAAGAGCGCGCTCGCGCTCGCCACGATCAGAAGGAATCGGGACAGGCTTTTCGACAGTTTCATGGCACTTCCTCGGCAACGCGGCCGCGTCACTTCACGCGGGTGGTCACAACCGCCTGGGCATAAGTCTGGGAATTGCGGACGCCGTCGCTGCGCACCGTGATCCGGTACATCGGCAGCGCCGCCGAGCCGAGCTTGTCCAGGGGCTGGGATCCCCCGCGTTCGGCATTTTCGGAAAGGATGCACTTGGTCTCGGTGGCCGGACCGAAGTCATTGCACATGCGCTCGATGACGAATCGCACCTTCACGTTCGGGTCGGCCTTGTCCGTCACGACAAGGCTGCTGTTGAACGTTTTGTCGAAGCTGCTGATGTCCTTGAGGATAAGCGGCACACCGTTCCCATCCGTCGCAAGCAGCCGCGGCGAATAATTCATCTTCAGCCAATTGCTGGCGTAGGTGCACGACGGCCCGGTCGACGCGGCATTGCACCCGGTGCTGTCGTCCGAATACTTGACGAAATCGTCCTTCTTGAATTGCGCAAAGGCGGTATTGAGGCCCACCGTGGATCGATTCAGGGACTCCCGCTTGAATGCCAGGTTCCCCGACAGCAAGGCTGACGTATCGACGGACCGAAGCATGGACACGGCACCGAGCATCATCACCACCAGCACGACGAGCACGATCGCCAGCACGGCTCCGCGATTGCGGCGGGGTGGATGAAGAGGAATCTTGGAAGTCGTCATGGCCGCATCCGTTACTTGGGCGTCGCCTTCATGTTCCGCAGAGGAATCACCCAGTCCACGATCTGGTACTGATAGGCCTGTTCCGAGTCGCTCAGGGAGCGGGTGTATTGCCGCGTGGACGAGAGGTCGCTGAAGAGTGTCAGGGAGCTCACCTTGGCATCCGAGGTCACCGACTGGGATGACCGCGTCACCAGGGCCAGACGGACCGCCTTGATCTGATCGACCTTCTGCTCGGTCGAACTCTTGCCATCCATCAACTGGGCAAGCTTCCAGCCGTCTTCGGCCGGCGAAACCCAGTCGTCGATCACGTTGTCGTTGGCGGTGCCTCCGTTGGCCCCATTGTCGAGTCCATAACGGGCCTTGATGAGGAAGATGTTCTCACCGAAGGTCATGACCCCGTTCCGTTCCAGCAGGTCGTACTCGACAAGTTCGCCGTTGCTGTTGACCGCGAACAGGGAAAAGATCGGCGCGGACTCCCGCCCGAGGTGGAAGGCCGAAGGCGAATTGGCGGAAGACGCCAGCGCCCCGTAGGTTGACGCATTGAGCGGGATGGTCGTCAGGGACTGGGGCGCCGTCACCGACGCCGGCATCACCTGAAGCCCCAGGGACGGATCGGCAACCGCCGTGCCGTTGGAGAAGCTGCTGTCCGCCTGCACGACCTGACAGTCCCCCGGCGCCCCCGCCACCTCCTGCGGCACCGACAGGAAGAGATCGTTCGGTGACTGACCGGATGAGGTCAGCGCCATGCCGTTATTGTTCGACACCACCATGGACTTTCCACCCGCCGGCGCACTGAACGGGGTATCGCGATTGCCGGTTCCGGAATTACCCACCATGGCCATGATCACGTCGGACCCCTTGTCCCCGCCGTCGAGCACGGCCAGCGGGAGCACCCGTACCGTGGTGGGAAAGCTCGCAAACGGACTCGGATAATTGGAGCCATGGGGCAGGATGGCGGTCTTGTTGCGGGTCACCAGGATCTTGCACCCCCATACGTTCCGCCCCTGCACGAGGGAGGCGCCCGCCTCCTGCAGCACGAGATCCAGATGTCCGCCGGCAATGGCCGCGGTCTGGGTTGCATCGGCCGTTCCGGCAAGATTCCGGCGATATGTCTCGCTGGACGAAAACGACTGGATGATCACGAAGGTCGCCACCAGCCCCAGGGCCATGCCGATCATCGTCTCCACCAGACTGATACCCCGCTGCCTCGAGCGGTCGCGGAGAACGGGAAAGGGCGGGCGACGCATGATGCTGATTCCTCAGAAAAGCATGGCCTGGGTCACATAAACCCCGTGCAGCGAGTCACCCACCCTGCCGCTTGAACCCGGAAGATCCCACGAGATCGTCACGGTTGCGAGCAAGGTGGCATTGGTATTGGCCGTGGCGAAGGTCACACTCGCTGCGGCACCCGGCAACTTGCTGCCGCCCTTGACGCGATTGTTGAGCCAGTCGGAAAACTTGGAGCCGTCCGCGGAATATTCGGTCTGCACGGTCGAAATCTTCGACATGGACATCTTGCCAATCAGTTCATCTGCCAGCATCGCCGCCTCCGTCCGGAAACGGCTGTCTGACGCGATCTTCATGGCTGAAGCCTGAAATCCGATCAGGCCGAGCAGACCCAGCGAAAAGATCAGCAGCCCCACCAGGGCCTCCAGCAACACATAGCCTGCAAAGGACCGACGCTTCACGATCCACTCCCCGCCTTCGGGCACTGGGATGCGCTCAACAGAGGCTGGCACGCCCGCGGCGTGCCCGACGCCTGATCCGGATCGCACATCTTGACGCCTCCTCCCTGGGACACAAAGACGCAGTAAGCCTTGTCGGAGCCGCTTCGCGAGAAGCGATACACCTGATACCCGTTCACCGGCACTCCCGCGCTATCCAGAACCCGTGCCATGCCGTTGAAGATCACGCTGGCCGGGCCACTGACCGTTACCGCCGACGAGATGTCCTTCAGATAGAAACCTGCCACATACCCGCCCGCCACCGGCTTGTAGCTGTTGCTGCTGTCCACCACACGGATCGCCCAGTTGACCGCGTTGGCCTCGGCCGTCAGGGATGCCGACGACGAGGGAATTCCGCTGGTGAGCAGGAACTCGATGGGCGCATTGCGCCGGATCGCCTCGCTCTCGGCGCGGCGCAGACCGTTCTGCAAAACTTCGGCGGCACTGCTGACCGAGTTGCGGAGAATCCAGTCCTTCATCGACGGCATACCCACTGCCATCAGGATGGCCACGATGGACACCGTGACCATCAGCTCAAGAAGGGTGGCGCCCCGCAGGCGCCGGGCCGGAATCAACATGAAGACGCCGTCTTGGACATCAACCAGCAGGATTGCACCTCGGAGGTGGCCGGCGTCGTCGACTTCTTCTCGCCGTTCTGGTTGATGGAATACATGAATCCACCCGTACCGCTGCTCGAACTGCCCGTCGCCGTCAGGGTGAAGGTCGTTCCCGCATCTCCCGGACAATCGCTCATCTTCAGGGTAAATCCGGTCTTGTCGAACAGGGTGCTGAAATCCGGGCAGCTCGTCCCGCCCGGCGAAGTCGCGTAGGTCCGGTTGGAATTGAAGACCTGCTCCATCCTCACCTTGGCCTCGGCCAGATTCTCGGTGACCTGCGCGATCTTGCCCCGCAGTATGTGGTCCGTGTAGGCCGGCACGGCGATGCCGCCCAGAATGGCGACGATCACCACGACGATCAACAACTCGATCAGGGTCACACCCGATTGACGCTTCATTGCACGCTCTCCTTCGAGCGAAAGATGACACCGACAGATTTCAAACGCGAGTCCAATGCGACCGACGGATTCCGGTCACCGACAGGCGGCAACAGCGCCGTGACATAGTGCCTCTATCGTTCACGCCTACCGGGTAACAGCCTTGCCCCGCCCCGTTCAGCCATGCACACGTCGTTTCCCCGGAGCCTCTGCCTGGCCGGCAGCCTGTCGGTTGTGCTCCACGTAGCCGTGATAACGGCGGCATCGACGTATTTTGGAGGCCCCGGCCCGGCGGGGCGAACGCCTGCCGTGGTCCAGGTCACATTCACGCCGGCCATCGCTGAACGAAGGGATGACGCGCTCTCTCTTGCGCCCGCCCCGGCCGACCCGCCCGAGCCCCCGCCCGTCGAGCAGCCCCCCACGCCAGGCGCGGACGACACGCCCCCTTCGGCGGACGCCCTGCCCCTCTCCGCCCTCAGCTCGCCGCCCGATCTGCTCACGCCGGTGCCCGCCTCCATCTGGCCCCCCTTCCCGGAACTCGGCCATCGCATTTTCCAGCTGGAGGTCATCGTGGCGGCCGACGGCAAGGTGGCGGCGGTCAACACCCAGTGCGACGAAGCCCTGTGTGCCGCGGCGGACGCCTACGCAGCCATCGTGCGCACCTGGGAATTCACCCCCGGTGAATACCGCAAGCACCCGGTGCCGGTTCGCCTGCGCATCGAGTTCGAACTCAACCCGCCGCCGCCAGAAACACCCACCGAATCGTCACCGACTCAGCCCGCCCGCCAGTAGTCTGGCTGACCAAAGCTGCCCCGCAGGTGGTCGATGAGCAGGCGCACCCGCAGCGGCAGGCGCCGGTTCTGCGGAAAGACCGCGTAGATACCGGTGCTCGGCGCCGCAAAGGCATCCAGTACCGACACCAGCGCGCCCTGCGCCAGATCCCGCTGCACCTCCCACATGGAACGCCAGGCCAGGCCGATGCCCGCCAGCGCCCACTCGTGGAGCACCGTACCGTCGTTGCATTCGAAGCGCCCGGACACCTTCACCACCCGCGTCGTGCCCGGCGCGTCCGGATCGCAGAACACCCAGCCGCGCTGCGGATTGAGCGACAGACAGTCGTGACTCAGCAGATCCTCCGGCGTGGCCGGCACGCCGTGCAGCGCCAGATAGGCCGGGCTTGCCACCACCACCCGGCGGTTGTCCGCCAGACGCACCGACACCAGGCTCGAATCGCTCAGATCCCCGATGCGGATCGCGCAATCGACGCCCTCGTTCACCAGGTCCACCAGGCGGTCGCTCAGGTCCAGGCTGCAGCTCACGTCCCCGTGGGCCGCCAGGAAATCCCTCACCAGCGGCGCCACATGTCGCCGCCCGAAGCCCGCTGGCGCCGACACCTTGATATGCCCGCTGGCCTTCACCCCGCCCAGGCTCACCGACGCCTCCGCGTTGGCCAGATCGTTGAGAATGCGCTGGCAGTCCTCCAGAAACGCGCTGCCTTCGAAAGTCAGGCTCAGCTTGCGGGTGGTGCGCACCAGCAGCTTCACCCCCAGACGTTCCTCCAGCGCGTCGATGCGCCGCCCCATCATCGCCGGCGTCACCCCGTCCGCCCGGGCCGCGGCCGACAAGCTGCCCCGCGCAGCCACGCTGACGAAGGCTTCGATCTCCTTGAAGTTGCTCATTCGATACTCCAAGTAAAAAATCATTTGCGCGCATTATGGCTTCTTTTTTGTTTGATGCTTGAATAAGATGCACGCCATTCAGGGTGAGGAGACACCGCCCCGGAGGATGCCAGCCGGCCACGAACCGGCCCAGAAGCGTCCCCGCGGGCCCAACCCGACATCGTTTCACCGGAACAATCCATGGCCCACGCTCCCCGGATCCAGGCAGTTGCCTTCGACGCCTTTGGCACGCTCTTCGACGTGTACTCCGTCGGCCTGCTCGCCGAGCAGCTCTACCCCGGCAAGGGCGCCCAGCTGGCCGACCTGTGGCGCCAGAAGCAGATCGAATACAGCTTCATCCGCACCCTCTCCGGCCGCTACAAGCCCTTCTGGTCCGTCACCGAAGACGGCCTCGTGTATGCGGCGGCCCGCCTCGGCCTGGAACTGGACGCCCCGCGGCGCACCCAGCTGATGAACCAGTACGCCTGCCTGTCGCCCTTTCCGGAGAATCTCGGCGCCCTCAAGGCCCTCAAGGAAGCCGGCGTGCCCACCGCCGTCCTGTCCAACGGCACGCCCGAGATGCTCGACGTGGCCATCAAGAGCGCCGGCATGAACGGCCTCTTCGACCACGTGCTGTCCGTCGACGCCGTCCAGCAGTACAAGACCAGCGCCGACGCCTATGCCCTCGGCCCCGCCGCCTTCGGCTGCCCGGCGGAGCGTATCCTGTTCGTCTCGTCCAATGGCTGGGACGCGGCCGGCGCCACCTGGTATGGCTACACCACCTTCTGGATCAACCGCAGCGGCCTGCCCCAGGAGCAGCTCGACGTCAGTCCCGTCGCCCGGGGCCGCCAGCTCAGCGACGTGGTCGATTACGTCGCCCGCCACCGGGCCTGAGCCGCCCGGACCGAAACACCTTTCAATCCCTCACCGTTTTTTCATCAGGAGTCACCATGAGCATCCAACTGAGCCTCCCCGCCGGCATGCAGATCAATGCCCCGATCCGCCCGGGCTACGAAACCATCCTCACCCCGGAAGCCCTCGAACTGGTCGCCAAGCTGCACCGCGCCTTCGAGCCCCGCCGCCAGGAGCTGCTCAAGGCCCGTGTCGAACGTCAGGCCCGCATCGACGCCGGTGAAATGCCCGACTTCCTGCCCGAAACCCGGCATGTCCGTGAAGGCGACTGGAAGGTCGCCCCGGTGCCCGCTGCGCTGCAGTGTCGTCGCGTCGAGATCACCGGCCCGGTCGAGGCCAAGATGATCATCAACGCCTTCAACTCCGGCGCTGACAGCTACATGACCGACTTCGAGGACTCCAACTCCCCGAACTGGGACAACCAGCTCCAGGGCCAGGTGAACCTCTACAAGGCCATCCGCCGCGAGCTGTCCTTCAAGAACGAAGCCGGCAAGGAATACAAGCTCAACGACAAGATCGCCACCCTGCAGATCCGTCCCCGCGGCTGGCACCTGGACGAGAAGCACGTGCTGGTCGATGGTCAGCGCGTCGGCGGTGGCATCTTCGACTTTGCCCTGGTCTTCTTCCACAACGCCAAGGAACAGATCGCCCGCGGCGCCGGCCCCTTCTACTACCTGCCCAAGATGGAATCCCATCTGGAAGCCCGCCTGTGGAACGACATCTTCGTGATGGCCCAGGACCACGTCGGCATCCCGCAGGGCACCATCAAGGCCACCGTGCTGGTCGAAACCATCCTCGCCACCTTCGAGATGGAAGAAATCCTCTACGAACTGCGCAACCACTCCGCCGGCCTCAACGCCGGGCGCTGGGACTACATCTTCTCCTGCATCAAGAAGTTCAAGAAGAACAAGGATTTCTGCCTGGCCCAGCGCGGCGCCATCACCATGGAAGTGCCCTTCATGCGCGGCTACGCCCTGGCCCTGGTGCAGGCCTGCCACAAGCGCGGCGCCCCGGCCATGGGCGGCATGTCGGCCCTGATCCCCATCAAGGGCGATCCGGAAGCCAACGAAAAGGCCCTGGCCGGCATCCGCCACGACAAGACCCGCGACGCCAACGACGGCTTCGACGGCGGCTGGGTGGCGCACCCGGGCCTCGTCTCCATCGCCATGGAAGAGTTCGTCAAGGTGCTGGGCGACAAGCCGAACCAGTTCGAGAAGCAGGTGGAAGGCAAGTTCGGCCCCGAGCAGTGGCTGGATTTCCGTCCCACCACCCCGATCACCGAAGCCGGCCTGCGCAACAACATCAACGTCGGCATCCACTACCTCGGCTCCTGGCTCGCCGGCAACGGCTGCGTGCCCATCCACAACCTGATGGAAGACGCCGCCACCGCCGAAATCTCCCGTTCCCAGGTGTGGCAGTGGGTGGTCAGCCCGAAGGGCGTCCTCGACGACGGCCGCAAGGTCACCGAAGAGCTGGTCCGCCCGATGATCGCCGAGGAACTGGCCAAGGTGAAGGCCACCGTCACCGCCCAGGGCGAAGACACCGCCACCTACGACCAGGCCGCGGTCATCTTCGACAAGATGTCCCTGACCCCGGACTACCCGGAATTCCTGACCCTGCCGCTGTACGAGGCGATGGAATAAAGCGCCCCCCGAAACGATCCGACGGCGAACCCGCCGGATCGTGACGGACCCACGGGTAGAGAAACGGCATCCTCGAGGGGATGCCGTTTTGACGTCAACACGCCGACGAACCCACCTCGAACGTTTTTGGCACCGCCTTTGCTTGATGTCTCCCGACCTTGTCGCACCTGCGACACCCCATGACTATCGGGAGTCCATGCCATGATCGCCCCCCTCCGCGTCGCCGTGGCGACGAAAAACCGTGTCCAGATCGACGAACATTTCGGTCATGCCGACGAATTCAAGATCTACGCCGTTGGTCCCGACGGTATTGCCTTCGAGGAAGTGCGGGTCGTCGAGCACTATTGCCAGGGCGGCTTCGGCGACGAGGACAAGCGGGAGGTGATCCTGCGCGCCCTCGCCGACTGTACGGCCCTGTTCTGCGCCAAGGTGGGCGACGGGCCCGCCAAGCGGCTGCGGGAGGCTGGCATCGAGCCGGTGGGGGACTATCCCTACGGCGCCATCGAAGATTCCCTGCGGGCGTGGTTCGCGGGCCGCCCGGCCTGACGCGTCAGCCCCGCTCCACGCCCACCCAGCCCGCCTCCGGGTAGCGCGCGCCGACCACCTGCTCCGGCGCGAACAGCGCGTCCAGCTGCGCCACCTCGTCCGCATCGAGGGCGATGCGGGCCGCCGCCATGTTCTGTTCCAGCCAGCGGATGCGCCGCGTGCCGGGGATCGGGATCACGTGGGGCTGCTTGGCCAGCAGCCAGGCCAGGGCGATCTGGGCACTGCTCGCGCCGCGCGCCTCGGCAAAGCGGGCCAGGGCCTCCACCAGTTGCCGGTTGCGCTCGACGGCCTCGGCGGCGAAGCGCGGGTTGTGCTTGCGGAAATCGTTGTCCGCCAGGGCCGCCACGTCGGTCGTGCCGGTGAGGAAGGACCGCCCGAGGGGCGCATAGGCGACGAATCTCGTCCCCAGCTCGGCGCAGGCGGCGAGCATGCCCTGCTCCGGCTCGCGGCTCCACAGGGAATACTCGCTCTGCACTGCCGCCACGGGATGCACCGCGTGGGCGCGCCGCAAGGTGTCCACCGACACCTCCGACAGACCCACCTGACGCACCTTGCCGGCCTGCACCAGCGCTGCCAGCGCGCCCATCATGTCCTCCACGGGCACGGCCGGATCGCGCCGGTGGCAGAAATACAGGTCGATCGCCTCCACGCCCAGGCGCTGCAGCGAAGCCTCGCACGCGGCACGGAGGTAGGCCGGCGAATTGTCGATGCGCCGCTCGTAGCGGCCGGGCTCGCGGACGATGCCGAACTTGGTGGCGATCACCATGCGCGCCCGCCGCGCAGCACCGCCCTCGGCGATGAAGCGCCCGAGCAGACGTTCATTGGCGCCATGGCCGTAGGTGTCGGCCGTGTCGAACAGGGTCACGCCCAGTTCCAGGGCCCGCGCCAGGGTCGCCAGCGACTCCGCGTCGTCGGACGGGCCGTAGAACTCGCTCATGCCCATGCAGCCCAGGCCGATGGGCGCGACCGGCACCCGCAGCGGCCCGAGGCTGCGGAGGGGTGAGGAAACGGACACAGCGTTCATGCAGGCACTCCTGGTTTCAAAGCATTGCGAGGCCGGGCCGGCGGGCCGCCACCATCGCGCCCCGCCGGCCCATCACGATACGGCACGCCGCCTCACGCCACCGTGTAACCGCCATCCACGGTCAGCGCCTGACCGCTCATGTAACGGGCCCCGTCGGACAGCAGGAACAGCACCGGCGCGGCCACCTCGTCGGGCACGCCGGCGCGGCCGGCGGGCGACGCCTTCATGCTCTCCCGCAGCGCCTCCAGGCTGCCGAAGCCGGATTCCGCCATGGGCGTCTCGATGGGGCCGGGCAGCACCGCGTTGATGCGCAAGCCCTGGGTGAAGTATTCCAGCGCCGCGTTGCGGGTCAGGCCCATCACCGCGTGCTTGCTGGCCGTGTACGCCGCCACGCCGGGAAAGCCGATCTGCGCCACGATGGACGAGGTATTGACGATGGCCCCGCCGCCCGTCTGCAGCAGCGCGGCGATCTCGTATTTCATCGACCAATACACGCTGTACACATTGGCCTTGAACACCGCGTCGAAGTTGTCCGTCGTGCTCTCGTGCAGGGGCGCGGCGGCCCCCAGGGCGCCCGCGTTGTTGAAGGCGCCGTCCAGGCGGCCGAAGCGCGCCACCGTCGCCGCCACCGCATCGCGTACCTGGCTTTCCACGGTCACATCGGTCTGCACCGTCAGCGCCTCGCCACCGGCATCGCGGATCTGCGCGGCGAGGGCTTCCAGGCTGTCCAGCCGGCGTGCCGCCAGCGCCACCCGCGCGCCGGCGCGGCCCAGCGCCAGGGCCGTGGCGGCGCCGATGCCGGACGAGGCGCCGGTGACGAGGATGACCTTGCCGGCCAGATCGGGAAACTGTGTGCTTGTCTGCATTGCGGGCTCCTGTCGAAGATTGGGGATGACCGGATCAGCGTAACGGGCCGCGCTCCATGCAACAATCCGCACACTGACGCATGACTTATTGAGCACATCTCAACAATGAACGCTCCGCCCCTGGCCAGCCTCAACGATCTGCACACCTTTGCCACCGTTGCCCGGACCCGCAACTTCCGCCGCGCCGCGGCCGAGCTGGGCGTCTCCCCGTCGGCCCTGAGTCACGCCCTGCGCGCGCTGGAAGCCCGCCTCGGCGTGCGCCTGCTCAACCGCACCACCCGCAGCGTCGCGCCCACCGAAGCCGGTCAGCGCCTCCTCGACCGGGTCGCTCCGGCCCTGCGGGAGCTTCACGGCGCCCTCGACGCCGTCAATGCCTTCCGCGATTCGCCCCTCGGCACCCTGCGCATCAACGCGCCCCGCGCCGCCTGCGCGTGGGTGCTGGCGCCCCTGGTCAGCCGCTTCCTCGCCGAATACCCCGGCATGCGCGTGGAACTCGTCGCCGACGACCGCTTCGTGGACATCGTCGCTGGCGGTTTCGATGCCGGCGTGCGCTTCGGCGAGAGCGTGCAGCAGGACATGGTCGCCGTGCCCCTCGGGGCCGCCCAGCACTTCGTCGTCGTCGCCGCCCCAGCCTATCTGGCGGCCCGCGGTACGCCGGACTGCCCGCGGGCGCTGACCGCCCACAGCTGCATCCGCGTGCGCTTTCCCGGCGGCCAGTATTACCGCTGGGAATTCCGGCGCGGCAGCGAGCAGGTGGAGATCGAAGTGGATGGCCCCCTCGCCACCGACGACATGCACGTCATGATCGCCGCCGCCGAAGCGGGGCTGGGCCTCGCCTACGTCTACGCCCAATACGCCGCCCCGGCCATTGCCGCCGGCCGCCTCGTCAGCGTGCTGGACGACTGGCGCCCGCCGGAGCCGGGCTTCTTCCTCTACTACCCCAGCCACCGCCTGCCGCCCGCCGGCCTGCGCGCCTTCATCGATCTGGCGCGCCGCATCCATCCGGACAACCGGCCCTGAACGACCCGGTCCGCAGCGCCCGCGGCTGCCCCCGCGCGCGCGGATTTGCTATCGTCCCACCATGCGCCCCCTGCCCCGCCTTGCCTGCCTCGCCCTGCTGCTCGCGGCTCTGCTCGCCGCCTCGGCCTACGCGGACGAACTGCGCCACGTCAGCCTCCCCGACGCCCGTTACGCGGACGCCCGCGAGGCGCTGGTGGACGCCATCGAAGGCGAAGGCCTGATCCCTTCGCCGCCCAGCCGCTTCGGCGACATGCTGGCACGCACCGGCCCGGCCCTGGGTCAGGACGGCGCCGTGTATGGCGACGCCGAAGTGCTCCATTTCTGCAGCGCCCGCGTAGCCTGGCAACTGGCCCGGGAGAACCCCGTCAACATCGCCCAATGCCCCCTCTCCATGGCCATCTACACCCGCGCAGGCGAGGCGGGCACGGTGTATCTGGCCTGGCGCCCCACCCAGGGCGACAGCGCCGGCAGCCGCGCCGCCAATGCCCTGCTGGAACGCATCGCCGCCCAGGTAAGCGACAACACCGGCCGCGCCCGCCCGCGCTGAGGCGCGCCGCACCCGTCACGCACGCATACGCCACACCCTCGCGCCCTGACGATCCCCGCGGTATAGTCCGCGTCGCTCCAGACTCCCACCCGCCGGACCGCGCATGACCCAAAAGCACTACACCGCCGACTCCATCACCGTCCTCAAGGGCCTCGAACCCGTCAAACAGCGGCCGGGCATGTACACCCGCACCGAGCACCCGCTGCACGTCATCCAGGAAGTCATCGACAACGCCGCCGACGAAGCCATGGCCGGCTTCTGCCGGCGCATCGGCGTCACCCTGCACGCCGACGGCTCGGTGAGCGTGGCCGACGACGGGCGCGGCATCCCCGTCGAGATCCACCCGGTGGAACGCGTCTCCACGGTGGAAGTGGTGTTCACCCGCCTCCACGCCGGCGGCAAGTTCAACAAGACCGACGAAGGCTCCGCCTACCGCTTCTCCGGCGGCCTGCACGGCGTCGGCGTGTCCGTCACCAACGCCCTCGCCCGCCGGCTGGAAGTGGAAGTCGTGCGCGACGGCGGCCGACACCGCCTGGTGTTTGCCGGCGGCGACGTGATCGAGCCCCTCGTCCGCATCGGCGACGCCCCCAAGAAAGCCAGCGGCACCACCGTCCGCGTATGGCCGGACGCCAAATACTTCGACGCCGCCGAGCTGCCCCGCGGCGAGCTGGAACGCCTGCTCCGCTCCAAGGCCGTACTCATGCCCGGCCTGGACGTCAGCCTCGCCGTAGAAGGCGGCGACACCCGCAACTGGCGCTTCGACGACGGCATGCGCGGCTACCTGAACGAATCCCTCACCGGCGAACCCCTCATTCCCCTGTTCTCCGGCGAAAAATACGCCCCCAAGGGCGACGAGACCTTCGCCGCCGGCGAAGGCGCCGCCTGGGCCGTGGCCTGGACCGCCGAAGGCGCGCCGGTGCGCGAATCCTACGTCAACCTCATCCCCACCCCCGCCGGCGGCACCCACGAAGCCGGCCTGCGCGACGGCATCTTCACCGCGGTCAAGAACTTCATCGACCACCACGCCCTGCTCCCCAAAGGCGTCAAGCTCACCGCCGACGACGCCTTCGGGCGCGCCTCCTTCGTCCTCTCCGCCCGCGTCCTCGACCCCAGCTTCCAGGGCCAGACCAAGGAACGCCTCAACAGCCGCGACGCCGTGCAGCTCGTCTCCCGCATGGTGCGCGACCCCTTCGAGCTGTGGCTCAACGAACACGTGGAGTACGGCAAGAAGCTCGCCGAGCTGGCCATCAAGGCCGCCCAGGCCCGCGCCCGCGCCGCCCAGAAGGTGGAAAAGCGCAAGTCCTCCGGCGTCGCCGTGCTACCCGGCAAACTGTCGGACTGCGAATCCGAGGACATCGCCCGCAACGAACTCTTCCTTGTGGAGGGCGACTCCGCTGGCGGCAGCGCCAAGATGGCCCGCGACAAAGACACGCAAGCCATCCTGCCCCTGCGCGGCAAGGTACAGAACGCCTGGGAAGTGGATCGCGACCGCCTCTATGCCAACGCCGAAATCCACGACATCGCCGTCGCCCTCGGCGTCGAACCCCACGCCCTCGACGACACCGCCGACCTCTCCGAGCTGCGCTACGGCAAAGTCATCATCATGTCCGACGCCGACGTGGACGGCTCCCACATCCAGACCCTGCTGCTCACCCTGTTCTTCCGCCACTTCCCCCAGCTCATCGAGCACGGCCACATCTACGTCGCCCAGCCGCCGCTCTACCGCATCGACGTCCCCGCCCAGGGCAAAAAGCGCCCGCCGCGCCGGCTCTACGCCCTCGACGACCGGGAACTCGCCACCCTCCGCGACCGCCTGGTCCACGAAGGCGTCAAGGCCGAACACATCGAAGTCGGCCGCTTCAAAGGCCTCGGCGAAATGAACCCCGAACAACTCCGCGAAACCACCATGGACCCCGCCACCCGCCGCGTCCTCCCCGTGCAGGTCCGCCCCGCCGCCCTGGAAGAAACCCGCCGCACCTTCACCATGCTCATGGGCAAAGGCGAAGCCGCCGGCCGCCGCGCGTGGATGGAAGACAAGGGGGATTCGGTGGAGGCGGATGTGTAGGTACGTGCAGCACTTCCATGTCCTGCTGGCTGATGCAGCCGGTTTCGATGCCACCGATGACGGCAGCCAGGTAGCTGGCGCGGGTTTCTTCGTAGTACTCGTTCATCTTGCTCATGTCGCATCCTTTGCATTTCGGTTGAAACGCGCACGGACACCCGTCCGCACGCGGCAAACGGCACGCGCAAGGCCGGCAGGCGCTATCGACTTAGGAAGGGAATTAGAGCGATACCCGCACGGCGCTTACGCGTGCGACGGTATCTGAGCGACTGCTGAGACGAACAACACGCCAGGGCGGCGCGTCGTGTCGAAGCGGGGGAACGGTCTGTTCATAGGCTAGATCACCAGGATGAGCAGGGGCGGTTTGTCAAGAGCGGCCCACTGCATTAATCAGGCATGCTGGATGGTCAACGGACCTATATTGGACGCGGAGCTTTCCCGTTGGCGAAAAAGTCAAAACTACAACATCTGACTCGCCTTCTTCGGGCAAAAACTCGAATACCCGCAGAGGTCCGTCAGAATCGAGTGTAAGACTCAGATTGCTAACACCATGTAAAACTATAACTCCGGGCTGCCTGCCAGGGTACTCTGGCAATCCATTGAAGTTACGATACAAATCATCAAATTGAAGTTCAATTCGTTTTTCGTCTGGCGACCACATAAGGCGCTCAACGATAGAGTCGTGCATACCCCCCATTCGCAAAAGAAAATCATTAAAGCTATTCATAATTACCTCATGGCGCAGCAGCATTACCCGGGATGGTCCACCAAAGCGGAGGAACAAGTGATGGAATCATACGTACGCAACGATAGATGATGTAAGCGCCAGTCGCTGACGTGACAACCGTTGCAACCTTCTGTTTGCAATCATCCCCGCATGTTTTTCCGTCGCTCGGTGAATCCGGCACTTCAGTCCCAGGAGGCAAATGCTCATCTCCTCCATTGTGGTGCCAATGGTCTTTACCTCTCCAGCCAGGCATACCAGGCCGACCTTGGTGCCAATCAAGAACATCCCCATTTTGGTTTGTCCATCTCTCGCCGTTAGGGTCGCGGTGTCTAGTATCACGTTGCCAATCGCTAGGTAGGCCACTCGGGTCATTTGGACGTTTGATTTCCCCCGTTGGGTCCGTATAGCTCAGCGGATTCCCGCCGACATAGCCATAGATGTTTTGCCTGTTTTTTCCGGCTTAGCGCTTCGCACTCCATGCCTTGCGTTTAGACGAGATATTCATCTTGCTCTTGTCGAGAAAATATAGGACTTCTTCCTTAGGGAGCGGCTGAGAAGAAACTCTCGAATCTAGCGCAGAATGGATGACCCCAACCACCGGTTGAAGTTCTGACCCAAGGTAGCCCAGTGAAGGCAAAAACTTTGAACCATCACTTGCCATCTCTCTTACTTGGTTCGCCTTAATGTCATACGCAAAAAAACGAATCCGATAAGCGGCGCCAGATTCTTGTGTAACGATAAGCAGCCCATAAAACGATTGAATGCTGAGAATGTGCAAGTCAGCAAACTCTTGTGCGCTGTCTTCACTTATAAAGGCGACAGGCACCCCTTTTCCTCTTTCGGTACAGACACTAATTGCAGAACCATTTGGGCCATTGCGTCCGCGCATCCAATATCCCTCGCCGTCCGGAAGGTAGGTGGTTATATCCGCTGCAGAAAAACTGCTGCAAGCATCGTTTGCAAAAGAGCATTGAGCCCCCAAGGCTGCAACAACAAATAGCAGTCTAAAAATCAACGATGCACTTTTGCTAAGCATTTTTTTACATCCCCATCTTTTGAGCACGTTTCCTGTAGACACTTCTCGCATTGCCGCATCTTTGCGACAGGATAATCATCTCCAGTACCGTATCTTCTCTGGATATTTCTATCTAAGTCCCCCGGTCGTTGAGAGACCCAATTGAGATAGAGCGTTCCGACCTCAGTGTTTGTTGAAGGGTCAAACAAGTCTTGCCAAGCGAAAGGTCCACTCTTCTTGTTTACTTGCGCCAGCGCCTGATTCTTCCGAATTTGCATTAAGCCACGTGCACCATCATTTTCAACATCCGGGTCAAACCCTGACTCTTGCCACATCAGGCACATAACCATCTCATTGCTCAGCGGCGAGTGATTGTTGTCCTTAATGATTTGGGCAATCTCCGTAGGCGACATCGGCGACAATCCGAGCACGTCGAAATAAGAGAGAGGATTCCCGCCGACATACCCATAGGTATTGCCCCCTCCCTCCACCCCTATCGGATCACTGGAAATGTACCGCCCGAGCCTCGGACTATAGTACCTGTTCCAGTTGTAGTGCAGCCCCGACTCCACATCGTAGTACTGCCCCGCAAACCGCAGGTTGATCGTCGTCTTCTTTCCGTCCCCGTCCGGATCCTCGTCGGCCGCGGTGCTTCCGTAGCCGTCGCTGTCCCAGCGCCATTGGATCTTGCCCGTGCTGTCCTTGGCCAGGCGGGGCGTGCCCAGGTGATCCACCTGAAGGTACAGCGTGCGCTGCGGGGTGCTCAGCGCCGGATGTTCGATCACTGCGTTGGGTTGATCGTTCAGCCAAACGTAAGTGCGCAACGGCGTCGCATCGCCCAAGGTCTCGCCGATCAGGTGGTCGGAGGCGTCGTAGTGATACACGAACACCTGGGCGCCTTGCGGGGCGATGGCGGTGGTGGCCTTGCGCGTGCGGCGTCCCTTGTAATCGTAGTAGTACTTGGCGACCAGTTGCCCGGCCTTGCTCACCGAGAGCAGTTGTCCCGCGTCGTTCCAGGCGTAGGTGTAGGTGCCGTCGCCCAGCAGATTGCCTGCGGCGTCGAGAGTAACGGTCACACCGTTGAGGGTTGCGATCCGGTCCGATGCGGGGGCGAAGCTGGCCGTGGTCGGGCTTGGGGCGCCATCGTTCAGGCGGTTGCTGTTGGGATCGTAGGTATGGGTGCGCACCCCGGCCAATCCGCTCTCGGTCTTGAGACGATTCACCTCGTCAAAGGTGTAGGTCCGGACGCCTTTGTCGTTCTGGATCTGTCGAACGTTTCCCAACTCGTCATAGTTGTAGGTGTCTGCGTGAGCGGCGCTCGCCGCCAATAGGCAGCTCGTGCCCAGCAGGCATGCGCGCAACGTGGAAAGACCAGTCATCTCGAGGCGCCTCGTCAGTACGTCACCAGATAGCCGGGACGGTCTGCGTTGCCGAGTGTCCCCATCGTTGCGCAACTCGGCGCGACCGGGTTGTCGTATTGAACCCAGGTGTTGGCAGCCGTGAGTTGCGCGGCAAGGGCTTGGGCCTGCCAGCGCTTGCACGCTTCGGTCTGGACCCCGTTCAATACGACCGCAGTACTGCACAGGGTGATCCAGTCCCCCCGCCAGGAGGGTTTGATCCGCAGTTCGCCTGCAGCCGAGTTCGCGACATCGGTCAGGGTGCCTGTACAGGACAGTGCAGCAGACTGGGCGACGGGGCTGGAGAGGGTGCCGCACAGCAATGCAAGTCTCAGAATGGAGCGGAACATGTCTGCCGGGCCTCAGTTGTTGCTGAAGGTATCGGGGGCGTCGGCCGCTGAGGCGACCGCCATCTGAGCGCACGCCGTGGCTGCCGTGCTGGCATAGGCCGTCTGGGTGTTAGTCTGGGCGATCTGGGCAGCCAGGGCTTGGGCATGCCAGCGTTTGCAGGCGTCCACCGGGACGCCTTTCCAGGGGCTTACGACGTTGCACAGGGTGACCCAGTCATTGCGCCAGCTGGGCACGACGCGCAGATCACCGCTTGCGGTCGTCATCACTTGCGCAATCGTGCCGTTGCAGGCCAGCGTCCCCGCTGCGGCAGGCAGGGCGGGTAATGTCATCATCAGGGTCAGGATCAGGGCGCGACGGTTCATGAATGCGGTCCTCGGGCGTTACTGCAGGAAGAGATCGTCGAAGAAGAGGGTCGGCGGTACGCCGACGAGTACGCGGCGCGACTCGGACAGGCTGGCAGCGTAAGGAGGGTTGGGCACGAGTACGGCGCTCAGGTGGTGTACGCCTTTGGTCAGGCCGGTGAGCGTTCCCGTCGTTGTTCCCCCCGTTACGGGAATGACCGCCAGTTGGTTGCTGCCCTGGCAATCGAGTTGGCACAAGAACACGGTCCCCGAGGCCTGGGCAGGCGTCAGGGTCAGGGTGAAGTCAAGCCCATCCCCCGGACGGATGAAGCGTTTGCCCAGGCTCAGCCCCAGGCCGGTGACCGGGATGCCCAGCCCGTTCGCCTCCAGTTGTCCGTCGGCGTTGCGCTGCATGAGTTGGGACAGACTGGTGCCCTGGCTCAGACTCACGACGTTTCCGGCCCCGTCGTAGCGGACTGCGGATGCCACGGGAATCGATGAACCACCGGCGGTGGCCGTCAGCGCGGCAACACGCCCGCCGGCGTCCCGCGCCTGATCGAGCAGGGATCCGGTCGGCGTCACCAGGGCAACGATGCGGTCTGCGCCATTGAGTGTGTATTGAGTCGTGTAGCTTCTACCGGCTTCGCTGCGGCGCTCGCTGATCCGATTGCCCCGCGCATCGTAGGCAAAGTTCGTCACCCCGCCGCCATCGGTGATCTGGCAAAGGTGACCGCGTCCGTAGGTACAGCCGGATGCCCCATCCCAGATGTAGTCGAGCGTTTCGGTCACAACACCTGCGCTGTTCTTGGTGATGCGCTTGCGGATGCGGTTGAGCGCATCGTAGGTGTAGTTCGCAGTGACGCCCCGCGCATCGGTACGTGTCAGCAGGTTGCCCGCCGCGTCGTAGGTGAAACGCAGGGTGCCGCGATTGGCACTGACCTCCTGGAGGGTGTTTCCGAGGCCATCGACGCTCAGTTGGGTCACGGCGCCGTTGGGGGCGGTTTGCCGGGTCATTTGGTCCCGCGCGTCAAAGGCGAAGCCGGTGTGACCGGGCGTGGTCTGAGCATCGGTGATGTCCTGAAGCCGTCCCAGCGTGTCGCGTGCAAAGGTCGTGGTCCGCCCTTTGGGATCAATGGTCTTGGCAACCCGATCCATCGCGTCGTGCCAGACCTCGAAGGCATGGCCGGCTGCGTCATAGTGCTTCCAGGGGCGCCCGAGCGCATCGAACTCCGTCCGTGTCTGGCGAGCGACATTGCCCGCAGCGTCCGTGGTGGTCGAAGAAGTGATGTTGCCGGACGGGTCGAGCACGAAGCGCGTGCTGTTGCCTGCGCTGTCGGAAACACTGGTCAGCCGGTGAGCGGCATCCCAGGTGTAGCTGGTTGACGTGCCATCCGGCAGCGTGACCAGGGCGAGCCCACCCCATCCCGTATAGGCAAAGGTGCTGGTCTGGCCCGCCACGCTGCGACTGGCCAGCCATCCTCGCGGGGTATAGGTATAAGTCAACGCGGTGCCATTGGGGTCCGTTGCTGCCAGGAGGCGGCCGGCCTTGTCGTACTGGGTAAAGGTCCACACATGGCCCAGAGCGTTCGTAATGCTGCGCAGATCGCCTTGAGTCCAGTTGGCGGTGGTGTCGGTGTAATAAACGTACTTGGTCACGTCCGCGAGGTCTGTGCGGGGACCGTCTTCGGTCAGCACCTGTCCGAACGCGTTATAGGTATAGGCCCAGATCCGTGCCGGCCCATCGGCGGACGCACCGAAGCCTTGCGCGCCAGTCGCGTCAGTGGTGGCCTGTTCGATGCGCTTGCACAGCACTGCAATGACTTGACCATCCGGCAGCTTGGCCGTGGCGGGCGCGCATGAGGCCAGCGCGTTGCCATTGGTGGGATCGGGTTGCCCGTTATAGACCCAGGTGGTGACGCGCTTGGGTTCGGCCTGCCGGGTTTCGAGACGCCAGAACGGATGCCACTGCGTGGTGGTTTTGCGCTGTGTGGAGGAAGGCGCCGAAGACAGCACATCGGCCGGACATGCATCGGACGACGCGAAACCCTCGATCCGCGAGGTCTCGAGGTTACGGGAAGCATCGTAACCATGGCAGGACTTCATCCCGTTGAAATCCGTGCGGGAGATGGCATTACCGAAAGTATCGTAGTCAATATTGCTGCTGGATGCGTTGCAGCCGGCGCCCCCCGGCTTCGATACTCCGGTCGGAAATATCTGGGATTTGTCCAGGACCGAGCTATAGGTACGTTGAACTCCCGATGGATCGGTGACAACAGTCGACGTCGGGAACCATTTATCTTCGGAATACTTAAAGGTGTAGCTACTCTGATCACCCCCTCTTCCAGAGTACACGACCCTATTGTTGCGATCATATTCAACCCGCGAAAACAGCGCACCATCCTCATCAACAACAGACAAGATATTCATCCACGAAGAAGGAGACTCGACAGAATATGTGTACGACCTCGATTTTCCATCCTGCCAACCAACAACAGACAGCGGGTAGCCATTGTAATTAAAATACAAATAATTTATCACTCGTTGGTCAGAAGTCGTAACAGATGACACCCTATCCACGGCATCGTAGTTAAACTTTATAGCAGCCCCATTGTGATCTGTTATGGAAGCAACATTCCACGACCCAACCGCACTCCCACCGACATACCGGATGATTTCATAGGCTCCATCGTGATGATACACACCCGCCAAATACCCATCAGACGTATATTGCTCCAGCGTGTTGTCGGCCCGAAATAGCTGATAGCCGCTTGATGTCTTAGTAAGACGATCTAAAAGCCCATGCTCCGGAACAAGTTGACTCGTATAAAAATATCGCGAACGCCCGGACTCATCTACCGACACTACACTGACGTCCTTCTCAATTTCCTGAAAGAAAAGTCTGCGATGCCAGTTTGTGATCCAGGAGACCATTCCTGCAGGCTGTATCCGAAAGAACGATCGGTACGTTCTCTCCAGATATAGATGGGGATTTGAGGAGTGACGAAAGTCAAGCTCTCTAAATACTTTTACACCACTAGCGGGCTCGACTGGATACCCAATCTCATTGCAAACCGGCGGCCTAACGGGCGTTGTCGGACCGGTACAATACTTTGGCGGATTTGGTTCTCCCAACGGATATGTACCGGGGTATGGATGATTAGGGCAAACAGGGTATAAAAACTCCCCCGAATTTCCAAGATCTCCATTGTGGTGGTGAAGACCACCATAATCGTAATGATCATAGGATGCCGAGCAATACCAAGCGGAAAAATTCGGCGTATCGTAAGGAAGCACCTCACCAAGTCTAAAATCGCTGACGCTGTAATTGTGATTAGGTTCCGGTATAATCCTAAGAGAGGACAACACCATTGTAATCGGTCGCTCCGGAGGATTTCCAGCAGCCTCAATGAATATTTGCTGGCAAATCTCTTGAGGACCACCCGCCGTAATCCAGCCATCTTTCCATGGCGTCGTGACAATCGGCACGGTCGGCTCCATGTAAGCAACTTGCGCAAACACGTACGACGACGCGCAAACGACATACGCTGCAAAAGCAGATCTGAAAAAAAAGAATTTGCACAGATCTATGCTTTCGAGCTTGCGATTTTCTTCAAATTTAATAAACATGAATAAATTTAAACTACCCCAAGAGCAACGCTTCTCCATACATATCAAAAACAAAGCCCGTTAAATCGCAGCATCAAAACCGATACGGTTTTATATTCACCGCGCATCGTGCCTTAATCATTATCTCCACGCATCCCCAAAACTGAGTAGAAACGTCTTCACATCAGCGTACCGTAGCAAACAAGGCTATCCACGAAAACAACCTCCCGCTCATTCGCCGCGTCTCCCTACTTCTCCCCCTTCGGCCCCCGCGATCGCGGTTTGTGCTCCGACTTCTTCTTCAGCCCCAGGGCGGCGACTTCGTTGGAGT
>DAOQMM010000012.1:0-50419 GCA_035335645.1 Rhodocyclaceae bacterium | reverse complement strand
GATCCGGGGTGCCCTGACGGTCAAGCGGCCGCTCTGAGCGTCTGTTACAGCCTTACAGGACGTTACCGTTTGCCTGTTCTCCCGGGGGACAGGCGCCGCGTTGAGGGAAGGGCGAGCCGCCGCGATGCGGTGACCGCCCTAAACCCCCGAACCGACAGGAGAACGTCCATGAACAAGTCCCTCTTCGCCCTGAGCCTTGCGCTGGCCCTCGGTGCCGCCCACGCTGCCGACGTCAAGCCCGCCGACCCGCGGGCAACGCCGGCCGATGCCGTGAAGGCCGGGGCCGGTGCCGCCGCAGCCGGACAGACAGCGATGGAGCAGCACGTCCGCACCCATGCTGCCGGGAAGGCGGAGGCTGTGAAGCGCGCGGCGGTACCGCGCGAAGCGCAGGCGTCCGCCGCGGTCCGGGTGAAGGACGCCGTTGCCCCGCAGGGCGCGCGGATGGACGGGGCCAAGGCGGCGGTGAAGGCCGAGGCCAAGCCCGCTGACCAGGCCGCGGCGCTGGCGGGTGCAGTCGTGAAGTAAGGGTCGGGTGCAGGCGCGGCGCACGTGCCTGCGGCTGAACGCGCGGGGCGGAGGCTGTGAGGGCCTCCGCCCCGCGTGCATGCTGCGATGGCGGGAAACGGTTGCGGCCGTGTGGGGTTCTCTGGCAAGGTGCGCTGCTGTCGCGCATCGCGATGGCATGTACGGGCCGCAGACGCCGCCGGGATCACGGGCGCGCCGGTCCGGCGCCGTCCGCTGCGGTTTCCACCCGTCCTGTTCCGCGAGGTTTCCCGTGACGCTCCGCACCGCCAGTCTGCTGTTTGCCCTGCTGTCTTCCACTGCCCACGCCTGCGGTCCCTATGAGGACGACTGGGCCGGGCGCGACAAGGCGGCCCATTTCGGGGTGTCTGCAGCCCTCGGCGTGGCGACGTCCCAGATCAGCAGCGATCCGTGGACGGCCTTTGCCCTGGCGCTGGCCCCCGGTGTGGCAAAGGAGGTCTACGACTCGCAGCGCGCGTGCAACCGCTTCTCGTGGAAGGATCTGAGCTGGGACGCCGCCGGCGCCCTGGTGGGCGTGAAGACCGGCCACTGGCTGTTGTCGCCGGGTGGCGTGGCGTACCGCAGGTCGTTCTGAGCCCGGGACCGGCCGGGGACTTCAGACCGGCCGGTCGCAGGGCTGCGCTTCGGCGGCGATCGGCGCCGTCCATCCCTTCACCCGCAGCAGCGTCTGCTGCAGTACGCGGGCGTCGTTGGAGGCACGGTGACGTTGCAGGCCCAGCTCCGCCAGGATGTCGGTCTTGGTGGCATGCCAGACCTCCATGTCGGTCTCGCCAAGCAGGCTGCGGATGTCTTCAAGGCGGAACAGCTGGGGCAGATCGGCGGCATCGAAGAGGCGGCCCAGCCAGGTGAAGTCGTGATACCAGGCGTCGCAGTAGATCGTCTGTCCGTGCAGGCGGAGGTTGAGGGCGTGGGCCACGTCGGCGGGGCTGCGGCCGTGGGCCACGAGCGTGCTGCGGGCGACATGGTGGATCGCCTCGGCGCTCGCGTCCCAGTGGGTCCAGGCGTCAAGGGGCCGGATCAGCGAACAATAGGTGCACCCATCCGGCAGGATCAGGCCGACCTCGATGGGATAGCTGGATGGTCCGAAGCCGGACGCTTCGATGTCGAGGATGGGGGGCGGACGGAAGGCGGGCGCGGTGGCTGGCATGGATCGTTTTGGCGGGCGCGTCGAGGCGCCGGGCGCGGCGGTGCTTGAGTCGACGCAGGGACGGGAGCATGATCGCCCCCTCCTGCGCTTCCCGAATTATCCCCGCTCCGCGTCCGAAATCCTACTGGCATGCCAATCGACCCGTCCGCGACCTTCCCTGTCCATCCTCGCCCCTGGGCGGGGGCCCTGCTGCGACGCCTGGGGTGGACCCTCGATGTGGCGCCATTGCCTGCGGCCCATTGCCTGATCGTCGTCTATCCCCACACCTCCAACTGGGACTTCCCCCTGGGCCTGCTGGTGCGTTTTGCCCTGGGCTGGCCGATCGGCTGGATCGGCAAGCACACCCTGTTCCGCTGGCCGGTGAGCGGGCTGCTCCGCCGATTGGGGGGGATTCCCGTTGACCGGGGACAGCCGGGCGGTTTCGTGGAGGGCATGGCGGGGGCGTTCCGTTCCCGCGATCACCTGCTGGTCGCCATCGCGCCGGAGGGCACTCGCCGTCGCACCGCCGGCTGGAAATCCGGCTTCTATCGCATTGCGCGGGCGGCGGACGTGCCGGTGGGGCTGGGCTTCATCGACTACCGACGCAAGCGCCTGGGGATTGCCGCTTACGTCCGCCTCACGGGCAACGTGGCGGCGGACATGGCGCGCATCCGCGAGGTCTATGCCGGGATGTGCGGCTACCGGCCGGATCAGGCGAGCCCGGTGGTGCTGCCGGAGAGCGAGCGCCTGTAGGCCTGCCGCACGACGCGGCCTGTCATGGCGGCGGGGTAGAATGACCGGCACATCCATCGCCGGCCCGCCACGCCATGAGTGAATCCGACCTGTCCCGTCTGAGCATCGACCGCAACGCGCCGCGGCCGTCTCGCCGACGCGCCCGGGCCTGGCTGATCGGTGGCGCACTGGTGGTGGTGGCCGCGCTTGCCGCTGCGATCGGGCACTTCAATGCGCCGGTGTCGGTCGAGACCGTCAGCGTCGGCGAGGCGTGGCCCTATCAGGGCGTGACCGTCCTCAACGCCACCGGCTACGTGGTGGCCCAGCGCAAGGCATCGGTGGCCTCCAAGGCCACCGGGCGACTGGAATGGCTGGGAGTGCGCGAGGGCTCGGTGGTCAAGGCCGGTGAGCTGATCGCCCGCCTGGAACAGCGCGACGTGGTGGCGCAGGCCGAGCAGGCGGCAGCCAACGTGGGGGTGGCGCGGGCCAACGTGGGGCAGGCGCGGGCCGAGCTCAAGGATGCCGAGCTGGCCCTCGGCCGCGCCCGTGATCTGCGCGCCCGCAACTTCGTCGCCCAGGCCCAGGTGGATCAGGCCGAGGCCCGCGCGACGAAGGCCCGCGCGGCGCTCGGGTCGGCCCAGGCCGCCGAGACGGCTGCGGTGGCGGCGGAGCGGGCGGCCCGTGTGGCGGTGGCCCAGACCGAGATCCGCGCGCCCTTCGACGGCGTGGTCCTCACCAAGAACGCCAACGTGGGCGACCTGATCACCAATTTTTCCGCCGCCGCCGACAGCAAGGGCGCCGTGGTGAGCATGGCGGACATGGGCACGCTGGAGGTGGAGGCGGACGTCTCCGAGGCCAACCTGGGGCGCATCCGCGTGGGCCAGCCCTGTGAGATCCAGCTCGACGCCTTTCCGGAGCAACGCTTCCGCGGCGAGGTGTCGCGCCGGGTGCCGACGGTGGACCGGGCCAAGGCGAGCGTGCTGACCAAGGTCCGCTTCCTCGATCCGGATCCGCGCGTCCTGCCAGAGATGAGCGCCAAGATCGCCTTCCTGGACAAGGCGCTGGCGGACGCCGAGCGCACGCCACGGGTGGCGGTGCACGAAGATGCGCTGCGGCGCGAAGGCTCGGAAGTGGCGCTGTTCCGCGTGGAGGACGGGCGGGCCCACCGCGTTGTCGTGCAGACGGGCGCAACGATCGGCGAACTGGTCGCCGTGCAGGGCGTCAAGTCCGGCGACAAGGTGGTGCTGCGTCCGCCGGAATCCCTGCGCGACGGGGCCGCGGTGAAGGCGGGGGGCAAGTGACCGACGCCCGCGGGAGCGCTGCCGGCGCGCCGATTGTGCGTCTGCGCGATGTGCGCAAGGCCTATCGGCGCGGCGCCCAGGTGGTGCCGGTGCTGGCAGGCATCGGTTTTGACATTGCGGAGGGCGAATTCCTGGCCCTGATGGGGCCCTCCGGCTCGGGCAAGAGCACGCTGCTCAACCTCATCGCAGGCATTGACCGGGCCGACAGCGGCGAACTGATCGTTGCCGGCGAGGACATCGCCCGTCTGGCCGAGCGGGAGCTGGCCGACTGGCGGGCGCGCCACATTGGATTCATCTTCCAGTTCTACAACCTGATGCCGGTGCTCGACGCGCTCGAGAATGTGGAGCTGCCTCTGCTGCTCACCACGCTGTCGGCGCGGGAGCGGCGCGAGCGGGCGGCCTTCGCGCTGAGCATGGTGGGGCTGGCCGACCGTATGGACCACACGCCGGGCGAGCTTTCGGGCGGGCAGCAGCAGCGGGTGGCTATCGCCCGCGCGCTGGTGACGGACCCGACTCTGATCGTGGCTGACGAGCCCACCGGCGATCTGGACCGGGAGTCCGCCACCGAGATCCTCGGGCTGCTGCAGCGCCTCAACCGGGAGGCGGGGAAGACCATCGTGATGGTGACCCACGACCAGCGCGCGGCGGCGGCGGCCCACGCGATCATGCACCTGGAGAAGGGCGAGCTGTCGGGGCGCGAGGCGGTGCGGACATGACGCAGCCACGGCGACGTGAAAGAGCCGCAGCGCAGGCTGCGGCTCTTGCAGATCGACCCGTGCCGGCCGAGGGGGCGGGCACGCGTGGATCAGGTGCTCATGCCACCGGCGATGTAGCCTGCGAGCTGCTCGATGGTCGCCTGCTGCTGCTCCATGACCGACTTGACCGCATCACCGATGCTGATGATGCCGGCCAGGACGCCGTGGTCCACCACCGGCAGGTGGCGGATGTGGTTGTTGGTCATGATGCCCATGACTTCCTCGACGGTCTGGCTCGGCGAGACCGTCAGCACGTTCTGGGTCATCAGATCGCCGACCTTGGTGTCTTTGGACGCCAGGCCGCGCAGCACCACCTTGCGGGCGTAGTCGCGCTCGGTGAAGATGCCCACCAGCCGCGGGCCTTCGGTGACCAGCACAGCACTGATGTTGCGCTCGGCCATCAGCTTGAGGGCTTCGAGCACCGTGGTGTCGGGCGCGACACCGTGACAGGTGCCGCCTTTGTTGTTCAGAATCTGCTGGACCGTGGTTGCCATTCTTTTGGATCCTCCTCCCGATTGTTGGCTTGGTCTGAGGGGCAGCATCGCGTCCGGAGCCACCCTGTGAGCCTGCATAGCTTGGGGCGAAGCGCGGCGGAGCGCAAGAGGGCATACAGGTTTTTTGTGCAAACCGGGATGGCGCCGGCATGCTGACGGCTTTCCTGCGGATGATCCTGCGCAATGCCTGGCGCCACCGTTTGCGCGCCGGCCTGACGGTGCTGGGCATGGTGGTGGCAATTCTCGCCTATGGCCTGCTCGGGACCGTCGTGGATGCCTGGTACGCGGGGGCGGAAGGCGCCTCGGCCAACCGGCTGATCACGCGCAGTTCCATCTCCCTGGTGTTTCCGCTGCCGCTCACCTATCGGGACCGCATTCGCGGAGTGGAAGGCGTGCGCGATCTGTCCTGGGCCAGCTGGTTCGGCGGCATCTACAAGGAGCCGAAGAACTTCTTCGCCCAGTTTGCGGTGGACGGTGAAAGCTACTTCCGCATCTATCCTGAATTCGTCGTGGACGAACGGGCCTTCCGCGATTTTCTGCGGGATCGTCGTGGCTGCGTGGTGGGGCGCAAGCTGGCCGAGACCTACGGCTTCAAGGTCGGCGACAACCTCACGCTCAAGGGCACGATCTATCCCGGCAACTGGGATTTCGTCGTGCGGGCGATCTACGACGGCGCCAGGAAGGGCACCGATCAGTCCCAGATGCTGTTCCATTGGCAGTATCTGGACGAGACCATCAAGCAGCGCTATCCGGGACGTGCCAACAACGTGGGTGTGTTCGTCACCGAAGTGGCGTCGCCGGACCAGGTGGCAGCCGTGTCCCGGGCTGTCGATCGGGAGTTCGCCAATTCCCGCGCCGAGACCCTCACCGAGACGGAAAAGGCCTTCCAGCTGAGCTTCGTGGCGATGACGGAGGCCATCGTGGTGGCGATCCGCATCGTGTCCTACCTGGTCATCTTCATCATCATGGCAGTGATGGCCAACACCATGGCGATGACCGCCCGCGAACGTACGGCGGAATATGCCACCCTGAAGGCACTGGGCTTCGCGCCGGCCTTCGTCGGACTGCTGATCCTCGGCGAGAGCCTGATGCTGGCGCTCACCGGCGGTGCCATCGGCATCGCTTTGACTTTTCCCGTGGCGGACGCCTTTGCTGCGAAGATGGGCACGCTCTTCCCGGTGTTCAACGTCTCTACCGAAACCGTGGCGCTACAGATTGCCTGCGCGCTGACGGTGGGCATGGTGGCGGCGCTGCTGCCCATGCTGCGGGTGGGCCGCCTGCGCATCGTGGACGGCCTGCGGGCGGTGGGCTGAGGCATGAAGCGGATTCCCCTGGCCTACAGCCTGCGCAACCTGTGGGCGCGGCGCCTGACCACGGCCCTGACGGCCGGGGGCATGGCCCTGGTGGTGTTCGTCTTCGCTGCGGTGCTGATGCTCGACCAGGGCCTCAAGGAGGCGCTGGTGGACACGGGCCAGGCGGACAACGTGGTGGTGATCCGCAAGGGGTCTGAAACCGAGGTGCAGAGCATCATCGAGCGCAATCAGGCGGCGCTGCTGGAGACTTTGCCTCAGGTGGCGCTGGCGGCGGGGGGGCTGCCTCAGGTCTCCAAGGAGACCGTTGTCCTGATCACGCTCCCCAAGCATGGCGGCAAGCCGGCCAACGTGATCATCCGCGGCGTGGGGGGGCAGGGCGCGGCCCTGCGGCCGACCCTGGCGCTGGTGGAAGGGCGGATGTTCCGGCCCGGCTCGGCCGAGATTGTCGTCGGGGCCAGCATCGCCCGCCGCTTCGACGGCACCGGGCTGGGCAGCACGCTGCGTTTCGGTGCGCGGGACTGGCGCGTGGTGGGGGTGTTCGAGGCGGACAAGAGCGGCTTCGAATCGGAGATCTGGGGCGACGCGGACCAGCTGATGCAGGCCTTCCGGCGCCCGGCCTATTCGTCCGTGGTGCTGCGTCTGGCCGACCCGGCGAGCTTCCCCGCCGTACGCGCGCTGATCGACGACGATCCGCGCCTGAGCCTGGAGGCCAAGACCGAGCGGGCGTTCTACGCCGATCAGTCGGCCATGCTGTCCAACTTCATCAGCATCCTCGGCATGACCCTGTCGGTGATCTTCTCGGTCGGCGCAATGATCGGTGCGGCGATCACCATGTACGCGGCGGTCGCGACCCGTACTGCCGAGATCGGCACCCTGCGGGCACTGGGCTTCCGGCGCGGCAGTGTACTGCTGGCCTTTCTGACGGAGAGCCTGTTGCTGGCCCTGCTGGGTGGGGCTGCGGGGCTGGCGGCGGCGTCGCTGATGCAGTTCTTCACCATCTCGACGATGAACTGGCAATCGTTTTCAGAGCTGGCCTTCAGCTTCCGCCTGACGCCGGCCATCGTCGTCAAGACGCTGATCTTTGCGCTGGCGATGGGACTCATCGGTGGCTTCATGCCGGCGGCGCGGGCGGCGCGCATGAACATCGTGTCGGCCCTGCGCGATGCATGAGCGCCGCGGGGGGCGTCTACCTGCAGGGCGTGGCGTGACCTACTTAACGACGTGGGCCAAAGTTGTGGGGATTTGACAGTCATCCACGGAAAAGCGTGATTTTGTCCGCCATGCCAGACGGGGGCACGTCCTACTCTGGACGCATGACAACCCCGTTGCATGGAGCCCGATCATGTATGTCGCACTTTTCTGTCTGATTGGCATCGTCGCCCTGGCGGCGATCAGCGCCCAGGCCTGGCGCGACCGCGCGCGAGTGGCAGCTTCCGTCACGCCGGACTGGCATGACACGCTGCGTCGCCTCGCGACCGAACAGGAACTGGGTCATTACCGCTCGGCCCGCGAAAAGACGGTTTCAGTCCTGCGCCGCCTCGAGAGCCGCCGCTTCGACCCGCGCATGGCCGCCCACGTACGGGTGCGCATCGCCTCGCTGATGGCCCGCGATCCGGTTTATACCGAAGTGGTGCGCGCCATCCGCAAGGCCTGCGCGGCGCAGACGTCGATCAGCGAGATGGCCCTGTGCGTGGGCCTGCGCCAGTTCCTGATCGAAGACATCCGCATCAGCATGGAAATCGCCGAGATGCTCGGCCAGGTCCGGCGTGCCGAAGAGGGTGGCAGCCCGACGGTGATGGCGGAATTCCATCCCACCGCCTGAAACCCGTTACCCGGCCGCGACGCCCGCCGATCCGCGACAGCGCGGGGGCGGGCGTTGTGGCGTTTACAGTTCCAGATTGTCGATGAGGCGGGTGCTGCCCAGGCGGGCGGCGGCGAGGACGACCAGGGGCTCGTCGCCTTCGGGTGCCTGCAGGTCGCTGCGACGACGGATGGCGATGTAGTCGGGCTGCCAGCCGTGGGCGGCGAGCTCGGCCACCGCATCGGCCTCCATCCGGGCCAGATCCCGTTCGCCGGCCTGCAGGCGCTCGCGGATGCGGCTGAGCTGGGCAAAGAGGCGCGGCGCCTCGGCCCGCTCGGCGGCGCTCAGGTAGCCGTTGCGGGACGACAGGGCGAGGCCGTCGGCGGCGCGGATGGTCTCGCCGGGGACAATCCGGATCGGCAGTGCCAGCTCGCGGGTCATGTTGGTGAGGACCATGAGCTGCTGGTAGTCCTTCTTGCCGAACAGGGCGACCTGGGGCTGTACGATGTTGAAGAGCTTGAGCACCACGGTGGCGACGCCGCGGAAGTGGCCGGGACGCACGGCGCCTTCGAGGATGCTCACCTGGGCCGGCTCGGGCTCTACGTGGTAGCGCTGGGGCGCGGGGTACATCTCGGTCTCGTCCGGCGCGAAGAGGTGATCCACGCCGGCGTCGGTGAGGCGCGCGCAGTCGTCGGCGAAGGTGCGCGGGTACTTGTCGAAGTCTTCCCGGGGTCCGAACTGCAGGCGATTCACGAAGATGCTGGCGACGACCACATCGGCGTGTCGGCGGGCTTCGCGCATCAGGGCGATGTGCCCGTCGTGGAGGTTGCCCATGGTGGGCACGAAGGCGACGCGGCCGGCGCCGGCCAGGGCGGCGCGCAGGCCGGCGATGGTAGGATGGATCTGCATGGCGGGATCAGTAGCTGTGTTCGGGGCCGGGGAAACGGCCCTCACGCACATCGGTGACGTAACGGGTGACGGCGTCGTCCAGGCTGGCGGCGCCTTCCATGAAGTTCTTGGCGAAGCGCGGCCGGCGGCCGGGGAAGACGCCGATGAGGTCGTGCAGCACCAGCACCTGACCGTGGCAGTCCACGCCGGCGCCGATGCCGATGGTGGCCATGGTGGTGAGGCTGCGGGTGAGATCGGTGGCCAGGGCGGCGGGGATCATCTCCAGCACCATCAGGGCGGCGCCCGCCTGCTCCAGGGCGAAGGCGTCGGCCTTGAGCGTGGCGGCGCCCGAGTCACTGCGGCCCTGCACCCGGTATCCGCCGAGCTGGTGCACGGACTGGGGCGTGAGGCCGATGTGGGCACACACCGGGATGCCCCGTTCGACAAGGAAACGCACGGTCTCGGCCATGACGGCGCCACCTTCGAGCTTGACCATCTGGGCGCCGGCGGCCATCAGGCGGGCGGCGTTGCGGATAGCCTGTTCCGGGCCCTCGGCATAGCTGCCGAAGGGCATGTCGGCGACGATGAAGGGCCGGCTGCAGCCGCGGGCGACGCATTCGGTGTGATAGACCATGTGCTCCATGGTCACCGGTAGGGTGGTCTTCTGGCCCTGCAGCACATTGCCCAGGGAGTCACCGACGAGGATCACATCCACGCCGCAGCGCTCCAGCAGGGATGCGAAGCTGGCGTCGTAGCCCGTGAGCATGACGATCCGGCGCCCTTCGGCGCGCATCTTGCCCAGTTCAAAGAGGGTGACGGGTTTGGCGGTGTCCTGGAGGTAGGTCATGGCGGCTTCTCCTTGCGGGCGGCAGTTAACCCCAAATCCTGTGCGGCGCACAAGGGGTTCCGGCGAAGGGGCGGGTGAGGGCGGAAGCGGGGCAGGCGGCGGCGGACGTCTGGCGGCGGGCTGGTCAGCCCGCGTAGCCGAAGAACTCCCGATAGCTGCGCATGGCCAGCAGGCGGGAATACAGCAGTTCGAAATCCTCGTCCTTGTCCACCGGGTTGAGGGATTCGGCATTGACGATGAACAGGGGCGCCGCATCGTAATGGTGGAAGAAGCGCGCGTAATGCTCGGCGACGCGCTGCAGGTAGGATTCGCTGATCTTGCGCTCGGCCTCGACACCGCGCTTGCGCACGCGTTCGATGAGGATGTCGGGCTGGGCCTGCAGGTAGATCACCAGATCCGGCTGGCGCACGGTGGGCTTGAGGCGCTCGAAGAGCTGGCGGTAGAGCTGGAGCTCGTCCACGTCCAGGTTGAGTTCGGCGAAGAGGGGATCCTTGTCCAGCAGGAAGTCGGAGACCGCGCGGCGGAAGGGGTCGTGGTCGCGGGTGAACAGGGCGAGCTGTTCGCTGCGCTGGAACAGGAAGGCGATCTGGGTGGCGAGGCCCCAGCGCTCGGCGTCCTGGTAAAAGCGCCCGAGGAAGGGATTGGTGGCCGGATTCTCCAGCAGCAGATCGGCGTGAAGACGCTCCGCGAGGCGCTTGGCGAGGGTGGTCTTGCCGGCGCCGATGGGGCCTTCCACGACGATGTAGCGGGCTTTTTCCAGCATGGTGCGGGCGGGCCGTCAGGTCCGGAAGATGAAGTAGACGGCGCCTAGGATACACAGGGCCGCCCACAGATAGTCAAGCTTGAGGGGCTGCTGCATGTAGAACACGGCGAAGGGTACGAAGACCGTGAGGGTGATCGCCTCCTGGAGGATCTTGAGCTGGGGCAGATCGAGCTGCCGGGCGCCAATGCGGTTGGCCGGCACCTGTAAAAGGTACTCGAAGAGGGCGATGCCCCAGCTCACCAGGGCTGCGATGTACCACGGGGCGGAGGCGAGGTTCTTCAGGTGGCCGTACCACGCGAAGGTCATGAACACGTTGGAGGCCGCCAGCAGCAGGGCGGTCTGCAGCCAGATCGGCATCACAGGGCTTCGGCGCGGGCGATGGCCTGGCCGGCCACCGCGGGGAGGGCCTCGCGGGCGGGGCCGCGGCCGGGAATCCACACGTCGGGTGCGATCTCCAGCAGGGGCAGGAGCACGAAGGCGCGCTCGTGCATGCGCGGGTGGGGCAGGATCAGTTCGGCCGAGCTGCATGCCTGGTCGCCGTGGAGCAGCAGGTCCAGGTCCAGGGTGCGCGGGGCATTGGGCACACTGCGCACGCGGCCGTGGCGGGCCTCCACGGCGAGGAGGCCGCGCAGCAGGTCGAGGGCCGGCAGGGACGTGTCCACGGCCACCACGGCGTTGAAGAAATCCGGCTGGTTGACGAGACCCACCGGCGCACTGCGGTAGAGGGACGAACGGATCACGACCGAGGTGCCGGGCAGGGCGCCCAGGTCGGCAACCGCCGCACGCAGGGTCGGGACGGGGTCGCCGAGATTGGCCCCCAGCGCCACGTAGGCGCGGGTGCCGGCGGACACGGCAGAACTCATTCGCTGATGGCGGCGGCGGGCTTCTTGCGGCGGCGGCGCTTGCGGGGGGCGCTGCCGGCCTTTTCGGGCAGCAGCATGGCTTCCCGCGCGTCCGGGTGGGCGTCGGCGAAGGCGTCCCACCAGTCGGGCAGTTCCATGGGGATCTCGCCGGCCTGGGCGCGCAGGCGCAGGAAGTCCCAGCCGGCCCGGTAGCGGGCCTGCTCCAGCAGGCGGTAAGGCGCCTTGCCGGCGCGCTTGTCGAAGCGCGGCTGCAGCGCCCAGATGTCCTTGATGTCGCCGACGATGCGGCGGGTGATGGCGAGCTTGCCGGACTGTTTGTCGAGCACCGCGTCCATGGCCTCGAAGAGGGCCGGCTGGGCGTGCTGACCGTCCGCCTTGCGGGCCTCCCAGTCGGCCAGCACCTCGTGCCACAGCAGGGTGGCGAAGAGGAAGCCGGGGGACACGGGCTTGCCCTGACGCACGCGCTCGTCGGTGTTCTCGAGGGACAACCAGACGAAGCGTTCGCCCAGGGGTTGCTCGAGGATGACGTCGAGGAGGGGCAGCAGGCCGTGGTGCAGGCCTTCCTCGCGCAGCTGCTTGAGGCACTTGACGGCGTGGCCCGACAGCAGGAGCTTCAGCATCT
Source organism: Rhodocyclaceae bacterium (assembly GCA_035335645.1). Taxonomy (GTDB): domain Bacteria; phylum Pseudomonadota; class Gammaproteobacteria; order Burkholderiales; family Rhodocyclaceae; genus Zoogloea. The sequence continues at coordinate 38,371 of DAOQMM010000012.1, read as the reverse complement.
CGTCGAAGAGGCGTGCCGGCGGGACGTTTTCGAGGAGATCGGCCATCTCGCGGATGGGGCCGCGGGCCGCCGGGTCGATGCCCAGACCCAGCTTGGCGCCCAGGCGCGCGGCGCGGAGCATGCGCACCGGGTCTTCGCGGTAACGCACGCGCGGATCGCCGATCATGCGCAGGGTGCGCTGCTGGAGGTCGGCGACGCCGTGGTGGTAATCCACCACGGTTTCGTCGGAGGGGTCGTAGTACAGGGCGTTGACGGTGAAGTCGCGGCGCGTGGCGTCCTCGGCCATGGAGCCGAAGACGTTGTCGCGCAGCACGCGGCCGTGTTCGTCGGTCTCGGTGGATTCCGCGTCCTGCATGGCGCGGAAGGTGGAGACCTCGATGGTCTCCGGGCCGCTCATGACGTGCACGATCTTGAAGCGGCGGCCGATGATGCGGGAGCGGCGGAAGAGGGCGCGCACCTCTTCGGGCGTGGCGCTGGTGGCCACGTCAAAATCCTTGGGCGTCTGGCCGACGATGAGGTCGCGCACGGCACCGCCCACCACGTAGGCCTTGTGACCGGCGTCCTGGAGCACGGTACAGACCTTGATGGCGGCGGGAGAGAGCTGGTCGCGGCGGATGCCGTGCCGGGCAGCGGGGATCACGGCCGGTTCGGGCAGGGCGTTGGCGGGTGCGGCGCGGCGAAACACGCGGCGCAGCAGTTTGCGGATCATTGGAACTTCGTTACGGTTTTGGGTCAAGCTTACGATGATACCCCATCGGACCGTAGGGTTTGTGCCACGGGTGCCCGAACGAAGCGTCAAAAGGTAAGCTTGGCGAGGATTTTCCGTGTCCCGGGGCTCGCGATGCTTAATTTTTCAGCCAATCTGTCCTTTCTGTTCCTGGAACGCCCTTTTCTGGAACGCTTCGAGGCCGCCGCGGCCTGCGGATTCCGCGGGGTCGAATTTCATTTCCCATATGCGTTTCCGGTGGATGAGGTGGTCGACGCGGCGCGCCGCGCGGGGGTGGAGGTGGTGCTCTTCAACGTGCCCGCGGGAGACTGGGCGGGCGGTGAACGGGGCTTGGGCTGTCTTCCGGAACGGAGAACGGAGTTTCGCGATGGGGTCGGCCTGGCCGCGACGTATGCCGCGGCCCTGGCGTGCCCGCGGGTAAACGTGCTCGCGGGCCTGCGGCCGAGCGGCGTGGCGGACGCGGTGTTGCGCGCCACCTTGATCGACAACCTCCGCTACGCGGCGGACCGCCTCTCGGAAAGCGGCCGCACGGTGCTGCTGGAGCCCCTCAATACGCGTGACACGCCGGGCTTTTTCGTCAGCCGCAGCCACGATGGGCTGGCGCTGCTGGCCGAGGCCGGGCGCCCGAACCTGCGTCTGCAGTACGACGTCTACCACGCCCAGGTGATGGAAGGCGATCTGGCCCGCACCCTCGGTGAGCATCTGGCGCAGATCGGTCATATCCAGCTGGCTGACAATCCCGGGCGTCACCAGCCCGGCACCGGCGAGATCCGCTTCCCTTTCCTGTTCGGTCACCTGGAGGCGCTTGGGTACGCCGGCTGGATCGGCTGCGAGTACGTGCCGACCGGGCGCAGTGAGGATTCCTTCGCCTGGCGGGAAGACTGGGTCGACAGAGGCTGAGGCGCCGGATTGCGCGCGGGCGGAGGGCGGCGGATCGGGCGTGGCGCCCACGCTGGCGAAGCGTGTCGCGACGGCGGGCGGCGTCTGCATGCACCGGCGAGGCTCCGATGGCGGGCGTGGGATTGCAAATCGGCGCCAGGCGCTTACACTTCAGGATAATTTGTCAGACAAGTAGACGAATGTCCGTTGTGCCCCTGACCCCTGTGCTCCGCCCGGGCCGTCTCGCCGAAGAGGTTGGTGCAGACCTCGAGCGCCGCATCCGTCGCGGTGATTTTCCGCCGGGCGGTCGCCTGCCCTCCGAGTCCCAGCTCGCCGCCCAGTTTGGAGTGAGCCGGACGGTGGTGCGGGAGGCCATCGCGCGACTGCGGGCAGAGGGGCTGGTGGACAGCCGTCAGGGCGCTGGTGCGTTCGTGATGCAGCGACCGGGCGCGGCGAGCTTTCGCTTGCGTGACGTGTCGGCGGAGCCCTGCAGCGACGCCGAGGTCTTCGAACTGCGTCTCGTCGTGGAGGCGGCAGTCGCCGAACGGGCCGCGCGGCGGCACACGGCGGCTGATCTGGCGGCGATCGCCGGGGCCCTGGCACGGATGGATGCAGCCTTGCGCGCCGGAGAGGGCGGTGCCGAGGCGGACGATGCCTTCCACCGCGCCATTGCCGCCGCCTGCGGCAATGCGCTGTTGCAGCGGCTGGTGGAATTCGTCAGCCAGGATCTGTCGGCATCCCGTCGTCCGACCTGGAGTCGCGACGGGCTTATCGCCGGGCGGGCGCTGCGGGCGCAGGACGAACACCGGGCCCTTTTCGAGGCCATTGCAGCGGGAGACGGGGCGGCTGCCCGGCGTGCGGCGGAGCAGCATCTGATCGGAACCGCGGCGCGGCTGGGGGTGTCCTGGTCCCTTGATCCCGCCAGCCCGTCAAAGGAGCCGACATGACTGCAGACGCCCACACGTTTCCGGATTTCAGTGAACGGGAGCGGGATTTCTCCCGGGTGGACAAGCACCGCCTTGTCACCGCCCTGTCCCGCGCGCTGCCAGCGCACGGGCTGCTCCACGAGCCGGAGGATCTGCGTCCTTACGAATGTGACGGCATGTCGGCCCTGCGCCAGCTGCCACTGGTGGTGGCCCTGCCGGACACGGAGGCACAGGTGGTGGAGATCCTGCGCATCTGCGCGGCGCAGCAGGTGCCGGTAGTGGCCCGTGGCGCCGGCACCGGCCTGTCCGGCGGCGCGCAGCCCCATCGTTTCGGGGTGGTGCTGTCCCTGGCGCGCTTCAAGAAGATCCTGCACATCGACGCGCACGCCCGGCGGGCGGTGGTGCAACCGGGCGTGCGCAACCTGGCCATCTCGGAGGCGGCCGCGCCGTACGGGCTGTATTACGCGCCGGACCCGTCCTCGCAGATCGCCTGCACCATCGGCGGCAACGTGGCGGAGAATTCCGGCGGCGTGCATTGCCTCAAGTACGGCCTGACCGTCCACAACCTGCTCAAGGTGCGCGCAGTGACCATCGACGGCGAGATCGTCGAATTCGGCAGTCTGGCGCTGGATGCGCCGGGCTATGACCTGCTGCCCCTGGTGACCGGCTCGGAAGGCATGCTGGCGGTGGTCACCGAGGTGACCGTCAAGCTCACGCCCAAGCCGCAACTGGCGCGCTGCGTGCTCGCGGCCTTCGACGACGTGGTCAAGGCCGGCGACGCGGTGGCCCGCATCATCGCGGCGGGCATCATCCCGGCCGGACTGGAGATGATGGACCGGCCCGCCACCGCAGCGGTCGAAGAATTCGTGCATGCGGGCTATCCGCTGGATGCGGAGGCCATCCTGCTGTGCGAGGCGGACGGCACACCGGAAGAGGTGGCCGAGGAGATCGAGCGGGTGCGGGCGATCCTCGAAGGCAGCGGCGCCACCGAGGTCCGCGTGTCCCGCGACGAGGCCGAGCGCCTGCGCTTCTGGGCCGGACGCAAGGCGGCCTTCCCGGCGGCGGGGCGGATCTCACCGGATTACTACTGCATGGACGGCACCATCCCGCGCAAGCGTCTGGGCGAGATGCTGCGGGCCATCCAGGCGATGGAGAAGAAATACGGCATGCGCTGCATCAACGTCTTCCACGCGGGTGACGGCAATCTGCATCCGCTGATCCTCTTCGATGCCAACACGCCGGGCGATCAGGACGTCGCCGAGGCCTTCGGTGCCGAGATCCTGGAACTCTCGGTGGCCCTGGGCGGCACCATCACCGGCGAGCACGGCGTGGGCATCGAGAAGATCAACCAGATGTGCAGCCAGTTCGCCACACCGGAGATCCGCCTGTTCCACCGGGTCAAGGCGGCCTTCGATCCGCTCGGCCTGCTCAATCCCGGCAAGGCGATCCCCACCCTCAACCGCTGTGCCGAGTACGGTCGTGAGCGCATGGGGCGCGGCGTGCCCGATGCTCATCCCGATTTGCCCCGTTTCTGATCGCCATGGATGCCCTGCCTGAAGGTTGGCTGCAATTTCTCTTTGTCGCCGTGCCCGTGCTGTCCCTGATCGGCACCTGGATGGGCCTGCGCACCGCGGGCCGCATCGTCGAGCGGCGCGAGCGGGCGCGTCGGGTGGGCCAGCATCCGGGATCCGGAGACACATGTGACTGATCCAATCCAGGAATGGGCTGCCCGCATCCGCAAGGCCGCTGCCGACGGCTCGGCCGTGTGCCTGCGTGGCGGCGGCACCAAGGATTTCCTGGGTCGCACGCCGATGGGCGAGGTGCTGGATACCCGCGGCTACACCGGCATCGTGAGTTACGAGCCCAGCGAACTGGTGGTGACGGCGCGCGCCGGTACGCCGCTGGTCGAGCTGGAGGCGGCGCTGGCCGAGGCGGGCCAGATGCTCGCCTTCGAGCCGCCCCGCTTTGCGCCGGGTGGCACCGTGGGGGGCTGCGTGGCGGCCGGCCTGGCCGGTCCGCGGCGGGCGGCGGTGGGGGGCGTGCGAGATTTCGTACTGGGCGTGCGCCTGCTGGACGGTCGCGGCGACGATCTGCGCTTTGGTGGCCAGGTGATGAAGAATGTGGCCGGCTACGACGTCGCACGGGTGATGGCGGGCAGTCTGGGCACCCTCGGGCTGCTCCTGGAGGTGTCCCTCAAGGTGCTGCCGCGGCCGCTGGCGGAGGCGACGCTTGCCTTTGCGCTGGACGAGCCGGCGGCACTGGAGCGGGTGAACGCCTGGAGCGGACAGCCTCTGCCCGTATCGGCCACGGCGTGGCGGGCGGGCCGGCTCCACGTACGCCTGTCTGGCGCGGCGGCGGCCGTCGAGGCCGCGATACGGCGTCTGGGCGGCGAGGTTCTGGCGGACACGGCGGCACATGGCCTGTGGGCCGCGCTGAGGGATCATACCGACGATTTCTTCACGGATGACCGGCCCCTGTGGCGCCTGTCCGTGCCGAGCGACGCGCCGCCGCTGGACGTGCCCGGCGAGACGTTGGTGGAATGGGGCGGCGCCCAGCGCTGGCTGAAGGGCGAGCAATCGGCGGCGGAGCTCCGCGCGCGGGTCGCAGCAGTGGGCGGCCACGCGACCCTGTTCCGTCACGGCGATCGGGCGGGCGAAGTCTTTCATCCGCTGCTGCCTGCCATGGCGGCCCTGCAGCGTCGGCTGAAGCAGACCTTCGATCCGGCGGGCGTGTTTGGACCGGGCCGCCTGTACGGAGGGATGTGAGCCATGCAGACGCAACTCGCCGATTTCATCCGGGATACGCCCGAAGGCCGCGAGGCGGAGGCGATCCTGCGCAAGTGCGTGCATTGCGGCTTCTGCACGGCCACCTGCCCGACCTACCAGCTGCTCGGTGACGAACTGGACGGTCCGCGCGGGCGGATCTACCTCATCAAGCAGGTGCTGGAAGGCCAGCCCGCCACGGCGCGGACCCGACTGCACCTGGATCGCTGCCTGACGTGCCGTGCCTGCGAGACGACCTGCCCGTCGGGTGTCGAATACGGGCGCCTGGCAGACATCGGGCGGCTGGTGGTGGAACGTCAGGTGCCGCGTCAGGGCGTAGACCGGCTTGGCCGCGAGGCCTTGCGGCAGCTGGTGCCGAACACCGGCCTCTTCGGTCTGGCGCTGGGGCTCGGGCGACGGGCCCGCCCGCTGCTGCCGCGGCTTTTGGCGGACAAGGTGAGCGCAGCCGACCCGGCGGGCGAATGGCCCGCCGCGCGTCATCCGCGGCGCATGATCGTCCTGGCGGGCTGCGTGCAGCCGAGCCTGCGGCCCGCCATCAATGCGGCGGCGGCCCGGGTGCTCGACCGGCTGGGTGTCTCGCTCGTGGAGCAGGCGGGAGCGGGGTGCTGCGGGGCGGTGAAATTTCACCTCCACGATCAGGAGGGCGCCCGCATGGAAGCCCGGCGCAACATCGACGCCTGGTGGCCGGGCGTGGCCGCCGGCCGCGTCGAGGCCATCGTGATGACCGCGTCCGGTTGCGGCACCCAGGTCAAGGATTACGGGCACCTGTTGCAACACGACCCGGCGTATGCAGAGAAGGCGGTACGCATTGCGGCCCTGTGCCGCGATCTGTCCGAGGTGTTGGCGGCCGAAGGGGATGCGCTGGAAACCCTGATCGCCGGGTCGGCGGCCGCGGTGGAGCGGCGCCGCATTGCCTTTCACGCGCCGTGCAGCTTGCAGCACGGCCAGAAGATCCGCGGTGTCGTGGAAAAGTTGCTGGAGGCGGCCGGATTTGAGTTGGCGCCCGTGCGGGATGCCCATCTTTGCTGTGGCTCAGCAGGCACATACTCGCTGCTTCAGCCGACGCTCGCCGGACGCCTGCGCGCGGACAAGCTGGACGCCCTGGTGGACAGTGGCGGTGCGACGGTGGTCTCCGCCAACATCGGTTGCATCGAGCATCTTGCCGCCGGGGGACGACTCCCCGTGAAGCATTGGATCGAGCTGATCGATGAATATTTCACGGCCCTACGTCAGAAGATATAGCGTGTATTCAGCATGCAACTGCAAAAAGGTTAAACTTGTAAAACGATCCGGCATTTGCCGTCTCGGATTTCCTCTTTACGCAAGGATTTATGAAAATGGCGTGATGAGGGCTCCATAGCGCGAAGGCTTGATGCGCAAGCAGGGTCGGTCGTCGTCAGATCAGGTTTTCATTGTCATAAGATGCTCGAACAGTCGCTGGCTTCCATTCCTGCCCCCGACACGGTCACGGCCAAGAAGCGTTACCAGGCGGAAGCCTGTGTGGCCAAGCACGTGGGGGATCGCACCGAGCAGCAGGATCGGGTGGCCGTCTTTGCCCATCCCGCCCGCAAGGGTACCTTGCTGGCCGTCCTCGCCGACGGCATGGGCGGGCATTCGGGCGGCGCCATGGCGGCCGAGCAGGTCGTTCTGAAGGCCAAGCAGAATTTCGAAACCTTCGCGCCCGCCTCGGAAAGCCCCGAGGATCTCCTGCGCAGCGTCGTGGACGAGGCCCATATCGTCATCAAGCTGACCCGCTTCACCAGCGAGCAGGATCCCCACAGCACGGCCGTGGTGTTCATGATGCAGCCGGACCGGGCCGATTGGGCGCACTGCGGGGATTCCCGTTTTTATCATTTCCGAAACGGCAAGCTGATGACCCGCAGCGCGGACCATTCCCTCGTGGAGGAGTTGGTGCGCAAGGGGCGGCTGGACGCCGAAAGTGCGGCGCGCCATCCCAATCGCAACGTGCTGCTGTCCTGCCTGGGGGCCGATCGGGAGCCGAGGGTCGATCTCGGGCATGTGTCACCCCTGCAGGGGGGGGACGCCTTCCTGCTCTGCTCCGACGGGTTGTGGGGCTATATTTCCGAAGACGAGTTCGGGGACGTGCTGGCGTCCCATACGCCGCGGGATGCGGCGTCCACGCTGATTGAAATGGCCCGGCATCGGGCACGGGGGGGCGGCGACAACATCTCCCTCGCCATCGTCAAGCTCGTGGAGCTTCCGCCCAAGACCGTTCCTCCGCGGGAGAGCTGACCCGTCCCGCGTCTGTTGCGTTCTACTGCGTCTTCAGCCAGTTCCGGCGCCAGAAGCTGGCGGCCATGAAGGCTGCCGCGCCGCCCATCAGTCCCATGGCCACCCAGAATCCGTCCGCATCGGCGAGGAGCGGCATTTCATGGAAGTTCATGCCGAAGATGCCGGCGATCAGCGTGGCGGGCATGAACAGGGTGGTCAGCACGGTGAGGATGCGGACTTCGGTGTTGAGGCGGTTGCTCACGCTGGACAGGTAAATGTCGAGCAGGTCGGCCAGCAGGTCACGCACGGATTCGAGGGATTCGAGGACGTGCACGGTGTGGTCGTAGATGTCGCGCAGGTAGAGGCGCGTGTCGGCGGTGAAGAAGTCGTTGTCCGCCCGGGACAGGGTGTTGAGCACTTCGCGCAGGGGCCACACGGCCCGGCGCATGCTGCGGGCCTCGTGCTTGACCCGGTTGATCTCTGCCAGCAGTGAAGGCGTGGGCCGGGTGAGGGCGCTTTCCTCCAGCTCCTCGGCCAGATCGCTGAGATGGTCGAGCATGATGAAGTAGCGGTCGACCAGCGTGTCGATCAGGGCGTAGGCGAGGTAGTCGGGACCGTGGGCGCGCATGGCGCCGGTCTCAGCACGCAGACGTTCGCGGACGGGTTCAAAGGCGCCAGTGGCGCGTTCCTGGAAGGTCAGGACGAAGTTGCGCCCGAGCACGATGCTGATCTGGTCGGATGTCAGACAGCGCGCGGGGGCGTCGTAGTCGAAGTAACGGGCAACGAGGTAGAGGTATTCGGCAAATTCGTCCACCTTGGGCCGCTGCTGCGTGTTGAGGATGTCTTCCTGGATCAGCGGGTGCAGGCGGAAGCGGCGTCCGATCTCGGCCATGATGGCCGGGTCGTGGAGGCCATAGACGTTGAGCCAGATTTTTTCCCGGCTGCGGGTGAAATTGCGGGATTCCTCGATGGAATCGAAGCGGATTTCAGATATGCCGGTAGAATCGTACTCCAGCAGGGTGATGCTGGGTTTTTCGGTCTTCACTTCGCCGATATGGACGAGCGTTCCCGGCGGAAGGCCCACTTTTCGGAGGGGACGGGTTCGTTTCTTGCTAGGTTTCTTCATGTTTTGCCCGGATTCCGGCTAAAAATCACCGGAATCTGTGTCAGAGGGTGATCGCGCCGTCCGGAAGCTGCTCCGGATTGTTACATTCCCCACAAACTCTGTCGTTCCGACTCCCTCGCGGGACGATAGCAGAATTCCAACTACCTACTATAAGGAGGTTCCATGCCTCTGGTCATCGGTGTGACCAAAGAGTTCACGCCGGGCGAGCGTCGCGTTGCGCTCGTTCCGGACGTGGCCAAAAAGTATCAGGGACTCGGTGCAAGCCTCTTGCTCGAGTCGGGAGCAGGCGAGCCGGCCTACTTCCGGAACAGCGACTATGCCGGCTCGGACGTGGCGGACGATGCCGCCGCGGTGCTGCGCAAGGCCGACGTCGTGCTGCAGGTCCAGCCCCTGGGGCTGGACGCGCTGCGCGAACTGCGGCCGGGCAGCGTGCTGGTGGGGCTTCAACAGCCTTGGTCCAGCGCGGAGCGCATCGCGGTGCTGCGGGAACGCAACATCACCTGTTTCGCCCTGGAGCTCCTGCCTCGCATCAGCCGTGCCCAGAGCATGGACGTGCTGTCGAGCCAGGCGGCCGTGGCGGGCTACGAGTGTGCGCTGATCGCGGCGGACCACTGTCCCAAGTTCTTCCCGATGCTTACGTATGCGGCCGGTACCATCCGTCCTGCCAAGGTGCTGGTCATCGGTGCCGGCGTGGCCGGTCTGCAGGCCATCGCCACCGCCAAGCGCCTCGGCGCCATGGTCTCGGGCTACGACGTGCGGCCGGAAACCAAGGAGCAGATCGAGTCTCTGGGGGCCAAGTTCGTGGATACCGGCGTGTCCGCGTCCGGCAGCGGCGGCTATGCCCGCGAGCTGACCGACGAGGAAAAGAAGCAGCAGGCCGAGAAGCTCGGCAAGGCCATCGGCGAGTGTGATGCGCTGATCACCACGGCAGCGATTCCGGGCAAGAAAGCCCCGGTGATCGTCTCCGCCGAGATGGTGGCGCGCATGAAGCCCGGTTCGGTGGTGGTGGACATGGCTGCCGAAACCGGCGGCAACGTGGCCGGAACGGTTCCTGGTGAGAAGACCTGGGTGGGCGAAGTGCTCATCATCGGTCCCACCCACATCCCGAGCCGCATGCCCGTGCATGCCTCCGAGATGTACGCCAAGAACCTTTTCAACTTCATCTCGCCCTTCATCAAGGACGGGGCCCTGGCCCTGGACTGGGAAGACGAGGTGATGGCCGGTGCCTGTCTGACCCACGCGGGCGAGCTTCGCCACGCGGGCGTCAAGCAGGCCCTCGGCCTGTAAGCGGGAGCCGACCATGGACGGATTTGTCGCACTGTATATCTTCATGCTCGCGGCCTTCACGGGCTACGAGGTCATTTCCCGCGTGCCGGTGATCCTGCATACGCCGCTGATGTCGGGTTCCAACTTCGTGCACGGCGTGGTGCTGGTGGGCGGCATGATCGCCCTCGGCCAGGCCCAGACGCCCCTCGAGCAGGCCATCGGCTTCGTCGCCGTGCTGCTGGGCGCGGCCAACGCGGCGGGCGGTTACGTGGTGACCGAGCGCATGCTGGCCATGTTCAAGTCGAAGGAGAAGAACTGATGGCGATCAAGTGGCTGATTGACGCGAGCTACTTCGTGGCCGCGGTGCTCTTCATCCTCGGTTTGAAGGGCATGAGCTCGCCGGTGACGGCGCGCAAGGGCATCGTCTGGGCAGGCGTGGGCATGGTGCTGGCCACCGTGGTCACCTTTGCCACGCCGGGCATGCAGAACTACCTCCTGATGGTGATCGCGATCGCCGTGGGTGGGGCGCTGGCCTGGATCTCCGGCAAGAAGGTCGCCATGACCGACATGCCGCAGATGGTGGCGATCTACAACGGCATGGGCGGTGGCGCCGCGGCGGCCATCGCGGCGGTGGAATTTGCCCGCGGCGAGATGCACGGCGCCGTGGTCACGCTGCTCGCCACGCTGGGGGCGCTGATCGGTGCGGTGTCCTTCGCCGGCTCCGTGGTGGCCTGGGCCAAGCTCCAGGGCGTCATGAAGAAGGCCTTCCGCCTGCCCGCCCAGAACGCGGTGAACGTGCTGCTGGCGCTGCTCACCGTGGGTCTGGGGGCGGCCATCGTGATCGCGCCGGCGGTCGATCCGACGCTGGTGGGGGCGTTCTTCATCCTGGCGCTGATCCTCGGCACCATCATCACGCTGCCCATCGGTGGCGCGGACATGCCGGTGGTGATCTCCCTGTTCAACGCCTTCACCGGTCTGGCCGTGGGCTTCGAGGGCTTCGTGATGGGCATTCCGGCGCTGATCATCGCCGGCATCGTCGTCGGCGCGGCCGGTACGCTGCTCACCCAGCTGATGGCCAAGGCGATGAACCGGCCCATCAGCAACATCCTCTTCGTGCCGATGGCGGCCAGCGGCGGTGGCGAGGCGGTGGAAGGCGAGCAGAAGGAAGTCGGCGCCATGGACGCGGCGGCGATGATGCGCTACGCCAGCAAGGTCATCATCGTGCCGGGCTACGGCATGGCGGTGGCTGGCGCCCAGCACAAGGTCTGGGAGATGACCGAACTGCTGGAAGAGGCCGGCGTGGAAGTCAGCTTCGCCATCCACCCGGTGGCGGGCCGCATGCCGGGCCACATGAACGTGCTGCTGGCGGAAGCCGGGGTGCCCTACGACAAGATCTTCGACCTGGAAGAGATCAACGCCGACTTCGCCCAGGCCGACGTGGCCCTGGTGATCGGCGCCAACGACGTGGTGAACCCCTCCGCCCGCACGGACAAGTCCAGCCCGATCTACGGCATGCCCATCCTCAACGCGGATCTGGCGCAGAACGTGATCGTCGTCAAGCGCGGCAAGGGCACGGGCTACTCGGGCATCGAGAACGCCCTGTTCTACAAGGACAACTGTCGTCTCCTCTACGGTTCGGCCCAGCAGGCCGTCGGCGAGGTGATCCAGCACGTGAAGGCCATGTCGGTCTGATCGCTTGTCCCAGGCTCACCGCCAACGAAAACGCCCGCGCAAGCGGGCGTTTTCCATTGGAGTGCCGGATGGGGCAGCCGGCGGGGGCGCCGACCGTGCCCGATCAGGCGGCGCTGAGCTTGGCGAGCTGGGGCCGCAGTGTGTCCAGCGTGGCGCCGAAGGCCGCGAGGCGCTCCTGCTCCTGGGCCACTACCGCCGCCGGTGCGCGGGCCACGAAGCTTTCGTTGGCGAGCTTGGCCTTGGCCTTGGCGATCTCGCCTTCGAGACGGGCGATCTCCTTGCCCAGGCGCTCCCGCTCTGCGGCGATGTCGATTTCCACCTTGAGCATCAGACGCTGCTCGCCCACCACGGCCACCGGAGCGAGCTCGTCGCTGCCGATCTCGTCCACCACCTGCACTTCGGAGAGCTTGGCCAGGCCGGCGATGTAGGGCGCGAAGCGCGTCAGGCGGGTGGCGTTGCCGCAGGCCACCAGGGGCATGCGCTGGGCCGGGGAGATGTTCATCTCGCCGCGCAGGTTGCGGCAGGCATGGATCAGGGCCTTGAGCTCGGCCACGTCGCCTTCACTGGTCTCGTCGCAGCGGCCCAGGTCAGCTTCGGGGTAGCGGGCGAGGCAGATGCTCTCGGTGTCCTTGCGGCCGGCCAGGGGCGCGACGGTCTGCCACAGTTCTTCGGTGACAAAGGGGATCAGCGGGTGGGCGAGGCGCAGGACGGTTTCGAGAACGCGGATCAGGGTGCGGCGGGTGCCACGCTGGCTGGCCTCGTCGCCGGTGTTGATCTGCACCTTGGCGAGCTCCAGATACCAGTCGCAGTACTCGTCCCAGACGAACTCGTAGATCGCCTTGGAGACCAGGTCGAAGCGGTATTCGGCAAAGTGCAGGGCCACGTCCTGCTCGACGCGCTGCAGGCGGCTGACGATCCAGCGGTCGGCGAAGGAGAAGGCCAGCGGGCCGTTACCGCCGCAGCTGGGGCCGTTCTGCTGGTGTTCCAGGCCCAGGTCGTGGCCCTGGACGTTCATCAGCACGAAGCGGGTGGCGTTCCACAGCTTGTTGCAGAAGTTGCGGTAGCCCTCGCAGCGGTTCATGTCGAACTTGATGTCGCGGCCGGGGCTGGCCAGGCTGGCGAAGGTGAAGCGCAGGGCGTCGGTGCCGAAGGCGGGGATGCCGTTGGGGAATTCCTTGCGGGTCTTCTTTTCGATGCTGGCGGCCTGTCTGGGGTTCATCAGGCCGGTGGTGCGCTTGGCCACCAGGTCGTCCACGCCGATGCCGTCGATGAGGTCGATGGGATCGAGCACGTTGCCCTTGGACTTGGACATCTTCTGGCCTTCGCCATCGCGGATCAGGCCATGCACGTACACGTCGCGGAAGGGGATCTTGCCGGTGATGTGGGTGGTCATCATGACCATGCGCGCCACCCAGAAGAAGATGATGTCGAAGCCGGTGACGAGCACCGTAGACGGCAGGTAGAGATCCAGCGCGTCGTTCGACCGGGCCGGGTAGTCGGGCGTCCAGTCCAGCGTCGAGAAGGGCCACAGGGCGGAGGAGTACCAGGTGTCGAGGACGTCCTCGTCACGGCTGAGGGGGCCGCTGTAGCCGGCCGCCGTGGCGTGGGCGCGGGCTTCGGCTTCGTCGTGGGCGACGAAGGTCTGGCCGTCCTCGCCGTACCAGGCAGGAATCTGGTGGCCCCACCAGAGCTGGCGGGAGATGCACCAGTCCTGGATGTTGTTGAGCCACTGGTTGTAGGTGTTGACCCAGTTTTCGGGGACGAACTTGATCTCGCCGGAGGCGACGACCTCCAGGGCCTTTTCGGTGATGGACCTGCCGTCGGCGCCGGCTTTGCTCATGGCGACGAACCACTGGTCGGTGAGCATGGGCTCGATGACCGCGTTGGTGCGGTCGCCGCGGGGCACCTGGAGCTTGTGGGGCTTGACCTCGCCGAGCAGGCCGAGGGCTTCGAAGCGCTCGACCACCGCCTTGCGGGCGTCGAAGCGGTCGAGCCCGACCAGGTCCGCCGGCAGGGGCGCGCTGCCCGTGGCGACACCGCCTTCGACCACCGTGCCGGTGGCGGGGATGGCGCCTTCGAGAGTCAGCACGATGATCATCGGCAGACCGTGGCGCAGGCCGACGGCGTAGTCGTTGAAGTCGTGGGCGGGGGTCACCTTGACCACGCCGGTGCCGAACTCGCGATCCACGTAGGCGTCGGCGATGATCGGAATGTCCCGCTCCACCAGCGGCAGGCGGACGGTCTTGCCGATCAGGTGGGCGTAGCGTTCGTCATCCGGATGCACCATCACGGCGGTGTCGCCGAGCATGGTCTCAGGCCGCGTGGTGGCCACCGTGAGATGACCGCTGCCGTCGGCCAGCGGGTAGTTGAGGTGCCACAGGAAGCCGTCTTCCTCTTCCTGCACCACCTCCAGGTCGGAGACCGCGGTGTGCAGCTTGGGATCCCAATTGACCAGACGCTTGCCCCGGTAGATCAGGCCTTCCCGGTAGAGGCGGACGAAGGTCTCGGTGACGATCTTGTTGAGGCCGGCGTCCATGGTGAAGCGCTCGCGGCTCCAGTCGGGGCTGGTGCCCAGGCGGCGCATCTGACGGGTGATGGTGCCGCCCGAGTAGTCCTTCCATTCCCAGACCTTCTCCAGGAACTTCTCGCGGCCCAGGTCGTGGCGGCTGACGCCCTGGGCGTCGAGTTGACGTTCCACGACGATCTGGGTGGCGATGCCGGCGTGGTCGGTGCCCGGCTGCCACAGGGTGTTCCAGCCCCGCATGCGGTGGTAGCGGGTGAGGGCATCCATGAGGGTCTGGTTGAAGCCGTGCCCCATGTGCAGGGTGCCGGTGACGTTGGGCGGCGGCAGCAGGATGCAGAAGGATTGGTCGGCGGGCTTGCTGCGGTCGAGGCCGGCGGCGAAGTAGCCGCTCGATTCCCAGTGCTGATACCAGCGGCGTTCGATGTCCGCCGGTTCGAAACTCTTGGCCAGTTCCATGGGGTCCGTCTTGTGAAGGCAAAGGACGGATTATAGCGGATGCGCTCCCGGCGCCCGGCGGCGCGGGCGGGGCTTATTCCTCGGTGTCGAGGGTTTTTTCGATCTGCGCGGTGAGGGTGGGCAGCAGGGTGGTGCGCATGTGTTCGCGGGCGGCCTCGCGCAGGCGTTCGGCAAAGGCGTCGAACTCGCGGGACATGATCTGGGGCAGTTCGGTGGAGACCCAGGCGTCGATGCTGCGGGTGATGGCGGCTTCCAGGTCGACGATGCGCGCCGTCTGGTCGTCTCGGGCGTTGGGGAGCGCGACCGGCGTGATGTCGGGTGGGCTGTCGTCGGGCGGCGCTTCCTCGCCGGGATAGTCGACGACGTCGGTCAGGACCGGCAGATCGTCCGGTTCGGCAGGCGCCGCGAAGTGTCCGTGGCGGCGCATGAGGGCGTCGGCCTTGGCGAGGAGGTGTTCGCCGTCCTCGTCTTCGAGAGGGACTTCCAGGACCGGGCGGTGGGAATCGCTCATGCGCCGCTCCGCTGGGCGAGATCGTGGGCGTGGAGAGGAAATCCGGCCTGCTTGTAGGCGCGGAAGCGCTGACGCGCGGCGTGGCGTTCGAATTCGTCCTGGCCGACGATCTCGACGACCAGCCCGAAGCGTTCGAAACCCGGCGGCAGTTCGCCGCCCAGGTTGATCAGCACGTCCTCGTGATGCAGGGCGTCCAGGTGCGTGCCGATCACCACCGGCGTCTCGGCCGCCAGGGGGGATTCCGCGCCCACGTGGGGCACGAAGGCGAGGGGCTGGAAGGACCACAGGAGCTGGTCGAAGTGGCGCGCCTGGGCGCCGTCCGTCGCCAGCACGGAGATCCGCCGACCCTGGCCCCAGGCCTTGGCGGTGACGGAGCAGGCCACCCGAAGGCGGTCCGGCGCGTTGTGGTAGAAGCGGATCTCGGGCATTGGCGGCGCCCCGTTCAGGCGCCTGCGCGACGGGCCAGGAATTCCACCAGCAGCGGCACCGGGCGGCCGGTGGCGCCCTTGTCGGCACCGGACTTCCAGGCGGTGCCGGCGATGTCCAGGTGGGCCCATGTGTAGGCCTTGGTGAAGCGCGCCAGGAAACAGGCCGCGGTGATGGTGCCGGCGCCCTTGCTGCCGATGTTGGGAATGTCGGCGAAGTTGCTCTTGAGCATGTCCTGGTATTCGTCCCACAGGGGCAGCTGCCAGGCCTTGTCGCCGGCAGACTGGCCGGCGGCGAGCAGTTCGGCGGCGAGGGCGTCGTCGTTGGCGAGGAGGCCGGAGGTCAGGTTGCCCAGGGCGATGATGCACGCGCCGGTGAGGGTGGCGATGTCCACCACGGCGGCGGGTTCGTAGCGCTCGGCGTAGGTGAGGGCGTCGCAGAGGATCAGGCGGCCCTCGGCGTCGGTGTTGAGCACCTCGATGGTCTGGCCGGACATGGAGGTGACGATGTCACCGGGCTTGGTGGCGGAGCCGCCGGGCATGTTCTCGGTGGATGGGATCAGACCGATCACGTTGAGGGGCAGCTCCATGCGGGCGATGGCCTTGAAGGTGCCCAGCACGCTGGCGGCGCCGCACATGTCGTACTTCATCTCGTCCATGCCTTCGCCCGGCTTGAGGGAGATGCCGCCGGTGTCGAAGGTGATGCCCTTGCCCACCAGCACGACGGGCTTGTCCTTGGCCTTGCCGCCCTTGTACTGGAGGATGATGAAGCGGGGCGCCTCATGGGAGCCGCGGGCCACGGAGAGGAGCGCGCCCATGCCGAGCTTTTCCATGGCGTCCCGGTCGAGGATCTCGACCTTGATCTTGTGTTCCTTGGCGAGCTTCTTGGCGGTGGTGGCCAGGTAGCCCGGCGTGCACACGTTGCCCGGCAGGTTGCCGAGGGTCTTGGCGAGGGCGAGGCCTTCGGCGATGGCTTCGCCGCGGCGGAGGGCGGCCTGGAGTTCGTCGCCGTGCTTGGCACGGGTGATGAAGGCCACGTGAACAACGCCCTTCTTCGAGTCCTCCTTGCGCGACTTCAGCTCGTCGCAGCGGTAGGTGCTGTCCTGGAGGATCTGCGCAGCCTGGGCGATGCGCCAGGCCAGGTCGCGTCCGGGCACGTCCGCCTCGGCGAGGCAGAAGGCCGCGTCGCCGGCCATGGAGGCGGCGAGCTGCCGGGCGGCGGCGGCGACAGCGTCACGGTAGCGCTTGTCGGTCAGTTCGCTGGCAGCGCCCAGGCTCACCAGCAGCACGCGGGGCGCTTCAATGCCCGGCACGCCGTGGAGCATCAGGGTGGCGCCGGCCTTGTCGTCCAGATCGCCCCGCGCGAGGATGGTCGCGAGGGCGCCGCTGGAGGCCTTGTCGAGGGTCTTGGCGGCTGCGCTCAGTTCGCCGCCGGCAAACACGCCGGCCACCACGCAGCCGCTTTTGAGTTTTTCCGGCGACCCGGCCTTTATGGTAAATTCCACCCGCTTCTCCCTGGAAACACGCGTCAATCGGACATCGCGCCATTATGGGCAGCACCCCGGCCGACGTCAAAGCGGTTCGCCCGCCGTCCCCCGCCGTTCCGTACCCGCACCCCTTCCGCCGCCTGCATGATCTTTCACCGAGCCGCCCAGCGCGAATTCACCCAGAACGCCGTGGCGGTCTTCGTGGCGCTGTTCGCGATCCTCATCTCCACCGTGCTGATCCGCCTGCTGGGCCAGGCCGCGGGTGGCCGCGTGCCGGCCGATGCGGTGCTGGCCCTGATCGGTTTCGGCGCCATCGCCCAGATGCCGGTGCTGCTGTCCCTCACGGTCTTCATCGCGATCCTGATGTCCCTCTCGCGGGCCTACCGGGATTCCGAGATGGTGGTGTGGTTCTCCTGCGGCCTGCCGCTCACCGCATGGGTCCGGCCGGTGTTGCGCTTCGCGCTGCCGGTGGTGATTGTGGTGGCCCTGCTGTCTCTCTTCGGGGCGCCCTGGGCCCAGAAGAAAAGCGTTGAATACAAGGAGCAACTCAACAACCGGGACGACGTGTCGCGGGTGGCGCCGGGCATGTTCCGCGAATCCTCCGGCGGCGAGCGGGTGTTCTTCGTGGAGGCCGCCTCGGGTGAGGAAGGGCGCGTGCGCAACGTCTTCGCCAGTTCCATGCAGAACGGCCGACTCGGCGTGATGGTCGCGGCCAACGGTCATTCCGAGGTGGATGGCCTGGGCAACCGCTTCGTCATCCTCGAACACGGTCGGCGCTACGAAGGCGTGCCGGGCACCCCGAGCTACCGGGTGATGGAGTTCGAGCGCTACCAGATCCGCATGCAGTCCAAGGAGGCGGTGACGGGCCCGCGTCTGCCCAAGACCCTGACCTTCCCGGCCTTGCTCAAGGAAAAGGGCAACCTGTACCGGGGGGAACTGCTGGCCCGGCTGAGTACGCCCGTGCTGGCCGTGATGCTGGCGCTGCTGGCGATTCCCCTGTCCTTTGTCAATCCCCGCGCGGGACGGACCAACAACCTGATCCTGGCGATCCTGGTGTATCTGATCTATAGCAACGCCCTCAGCGTGAGTCAGGCCTGGGTGGCGCAGGGTCGGCTGGGCTTCGAGGTGGCGCTGATGGCACCCCATGTGGTGATGATGCTGTTGCTGGCGGTGCTGTTCTGGAAGCGCCTGAGCGTGTTCGCGCGATGGAGGCGGCGCTGATGGCCCCGATCTTCGTCCGTTATCTGGCCAGGGAAATCTACGCCGCCGTGGCCATGGTGCTGCTGGCCTTCCTCGGGTTGTTCGCCTTCTTCGATCTGGTCAATGAACTCGACGACGTGGGCAAGAACGGTTACATGCTCTACCACGCGGCCCTGTACGTGGCGATGATCCTGCCGGGCCGGGTCTACGAGCTGATGCCGATCGCGGTGCTGATCGGTACGCTGTATGCGCTCACCACCCTCGCGCGGCATTCCGAGATCACGGTGTTGCGGGCATCCGGCCTATCGACCGGGCGCTTCCTGGCGGCGCTCCTGACCATCGGGAGCGTCTTCGTGGCGATCACCTTCGTATTTGGCGAATACCTGGCGCCGCCCGCCGAACGGGCCGCCCAGCAATGGCGTCTGGCCGCGACCCGCTCCATGGTGTCCCAGGAGCTGCGCACCGGCCTGTGGGTGCGGGACGGTCATCGTTTCGTCAATGTCCGCAACGTGATGCCCGACACCACGCTGGAAGGTGTCCGGCTCTATGAGTTCGATGACCGCCATGCCCTGGTGTCCATCAGCGAGGCCACGCGGGGCGTGTTCGACGAGCGCAATGGCTGGCGCCTGACCGAGGTGGCGCAAACCCGCTTCCTCGGCGACCGCACCGAAACGGTCTCCCTGCCCGAGCTGGTGTGGCATTCCGAACTCACGCCGGACGTGCTGTCGGTGCTGATGGTGGTGCCGGAGCGGATGTCCGTGACGACGCTTTATTCCTACATCCGCCATCTGGAAGACAACAACCAGCGCACCACCCGCTACGAGATCGCCCTGTGGAAGAAGCTCGTCTATCCCTTCGCGGCCCTCGTGATGATGGGGCTCGCGCTGCCCTTCGCCTACATGCAGAACCGCATGGGCGGGGTGAGCCTGAAGGTCTTCTCGGGGATCATGATCGGCGTCGGCTTCCACCTGCTCAACGGTCTGTTCTCCAACCTCGGTGTGATCAACGGCTGGGTGCCGGCGGTCGCGGCGCTGACCCCTAGCGTCACCTTCCTTGTCGCGGCGGCGACGATGATGTGGTGGGTCGAGCGGCGCTGAGGCGTCTTCAGTCAGCCGGTGGGGCAAGCAGCAGGACGATGCGCGTGCCGGCCAGCCGGTCGTGCAGGAACTGACGCTCCGGGTCGATCAGGGCCCAGAACAGGCCGAGGCCGCCGACGCACAGCGAGGCCCAGGCCAGCGAGTACCGCAGCCAGGCCTGGCGGACCGATACGGTGTCGCCGTTCGCCGCAACGATGCGCAGCTTCCATGTCTGCATGGCCAGCGTCTGGCCGCCCTGACGCCAGTACCACACGAAATATCCGCCCAGCGCCAGATAGATCCACAACCACATGACACCGCCGGGTGGCAGGATGCCGAAGCCAATCCCAAGGATCAGCAGCGGCACGAGGAAGGTGAGGGCAAGTACGCCGAGCAGGAGCAGGACTTCGTAGAGCATGCTGGCGAGGCGTCGGCGCAGGGTGGCGAGCTCACCCGTCGGCCGGGGCGTCGCTCCGGACGTGGCGGTGGAAGGCATCATGGATCAGGGTTTGGGTGGGGTGGGATCCTGGCCGGCGACGACGGGCGCCTGGGCGGGCACAGGAACAGGCACTGGAGCGGGGGCCGTGAGGGGCGCGGGCGGCGGTACCGGCTTGGGTAGAACGACCGGGCGCGCCGGCTGCGGCGGTGCAGTCAGGGGCTTGATCGGTGTGGCCGGCTGTCCGGGTACAGGCGGTTTGGGGCCGGGCTTGGGCGCGGCGTCGGTGAAACGCTTCTTCTCCTCCTCCGGCAGCTCAAGATAGGCTTCCCACTTTTCCCGCAAGGCCTGACGCTGTTCGGGCGGCATCTTTTGCAGGTTGCGGTACTGCTCCCGCGCAGACTCCCGCTGGGCAGGGGTGAGGGAGGCCCATTCATGCATGCGCTGCTGAAGCCTGGCCTGCTCTTCGGGTGTGAGGCCGGGATAGCGGTCAGCGATGCCGACCCACTTGCGCTTGCGGTCGTCCGGGAGGTTGCTCCATTCCTTGACGAGCGGCGCAAGGGTGCGCTGCTGGGCCGGCGTGAGTTCGTTCCAGGAAGGGGCCTTGAGCGGCGGGACGGCGGCAGCGTGGGCGGCCCAGCACAGGGCCAGCGCAGCAATTACTCGAGAGCTTGGCTTTGCACCCATGTGTCGAAACCGCGGTCCAGGTAGGCGTCGATGGGGAGGTCATCGGCGAGCAGCGAGCTGTCCACCTCTTCGATGTCGGCCGTGCGTTGCAGGTCGCCGAGGAAGCCGCTGGCCAGGGCAATGACGACAACCAGCACCATGGCGACGGCAGTCCGCCGGTCTGGCAGGTGGTCGGTGATCAGACGCCCCGCGCCAGCCAGACTGAGGCCGTGGACAGCCACCTTTTGCCGTGACAGGGCCTTGCGTCGGGCGGCGTGCAGGCGCTCTGACGTGTCCGGTTCGATGCGCTGCAGCGAGCGGTTGAGATGTTGACGCAGACGCCGGTGGATTTCGTGCTCGATCATAAGGTAATGCCTTTTGCTGCAAGGGCTGCGGCCAATGCATGAGTGGCCCGGGAGCAGTGGGTCTTGACACTGCCCTCCGAACAGCCCATGGCGGCGGCCGTTTCCGCGATGTCCATTTCTTCCCAGTAACGCATCAGAAACGCTTCGCGTTGACGCGGCGGAAGCTTTTCGATTTCCCGTTCGATCAGGGACAGGGTCTGTTGCTGTTCAACCTCCGCCTGGGGGGACGGGCTGCGGAACTCGCTGTCGGCGGATTCCAGGGTCTCCAGCGGGTCGTGCTCATCCTCCTCGTCCGGGCCGCTGAACGCGGACAGCAGGGTGGTCCACATGCTGCGGACCTTCTGCCGCCGGTAGTGGTCGCGGATGACGTTCTGCAGGATGCGCTGGAAGAGCATCGGCAACTCTTCGGGTGGACGGTCGCCGTACTTCTCCGCGAGTTTCATCATCGCGTCCTGGACGATGTCGAGGGCGGTCTCCTCGTTGCGCACCGCAAAGAGCGCCTGCTTGAAGGCGCGCTTCTCGACGCTGGCGAGAAAGTCGGAGAGTTCGATTCGGGAAGACAGGGGCGAGTTCCTCGCGGGCGAAGCCGAGCTGTAGCCGCTCAAACGACAAAGCACCCGCCACTGTATCGGACCACCACAGAAACGTCACCTTGACCAAACGCCGGGTCGGCGGTATGGTTCAACGTTTCACATGGCTGAGACAGCTTCGGGTGCAGCAATGGTATTGACCGGTGCGGAAATTGTAATCAGGTGTCTCCAGGAAGAAAAGGTCGACTATCTGTTCGGCTATCCCGGTGGCGCCGTGCTCTACATCTACGACGAAATCTTCAAGCAGGACAAGGTTCGTCACGTGCTGGTCCGCCATGAACAGGCCGCCATCCATGCCGCCGACGGCTATGCCCGTTCCACTGATCGGGTGGGGGTGGCGCTGGTGACCTCCGGGCCCGGTGCGACCAATGCGGTGACCGGCATTGCGACCGCCTATTGCGACTCCATTCCGATGGTGGTCATCTCCGGGCAGGTGCCTTCCGCGGCGATCGGCCAGGATGCCTTCCAGGAAGTCGATACGGTCGGCATCACCCGGCCCTGTGTGAAGCACAATTTCCTGGTTCGGGACGTGCGCGAGATCGCGCCCACGCTCAAGAAAGCCTTCTATCTGGCTCGTACCGGCCGTCCCGGGCCGGTGCTGGTGGATATCCCCAAGGACATCACCGCCCAGAAGTGCGAGTTCGTCTATCCGGCGAGCGTGTCGATGCGGTCCTACAACCCGGTGGTCAAGGGCCATCACGGTCAGATCCGCAAGGCGCTTCAACTCCTGCTGGAAGCCAAGCGCCCGATGGTCTACGCGGGCGGCGGCGTGGTGCTCGGCGATGCTTCCGAGAAGCTGACGAACCTCGTTCGCAGGCTCGGTTTCCCCTGCACCAACACGCTGATGGGTCTGGGCGGCTATCCCGCCACCGACCGCCAGTGTCTGGGCATGCTGGGCATGCACGGCACCTACGAAGCCAACATGGGCATGCACTACTGCGACGTGCTGCTGGCCGTGGGGGCCCGCTTCGATGACCGGGTGATCGGCAATCCGGATCATTTCGCCTCCGAACCGCGCAAGATCATCCACATCGACATCGATCCGTCGTCCATCTCCAAGCGCGTGAAGGTTGACGTGCCCATCGTCGGCGACGTGGGCGAAGTGCTGGGTGAACTGCTCGCCCTGCTCGAGGGGACGAGCGAGCGCCCGGATGCTGAAGCGCTGGACGTGTGGTGGAAGCAGATCGAGGAATGGCGCCGCCGCGATTGCCTCAAGTTCACCCAGCCCGACGACATCATCAAGCCCCAGTTCGTCGTGCAGAAGCTGTGGGAAGCCACTGGTGGCGACGCTTTCGTGACCTCCGACGTGGGCCAGCACCAGATGTGGGGCGCCCAGTACTACAAGTTCGACAAGCCGCGGCGCTGGATCAATTCCGGCGGTCTGGGCACCATGGGCTTCGGCATGCCGGCCGCCATGGGGGTGCAACTGGCCCATCCCGGCTCGCCGGTGGCATGCATCACCGGAGAAGCCTCGATCCAGATGAACATCCAGGAACTCGCCACCTGCAAGCAGTTCCGTCTGCCCATCAAGGTGGTGATGCTCAACAACCGCTACCTGGGCATGGTGCGTCAGTGGCAGGAGATCTTCCACGGCAACCGTTATTCGGAGTCCTACATGGATTCCCTGCCGGACTTCGTCAAGCTGGCCGAAGCGTACGGCCATGTGGGCATCCGCGTGGACAAGCCGGCCGATGTGGAAGGCGCCCTCCGGGAGGCCTTCCAGCGCAAGAACGATCTGGTGTTCCTGGACTTCCAGGTGGACCCGACCGAGAACGTCTACCCCATGGTCCAGGGCGGCAAGGGGCTCACGGACATGATCCTGTCCGCCGAGGACCTGTAAGCCGGTGACGGCGGGGCGCGACACGGCGATGCCGGTTTCGCCCCGGTCCGCCAGCGGCGCCTGGTTGCACCGCTATCTGCCCATTTCTTCGACCACGCACATGAGACACGTCATTTCCCTTCTCATCGAAAACGAATCGGGCGCCCTGTCGCGCGTCTCGGGGCTGTTTTCGGCCCGCGGCTACAACATCGAATCCCTCACCGTGGCACCGACCGAGGATGCGTCGGTATCGCGCATGACCATCGTCACCAGCGGCTCCGACGAAATCGTCGAGCAGATCACCAAGCAGCTCAACAAGCTGATCGAGGTGGTGAAGGTGGTCGATCTGTCCGAATCGGCCCACATCGAGCGCGAACTGATGCTCGTCAAGGTGCGCGCCACCGGCAAGGACCGGGACGAGATGAAGCGTCTGTCGGACATCTTCCGCGGCCGCATCATTGACGTTACCGAGAGCACCTACGTCATCGAACTCACCGGCACCCAGGCCAAGCTCGATTCCTTCGTCGGCGCCATCGATCCGGCCCTGATTCTCGAAACCGTCCGTTCCGGCATCTGCGGCGTGGGTCGCGGCGACCGGGTCTTGAAAGTGTGATGCGGCGCGTTCCGCGCCTGCGCTTATCCTGTGTCAGAAAGGCATGAAATGAAGGTTTATTACGATAAGGATGCAGACCTCTCCCTGATCAAGGGCAAGCAGGTCACCATCGTCGGTTACGGCTCCCAGGGTCACGCCCACGCCCAGAACCTGCGCGACTCCGGCGTCAACGTGACGGTCGGCCTGCGCAAGGGCGGCGCGTCCTGGTCCAAGGCCGAAGGCGCCGGCCTGAAGGTGGCGGAAGTGGCCGAGGCCGTCCGCGCTGCCGACGTGGTCATGATCCTGCTGCCGGATGAGAACATCCCCGAGGTGTACCGCAACGACGTCGAGCCCAACATCAAGCAGGGCGGCGTGCTGGCCTTCGCTCACGGCTTCAACGTGCATTACAACCAGGTCGTGCCCCGCGCCGATCTGGACGTGATCATGGTCGCCCCCAAGGGTCCCGGCCACACCGTGCGCTCCGAATACCTCAAGGGTGGCGGCGTGCCGTCCCTGATCGCGGTCTACCAGGACAAGTCCGGCAAGGCCCGTGACATCGCCCTGTCCTACGCGGCGGCCAACGGCGGCACCAAGGGCGGCGTGATCGAGACCAACTTCCGCGAAGAGACCGAGACCGACCTCTTCGGCGAGCAGGCCGTGCTGTGCGGCGGCGCCGTCGAGCTGGTCAAGATGGGCTTCGAGACGCTGGTGGAAGCCGGCTACGCGCCGGAAATGGCCTACTTCGAGTGCCTGCACGAACTGAAGCTGATCGTCGACCTGATGTACGAAGGCGGCATCGCCAACATGAACTACTCCATCTCCAACAATGCGGAGTTCGGTGAGTACGTGACCGGCACCGAAGTCATCAACGAGCAGTCCCGCGCGGCCATGCGCAACGCCCTGAAGCGCATCCAGACCGGCGACTACGCCAAGATGTTCATCCTGGAAGGCCGCACCAACTACCCGGCCATGACGGCCCGTCGCCGTCTGAATGCCGTGCATCCCATCGAAACGGTGGGCGCCCAGCTGCGCGACATGATGCCGTGGATCAAGGCCAACAAGCTGGTGGATCAGTCCAAGAACTGAGCCTGGCCATCCGCAGCCTGCAAAAGGGGGACGACAGTCCCCCTTTTGTCGTTGACGGGCCGCCATGAGGCGCGCGGGTTGTTCCGCTTTCCGCCTGTCGGTCCGCATCGGGTACAATTCCACGACCTCACCCATCGTCCCCTCCATGGCCGATCCGTACGCCCGCAAGCCCCTGTTGAACCCCGAAAGACGTCGTCGGGGGATCTACATCCTTCCAAACCTGTTCACGACCGCGGCCCTGTTCGCCGGCTTCTATGCCATCGTGCAGGCCATGAACGGCCAGTTCGAACAGGCGGCCGTGGCGATCTTCGTGGCCATGGTGATGGACGGCCTCGACGGCCGCGTCGCGCGCCTCACACGCACCCAGAGCGCCTTCGGCGCCGAATACGACTCGCTGGCAGACATGGTGTCTTTTGGCGCCGCGCCGTCCCTCATCGTGTATGAGTGGGCCCTCAAGGGCATGGGCAAGCTGGGCTGGATCGCTGCGTTCATCTATTGTGCCGGCGCTGCGCTGCGCCTTGCCCGCTTCAACACCAACATCGACGTCATCGACAAGCGCTACTTCCAGGGTCTGCCCAGCCCGGCCGCAGCGGCGCTGGTGGCGGGGCTGGTGTGGGTGGTCATCGATAACGGCCTGAGCGGTCAGGACGTGCGCTGGGTGGCCTGCACACTGACGATCTTCGCCGGCATCACCATGGTCAGCAACGTGCTGTTCTACAGCGGCAAGGAGATCAACCTGCGCCGCAGCGTGCCTTTCTTCGTGGTGATCGCCTTCGTGGCAGGCTTTGCCCTGGTGTCGAGCTATCCCCAGGGTGTGCTGTTCGGCCTGTTCGTGTGCTACGCCGCGTCCGGCTATGTGTTTGCCGCGTGGCGCTGGCTCGGCCGACGCAAGGCAGCGGTTGCCGGGGCGGAAAAATCTGATTTATAGTCCGCCGATGCATCCTCCCCGTCTTCCGATTTCCGCTTGCTCCGGGAGACCGCCTGTCCGTGGCGGTGGGCCCGTCCTTCGCGATCTGCGACTGCGCCCCGCGCGCTGAACACACTATCCCCTTCATTGAAACGTTTTCGGCCGCCGTGGCCGAGACGTCGGCTAATCTGAAAGTCCGAATCCCGGCAGGAGCCCAGCATGAACGACCAGTTGATCATCTTCGACACGACCTTGCGCGATGGCGAGCAGAGTCCCGGCGCGTCCATGACCCGTGAGGAGAAGCTGCGCATCGCCCGCCAGCTGGAACGGATGAAGGTCAACGTCATCGAGGCGGGTTTCGCGGCGGCGTCCAATGGCGATTTCGAGGCGGTGAAGGCGGTGGCCGAGGCGATCAAGGATTCCACCGTCTGCTCCCTCGCCCGCGCCAACGAGAACGACATCCGCCGCGCCGGCGAAGCGATCCGTCCGGCCCGCTCCGGGCGCATCCACACCTTCATTGCCACCAGCCCGATCCACATGGAAAAGAAGCTGCGCATGAGCCCCGACGAGGTGGTGGCGCAGGCCGTGAAGGCCATCGGCTGGGCGCGGGAGTACACCGACGACATCGAGTTCTCCGCCGAGGACGCCGGCCGCTCCGAGCTTGATTTCCTGTGCCGCATCTTCGAAGCCGTCATCCGCGCTGGCGCGACCACCATCAACGTGCCTGACACCGTCGGCTACAACGTGCCCGAGCAGTTCGCCGCGACGATCCGCAGCCTGATCGAGCGTGTTCCCGGTTCCGACAAGGTGGTGTGGTCGGTCCATTGCCACAACGACCTGGGCCTGGCAGTGGCCAACTCCCTTGCCGCCGTGCGCGCGGGGGCCCGCCAGGTGGAATGCACTGTCAACGGTCTCGGCGAGCGCGCCGGCAATGCCTCGCTGGAAGAAGTGGTGATGGCCGTGCGCACGCGCAAGGACATCTTCCTGTGCGACAGCCGCATCGACACCACCCAGATCGTGCCGGCTTCCAAGCTGGTGTCCGGCATCACCGGCTTCCCGGTACAGCCCAACAAGGCCATCGTTGGCGCCAACGCTTTTGCCCACGAGTCGGGCATTCACCAGGACGGCGTGCTCAAGCACCGCGAAACCTACGAGATCATGCGCGCCGAGGACGTGGGCTGGACCGCCAACAAGCTGGTGCTCGGCAAGCACTCCGGCCGTAACGCCTTCCGCTCGCGCCTGCAGGAACTGGGCATCGTCATCGGCTCGGAAGAGCAGCTCAACCACGCCTTCGCCCGTTTCAAGGAACTGGCGGACAAGAAGCACGAGATCTACGACGAAGACCTCCAGGCCTTGCTCAGCGATGAAAGCTATGAGCCCAAGGAGCACTTCCGTCTGGTGTCCTCATCCTTCCACTCGGAAACCGGCGAGACGCCCTGCGCGAAGCTGACCCTGTCGGTGGGCGGCAAGGAGGCCAACTCCGAATCCTGTGGCTCCGGGCCGGTGGATGCGGCCTTCAAGGCCATCGAGGTGATCGCCGACAGCGGCACCCAGCTCCTGCTGTACTCGGTGAACGCCATCACCACCGGCACCGATGCCCAGGGCGAGGTGACCGTGCGTCTGTCCAAGGACGGCAAGATCGTGAACGGCCAGGGCGCCGACACGGACATCATCGTCGCCTCCGCGAAGGCCTACCTCAACGCCCTCAACAAGCTCCACGCCAAGCTGGAGCGGCTGAATCCGCAGGTCTGAGCAGCGCCCGGGTCCGCCGCCCGGTGCTGCGGGTCAGGCGTCCTGCTGAGCGGCGCGGGCGAGGCGAGACGGGGCCGTGTTGCGTGCGTACAGCACCACGGCCACGAAGAACACGATGCTCAGCACGGCTTCGGCCAGCGCCAGCTGACCGCCCGGCGCCGGGTCGCTGGCGCGCACCACGCCTTCGGTGACGTACAGCAGGATCATCATCGACGACCACTGATAGGTGTAACGGGTGCCGCGCAGGATGCCGAACAGTGCCGCCATCAGGGGCAGCACCTTCAGGGTCATCCAGGAACCGCCTGGACGCACGGGCGCGAGCACGGTTTCCCAGGCCAGGCACAGGGCGATCAGGGTGACAAGGGTCAGGCTGGCGATCAGGGACAGGGTTTTCGGTTTCATCGGGCGACCAGTTTGAGGGCAGTTTCGGCGAGGCGGCGGCCGAGGGCGACGGCCAGGCGTTTTTCCTCGTCGCTGATGGGGTTGGAGTCGTCCGGGCCGGCGACGTGGGTCGCGCCATAGGGAGAGCCACCCGTGCGGGTGCGGGTCAGGTCGGGCTCGGAGAAGGGCAGGCCGACCAGCAGCAGGCCGTGGTGGAGCAAGGGAATCATCATCGACAGCAGGGTGCTTTCCTGCCCGCCGTGGGGGCTGGCGGAAGAGGTGAATACACAGGCCGGCTTGCCCGCCAGGGCGCCGGACAGCCACGGACCGGCCGTGCCGTCGAGAAAATACTTCATCGGCGCCGCCATGTTGCCGAAGCGCGACGGGCTGCCCAGGGCGAGCCCGATGCATTCCTCCAGGTCGCGGATCTCCACGTAGGGGGCGCCGCGTTCGGGAATGTCCCCTTCGGTGGCTTCGCAGACCGTGGAGACGCGTGGCACGGTACGCAGACGCGCGGCCACGCCGGGCACGGCGTCGATACCGCGGGCGATGAGTTCCGCCAGGGCGCGCACGGCGCCCCGGTGGCTGTAATAGAGAACGAGGATTTCGTGCATGCTGTGGCCCGGACGTGGGGAGGGCATTATACGGAAATGATCACTGACACCCATTCTTTGCGGGAGGGCCGATTGACGGCCGAGGCTGCGCGCCATCTCGCCGTGGCCGTCTGGCGGCGTTTCCATGAGGGGCGATGTGCCCAGGTGGCGGGCAGCCTGACCTTCACGTCCCTGCTCTCGCTGGTGCCCTTCGTCACCCTGGTGGTGCTGACCTTCAGCCGCTTTCCCCAGTCGACCCAGTTCAGCGAGGCACTCAAGGGCTTCCTGCTGGACAACCTGCTGCCGGACAAGGCGGGGAAGGTAATTGCAGCCTATGCGGTGCAGTTCAGCCAGAAGTCCACCAATCTGACCATCGTCGGCGGGGTGGTGCTGGTGGTGACGGCCCTGTCGCTCATCAAGACCATCGATCAGGCCATCAACCAGATCTGGAACGTGCGCGGTACACGCCGCTGGGCCACGCGCTTCGCGGTGTACTGGGCGGCCCTGTCGGTTGGACCGGTCTTCCTGGCAGGTTGTGTGTTTGCGTCCTCTGCGGTCCTGTCCCTGTCCCTCGATCTGGTGGGGGAGCCGGTGTGGCTGGGGGCAGTGGCCCTGCGCCTGATGCCGGTGGCGCTGCTCACCGGGCTTTTCGCCGCCGTGTATTACATTGTTCCCCACTGCACCGTCCGCCCCGTCGATGCGCTCGCGGCGGGCTTCCTGGCCGCGCTGCTGCTGGTCTCCATGCAGCGCCTGTTTGGGCTGTATCTGACCCATTTCACCAGCTATACGCTGGTGTACGGGGCGTTTGCCGTGGTGCCGATTTTCCTGATGTGGCTGTATCTGTCCTGGATCGTGATCCTGCTCGGTGCCGTGGTGGCTGCCGTGCTGCCCGAGCGCACCCTGCTCGGACGCATGCTGCCGGCGTTCCCGGGGCGGTCCTTGTATCTCGCGCTGCTGGTACTGGGGCAGCTGGTGCGGGCCCAGCGGCGCGGCCTCACGCCCGACGTAGGGCATCTGGCGCGCACGGCCCGGGCCGGTCACGACGAGGTGCGGGCGGTGCTTGAAAGCTGCCAGCGGGCGCGCATCGTGGTCCGCAGCGATGAAGGGGGCTGGCTGCTGGCGCGGGCGGCCGATGCGGTGAGTCTGGCGGAGGTGGCGCAGCTGTTTGCGTGGGATGGCGTGCCGCGGAAAGACGCGGTGGCGACGCCGCTGGAGGCGCAGATCCGTCCCCTGTGGGAGACCTGGGTGGCGCGCCTTAATGTTGCGAGCGAACTGCCGCTCAGCGTCCTGGCCGAGGCCGGCGATGCGAAGGATCAGAGCGGATAAGGGTCGATCTCGTACTGGAACAGCTCGACGGCGGCGGTCTGCATGTCGAGACTCAGCAGGCGCCCCTGGGCCACGTAAAGGCGCTGGGTGTCGGAGACCAGCATGAAGCGGCGCGCAGTGTAGGTGCCGCCCGGCGCGAGGATGGACTGGGCCTTGCCAAGGGCCGGCAGCGGCGGCAGCACCAGTGCAGGTTTCATCGGCTGGGCCTTGGCGCTGTTGCGGAAACCCACGGTCACGGGCTTGGCCGAGTTGGCCACGACCTGCAGGCCGAGCTCCACCTGCTCGGGGGTCTCGGTGCGGATCCAGCGCACGACGCAGATGGTCCATTGTTCGTCTTCGCTGCGGCGCAGGGCCAGCGCGATGCCAGGCCCCAGATTGGCCGCGGCGCCGGTGACCTGCATGATGGCGTAGCCGGTGGGGCTTTCGTTCACCACCATCCATTCGGTGGAGAAGCGGTTCTGGCGGGGACCGGCTGGCGCCCGCAGCATTTTCCAGATGGATTCGAGGCCGCAGCAGACGGTGATGGGGTACTGGTTGCGGCGCCGCGTGTGGGCCCGGTGCGGCGGCGCGGCCCAGTATTCCCGGACGCGGCGCAGCAAGGTGGCGGCCTCGCCCCGGCGCAGCCAGGCCGGCAGATCGTGGGTGGGCGCCTGGTCACCGTCAAGGGTGTCGATCAGTTCGGTGGCCCCGCGGGCGAGCTCTTCGGCGGAGAAGTACAGCAGTCCGTCCACCGGGGGCGGTTCGCGTCGCGAAAACGAGACCGGCGAGGCGTTCTGGTCCGGGTCGATCCAGTACCATGCCGCCCGGTTGCGAGTGGGCGCCGTGTCCCGCAGGCGACACTCGTTGGCGTGTTCGGCGATGTAGTCGGACAGCCAGCAGATTTCCCGTCCGGTGAGCCCTTCGGGTTGGGTGGCGGCGAGGCACAGCAGGTACTTGTAGGCGGTGGCGACGCTTTCCGGCGCTTCGGCGGCGCCGTCGCCGGTCTGGGCATCGCGGCCCGACAGGCGGAAGAGGGCGTGGGCGCGCTGCCAGAAATCGAAGGGCGCTGCGCTGCCCGCCAGATGGGAGAGGGTGAGCTGCTCGCCGAGCAGGCGCAGCGCCTTGGCGCTGAGCGTTTCCGGGTTGCGCCGGGTGGTGCGCACGAGGCGGTTGCGGGTTTCTTCGAGCAGTTGCTCGTAGCCGTCCACGATCTTGCCGAGCGCGCCGATCATGCGTGTGGCGGACCGGTGCAGGCCGATGGTCAGAGGCAGGGCGCCCGTCGCCAGGTGCTGCCGCATCTGGGCGGCGATCACGAGGCTGCGGGTGTGGATCAGCTCAAGGCAGCGGTAGAACTGATTCCGGTTGATTTCCGACCCGGCCATCTCCTCCAGGTGACGGACCAGGGCGGAGATTTCGAGATCGGTGTCCTCCGACGTCTCGGAGGCGAGCCAATCCAGAATCGGGGCCGAGCGTTCGGAGAGGGAAGGGCTGCTGGCGCTCATTGACAGGGATATGACGGGACCAGTCATCCATTGTAATGAACTTCCCCGCGCTCGTGGGGCCGCCGGGCGGGTGGACGATGTCGGTCACGCCCGGCGGCCCGATATCAATCGAGCATGCCGCGGTCGCGGATGAAGCGGATGACGATGTCAAGCCCTTCGCCGCTCTTCAGGTTGGTGAAGACGAAGGGCCGTTCGCCGCGCTGGGCGCGGGCGTCGTGGGCCATCACATCGAGGGAGGCGCCGACCAGAGGGGCCAGATCGATCTTGTTGATGACCAGCAGATCGGACTTGGTGATGCCCGGCCCGCCTTTGCGGGGGATCTTCTCGCCGGCGGCCACGTCGATGACGTAGAGGGTGAGGTCGGAGAGTTCCGGCGAGAAGGTGGCCGCCAGATTGTCGCCGCCGGACTCCACGAGGATCAGGCGCAGATCCGGGAAGGCGCGCTGGAGGCGGTCCACGGCCTCCAGGTTGATGGAGGCGTCCTCGCGGATGGCGGTGTGGGGACAGCCGCCGGTCTCCACGCCGATGATGCGCTCGGGCGGCAGGGCGGCGTGGCGGACGAGGAACTGGGCGTCCTCGGCGGTGTAGATGTCGTTGGTGACGACAGCCATGTCGATCTGCTCGCGCAGGGCCTGGCACAGGGCGAGGGTGAGGGCGGTCTTGCCGGAGCCGACGGGGCCACCGATGCCGACGCGGAGGGCTTGCTGGGTCATGGTCAGGATCTGAAGAGTCGGGAATACTGGGTTTCGTGACGGGCGCAGGCGAGGGCGAAGGCCGGCGTGAAGTTGCTCCAGGCGGCCTCGGGCAAATCGAGGGCCGCGTCAGCCAAAGCGGGCAGGCGCGTGCCCAGAGTGGCGAGCAGGCGCTGGCCGGCGGCCTGCCCCAGGGGCACCGCCTTGAGGGCGGCCATCACCTGGTTTTCGGCCCAGGACCACAGGTAGGCGACGACGGCCGCGTGGGGCGCGATGCCCCAGGTGGCGGCGATGCCGCTCCACACCGTGGGAAAGGCCACTTCGGCCAGGGGATCGACCACCAACGCCACCGGCGCCAGGCCCTCGTCCCGCAGGTCGCGCAGCAGGCGGCGCAGGGAGAAGCCCATCTGGGCCGTCTCGGCGCGCAGCTCGGCGCTTTCACGGCTGGCCAGGAAATCCGCGTCGAGGCGCAGGACTTCGGTGTGATCGGTGTCGCGCCAGGCCTGCATCTGGCGGGCCAGCAGCGGGGCCTCGAAGCGGCCGATGGCGTGGGCCAGCAGATCGCCGATCCAGCGCGCGGCGCCGGCTTCGTCACGGATGACGCCGGATTCCACCGCCCACTCGAGGCCCTGGGAATAGGTGTAGGCGCCCACCGGCAGGGCCGGGCTGGCCAGTTGCAGGAGGCGGGCGAGGGCCAGGGTGTCGTTCATCTCAAGCCGCCTGACGGGCCGTTCGAAGGGAGGCTTGCACCTGCACAGGGGGACAGCGAACGGAGTGAGGGGGGCGGGCGTTCCATCTCAGCGCTGCACGCAGTGCTCGGTGCCGAAGTTGCCGCCCTTGTATTCGGGCTCATGGTAGAACTTGTCGAAGGCCCATTTGCCATGCTGGCGGTGGAAGCGGGCGATGCCGGTGCCGTAGTCGTGGGTCGTCGGGTCGGTGTTGGCGAAGCTGATGGCCATGTGGCGCCCCTGGGCCGCGGCGTGGCCGGGATAGCTGCCGTAACCGGGCACGTCGAGGCGGAAGTCGTAGCTGGCCTGGGCGCCGGTGCTGCGCGTGCGCAGCAGGGCGAGGGTCACCGTGCCGGTATAGGGTCCGTCCTGATGGTCGTGGCCGGTGCAGACATAGGTGCCGCTGAGGTCCGGACCGCGGTAGGCGGGTGTCACGGCGGCACCCGGCGCGGAACTGGCGAGCAGGGCGACGAGGAGCGGCGTTTGACGCAGCAGGGTACCGGTGCGCATCAGGCGCCTCCCTGCTGACGTTTCCACTCGTCGGTGAGCAGACCGGCGTAGCCCCAGTCCTCCTCGGCGATCTCCTGGAGGACGACGTGGGTGTGCTCCGGCCGCTTGCCGAGGACGCGCACCAGGGTGGCGGTGATGTCGCGCACGATCTCGGCCTTCTGTTCCCGCGTGGCGCCGCGGGTGATCTGGACGTTGACGTAGGGCATGCTCAGCGGGCCCGGAACTGGTGGATCTTTGGGACGGAGCGGTGCGGGCCGTGGCCGGGGTCGTGGAGGTCGGCCTGCCCGGCGGCGCCCGCCTCGCCGGGATGGTAGGGATGCTGATGGCCGCCGTGGGCGCCGTAAGCGCCGGCCTCGGGCTGGAAGGGGGCGTCGGTCTCGGCCACGGTACAGCCCAGGCCCTTCACCATCTCGGCCAGCACGTGGTCGGTCTGGAAGCGCAGTACGCCGCCGCTGGCGGTGGGCAGGAGCTGCACCGGCACGTGGCGGTTGCCCAGGTGATAGGCGGCGCGGGCGAAGAGCAGGGGCGTCCCGGCCTCGGCTTCGATGAGCTGCTCCGGCGCGGCGAGGATCTCCACGACGGTGGCGCCGTCGTCGCCGGCCAGGCGGTCGCCGCCCTGGAGGTGCTCGCCCCGCTCGAGAAAGATGCCGGCCTCGCGGCCGGAGGCGAGCGTCACCTTGAGGCGGCTGCGTTTGCGGTCGTCGTAGGCGAGGGCCACGGCATCGGTGGCGGGGGCGTTCGTGCGTTGCGTGAGGTTCAGCATTCGGGGGCGGGCGATGTTTGACAGGTTTCCAGGGCCAGCAGGAGGCTGGTGCGGTGTTCCCGCGCCACGGTCTGCCAGGGCAGGCCACTGAGGGCGCCTTCGAGGGCCCACAGCAGGTTGAGGCTGGCGTGCGGGTCGCGGGCCTTGACGCGGGCGTAGGCTGCCACCGCGCCGAGGGCGCGCAGATCCTCTACAGTGGCGATGCCCGCCGCCGCCAGCATGGCCGAGGACTTCGGTCCCAGGTTGGCGAGGCGGGCGATCGGGTCGGTCATGGCGCGGACGGCTTCAGAACAGGAAGTAACGCTGCGCCAGGGGCAGCTCGGTGGCCGGTTCGCACACCAGATGCACACCGTCGGCCTTCACCACATAGGTTTCGGGATCGACGGTGATCTCGGGCGTGGCGCCGTTATGCACCATGTCGGCCTTGCTCAGCGTGCGGGTGCCGGAGACGGCCACCAGCGGCTTGCTCAGGCCCAGGGCGGCAACGGCGGGGTTCTTCAACGCGGCCTGGGACACGAAGGTCACCGAGGTCTTCAGCGCCTTGCCGAAGCTGCCGAACATGGGCCGGTAATGCACGGGCTGGGGCGTCGGGATGGACGCGTTCGGGTCGCCCATGGCGGCGGCTGCGATCATGCCGCCCTTCAGGATCAGCGACGGTTTGACACCGAAGAAGGCCGGTCGCCACAGCACCAGGTCGGCCAGCTTGCCCACTTCGACGGAGCCGACGGTGTGGGCGATGCCGTGGGTCAGGGCCGGGTTGATCGTGTATTTGGCGATGTAGCGCTTGACGCGGAAGTTGTCGTGGCGCGTGCAGTCCTCGGGCAGCGTGCCGCGCTGGACCTTCATCTTGTGGGCGGCCTGCCAGGTGCGGATGATCACCTCGCCGACGCGGCCCATGGCCTGGGAATCCGACGACATCATCGAGAACACGCCCAGGTCGTGGAGGATGTCTTCGGCTGCGATGGTCTCGCGGCGGATGCGCGATTCGGCAAAAGCGATGTCCTCGGCGATGGCCGGATCCAGGTGGTGGCACACCATCAGCATGTCGAGATGCTCGTCGATGGTGTTCACCGTGTAAGGCATGGTCGGGTTGGTGGAGCTGGGCAGCACGTTGGGCAGCCCGGCCGCCTTGATGATGTCCGGCGCGTGGCCGCCGCCGGCGCCTTCGGTGTGGAAGGTGTGGATGGTGCGGCCCTTGAAGGCGTCAATCGTCGCCTCGACGAAGCCGGATTCGTTGAGCGTGTCGGTGTGGATGGCGACCTGCACGTCCATCTCGTCGGCGACCGACAGGCAGCAGTCGATGGCTGCCGGCGTGGTGCCCCAGTCCTCGTGCAGCTTGAGACCGATGACGCCGGCTTCGACCTGCTCGCGCAGCGCTTCCGGCAGGCTGGCGTTGCCCTTGCCGAGGAAGCCGAGATTCATCGGGAAGGCGTCAGCCGCTTCCAGCATGCGGTGGATGTGCCACGGCCCCGGCGTGCAGGTGGTGGCAAACGTGCCGGTGGCCGGGCCGGTGCCGCCGCCGATCATGGTGGTGACGCCGGAATTGAGCGCCTCCTCGATCTGCTGCGGGCAGATGAAGTGGATGTGGCTGTCGATGCCGCCGGCCGTGACGATCATGCCTTCGCCGGCGATGACCTCGGTGCCGGGGCCGACGACAATCGTGACACCCGGCTGGATGTCCGGGTTGCCGGCCTTGCCGATGGCGGCGATACGCCCGTCCTTGAGGCCGATGTCGGCCTTGACGATGCCGGTGACGGCATCGACGATCAGCGCGTTGGTGATCACGGTGTCGACGGTTTCCGTCGACACGCGCTGGCTCTGGCCCATGCCGTCGCGGATCACCTTGCCGCCGCCGAATTTCACTTCCTCGCCGTAGAGCGTGTAGTCCTTCTCGACCTCGATGATCAGCTCGGTATCGGCCAGACGCAGGCGGTCGCCGGTGGTGGGGCCGAACATTTCGGCATAGGCCTGACGGGAAATCGTGTTCGCCATTACAGGGCTCCTTGAACGAGGCCGCGGAAGCCATAAACCTTCCTGTCACCCGCCAGGGCGACCAACTGCACGGTGCGCGTCTGGCCCGGCTCGAAGCGCACGGCGGTGCCGGCGGCGATGTCGAGGCGGTAACCGCGGGCGGCTTCCCGGTCGAAGCTGAGGCCGGCGTTGGTCTCGTAAAAGTGATAGTGGGAGCCGACCTGGATCGGGCGGTCGCCGGTGTTGGCTACCACCAGGGTGATCGTCGGGCGGCCGGCGTTGAGTTCGAGTTCGCCGGGTTCGGCGAGGAGTTCTCCGGGGATCATCGTCTGCGCCTCACACAATGGGGTGATGGACCGTCACCAGCTTGGTGCCGTCGGGGAAGGTGGCTTCCACCTGGATGTCGGGGATCATCTCGGCCACGCCGTCCATGACGTCGGCGCGGGTCAGCACTTTGGTGCCCTCGCTCATCAGCTCGGCCACGCTGCGCCCGTCGCGGGCACCTTCGAGGATGGCGCAGGTGATCAGGGCGACGGCTTCCGGGTAGTTCAGCTTGAGGCCGCGGGCCTTGCGCCGCTCGGCCAGCAGGCCGGCGGTGAAGATCAGCAGCTTGTCCTTCTCGCGGGGGGTGAGTTCCATGGAAATCTCCGGGCTTCAGGTGTTCCAGATGCGGGGCGGCACGGCGGGGCGGCCGAGCAGGGCAGGGCGCAGCACGGCCCACAGGGCGGCGCACCAGTGGCGGGCGGCTTCGCTGGCGTCGCCCAGGTAGCGGGCGACCAGCAGGCCGGGCAGGACGGTCACGGCATGGCGCGCGCCGTCGGCCGGCGCCACGGCACGGCAGGCGGCGAGGAGGTCGGCGTCCACCGGGCCGGTGGCGAGCAGGGTGGCGCACACGCCGGCACCGTCCCAGCCGGCGGGGCTGGCGAACATCGGGTCGTCGCCGAGCAGGCCGCCGCGCTCCAGCCACAGGGGCCGGCCGTCCCGCTCGATGCGCGTGTGCAGGTCGATGCGGCCCTGGCGGAAGCGTTCGCCGGCGGCGGCGCGGCCGGGGCAGAGGATGTCCCAGCCCAGGTAGCGGGCGTTGCCGGAGAGCTGCACGCGGGTCTCCATGCGGGCGCGGGCGCCGTCGAAGACGATGGTCTCCTGGGGCAGCCATTCCAGCGCGGCACCGTCGGCCACGTGGAAATCGAGCCGCTGGGAGGCCTCGGGGCCCGCCGAGCGATACCACTTGCCGGCGCCGGGGGTGGTGAGTTGGGCGATGCTGCCGGGGCCGGCCTCGACGCCGATGTGCAGGTGATCGCCGCCCGCAATGCCGGCGGGCGGGTGCAGCAGGATGGTCTGACACACCGCCGGGCCTTCCGGGTAGAGGGCCTTCTGCACCCGCAGGGGACCGCGATGGCGGTTGTCGGACAGCACGGTGCCCGTCTCCCGGCGGCTGAAGCCGAGAGACAGGGTGGCGTGCCAGCCGTGGGCCAGGGGCGCTTCGACGGGTTTCATCGCCGCGATTATAGGGACAAGGCCTCCCGCACGCCGTCCTTCTGCATGTCCGCGCCCTTCCCCCGCAGGATGAACTCGCCCCGCTCCATCAGCAGGTACTGGTCGGCGAGGGATTCGGCGAAGTCGTAGTACTGTTCCACCAGCAGGATCGCCATCTCGCCGGTCTGGGCGAGCATGCGGATGGCCCGCTCGATGTCCTTGATGATCGACGGCTGGATGCCTTCGGTGGGCTCGTCGAGGATCAGCAGCCTGGGCCCCATGGCGAGGGCGCGGCCGATGGCGAGCTGCTGCTGCTGGCCACCGGAGAGGTCGCCGCCGCGGCGGTGGAGCATCTGCCGCAGCACCGGGAACATGTCGAAGATGCGCTCGGGGATCTTCGTGCCGCCGGGCTTCGTGGCGAGGCCCATGAGGAGGTTCTCCTCCACGGTGAGGCGCGGGAAGATCTCGCGCCCCTGGGGCACGTAGCCGATGCCGGCGCGCACGCGCTGGTGGGGCGGCGCGTGGGTGAGGTCCTGCCCGCCGAAGGTGACGCTGCCGCTGCGGGTCGGCACCAGGCCCATCAGGCTCTTGAGCAGCGTGGTCTTGCCCACACCGTTGCGACCCAGCAGGGTGGTCACCTGGCCGGGTTCGGCGGTGAAGGACAGGCCGCGCAGGATGTGGCTGCCGCCGTAATACTGGTTGAGGGAATCTACAGTCAGCATCTCAGGCCTCCCGCTGGGCCGTCCCAAGGGAGGCCTGCGTTGCCGTGGGGGGGTGAGACAGGGGTTTCTCGGCGCACTGCGCCGAGCCTGTCGAACGGGGTGGCCATGCTAGGCCACCCCTCCGCGAACAAAGTGAGCGTGGGGGTCGTTGCATCTCAGCGCCCCAGATAGACTTCAATCACGCGTTGATCGTTCTGGACCGTGG
>DAOQMM010000011.1:0-50892 GCA_035335645.1 Rhodocyclaceae bacterium | reverse complement strand
TGATCTTGGCGAGGGTGGGCACTTCCTGGGCGGCGGCGGGCTGGGCCAGGGCGGCCACCGCAAGGGCGATGGCCAGGGAAGGAGCGGCGAGGGAACAGCGAGTGCGCATGGGTCGTCTCCGGCGAATGGGAAGGGGGCTGAACACGCGCTTTGTATTGCAGACGGCGTGCCATGCGGCCGGTGACCGAGCGGGTGCGGCAAGTAGATGATTTAATATGAAATTTTTGAAGCGCGCGGGCGTGCCTGTTCGGGAATCCGGATGGCGGTCCGCGGGGTGTTCGGAAATCCGATGGTGAATTTGGTATTGAGAATCGTTATCGTTTTGTGTAGGCTGACCGCCAACCCACTTCACTTCATTGCTTGATAGGAGCTTCCATGCGTGCCCTGATCCTTGCCATCCTGACCCTCTCCCCGCTCGCTGCCTTCGCGGGTGCCCGCTGTGAAGCGCATCCCAAGTCGGAATGGATGTCCGAGGAGAATGCCAAGGCCCGCCTGGTGGCCGAGGGCTACCAGATCCGCAAGTTCAAGGTGGACGGCAACTGCTACGAGATCTACGGCAAGAACCGGGAAGGCAAGAAGGTGGAGATCTACTTCGACACCAAGACCCTTGCCATCGTGAAGGCCGAGATCGAATAAGCGGGTCGCCGCGATGGCTGTCGGTCCGATGGTGTGGAGCCGACTGGTGCGCCTGACCCACTGGGGCGTGGCGGCGGCAGTGCTGTTCGATCTGTTCAACGAGACGGGGCCCCTGCATCGCGCCACGGGATATGGGGCCGTCGCCCTGGTGCTGCTGCGCCTCGCCTACGGGGCATGCATGCCGGCGGGCGATCCTGCGGCCCTGTCCCGTCCGGGCTTGACGGCGATCGGTGTCCACCTGCGGGAGATGGGGCGTGGGCACCTGAGCCCCGTGGCGGGACACAACCCGCTCGGTCAGTGGGCCGCCTACCTGATGTGGGCGCTGGTCCTGGCGCTCGGCTTGACCGGCTGGATGAGCCGGCTTGACGCCTTCTGGGGCGACGACGGGCTCATCGAACTCCACGAGGCGCTGGCGGACGGGCTGATGGCCTGTGTCGCCCTGCACCTGATGGCGGTGGCGCTGGTGAGCCGCCTGCAGGGGGAGAGCCTGCTGCGGGCGATGCTCACCGGGCGTCGGCGTGGCTGAAGGGTGAGGCGTCCGGATTTCCGAACGCGACGTGTGCCGCCCGCCGCGGTGGGCGGCGTTCACGAAAACGGGGGCCGCAGCCCCCGTGGCGTCGGGACGCGCGTCCCGCTCAGCGGTTCTTGAAGTCCGCCTTGCGCTTTTCGACGAAGGCGGCCATGCCTTCCTTCTGATCTTCCAGGCCGAAGCTCGCGTGGAACAGGCGGCGCTCGAAGAGCAGGCCTTCGTTGAGGGCGGACTCGTAGGCGCGGTTGATGGATTCCTTGATCATCATGACCACCGGCAGGGAATAGCCGGCGATCTGCTCGGCTGCAGCAAGGGTTTCCTCCAGCAGCCTGTCGGCAGGGATGACGCGGGCCACCAGGCCGGCCTTTTCCGCTTCGGCGGCGTCCATCAGGCGGGCCGTGAGACACAGGTCCATGGCCTTGGCCTTGCCCACGGCACGGGGCAGGCGCTGGGTGCCGCCGGCGCCGGGCAGGGTGCCGAGCTTGATCTCGGGCTGGCCGAACCTGGCGGTGTCGGCGGCGAAGATCATGTCGCACATCATCGCCAGCTCGCAGCCGCCGCCCAGGGCGTAGCCGGCCACCGCGGCGATGACGGGCTTGCGGCAGGTCTTGACCCGTTCCCAGTTGCGGGT
Organism: Rhodocyclaceae bacterium; assembly: GCA_035335645.1. Classification (GTDB taxonomy): domain Bacteria; phylum Pseudomonadota; class Gammaproteobacteria; order Burkholderiales; family Rhodocyclaceae; genus Zoogloea. The sequence goes on along the minus strand of DAOQMM010000011.1, from coordinate 49,096 downwards.
GATGTAGTCGCCCTTGTAGGCGTCCATGTAGGAGTAGCTCGCCATCGCGCCGATGTCGGCGCCGGCGGCGAAGGCCTTCTCGGAGCCGGTGATGACGATGCAGCCGATGCCCTCGTCGGCCTCGAAGGCGTCGAGGGCCTGGCGGACTTCATTCACCAGGTCGTCGTTGAGGGCGTTGAGGGCCTTGGGGCGGTGGAGGGTGATGAGGCCGACCTTGCCGCGGACTTCGCTGAGGATGTTTTCGTAGCTCATGGGTTCTCCTTGGGTGGATTCGGATCACAGGCCGCCGACGGCCTTGAGGGTGGCGATGGCGTCCGGGCTCAGGCCCCAGTCGGCGAGTACATCCTCGCCGGGAGCGCCCGGCGTGGGCGGTGTGGGTGCGGCGGGGGTGCTGCGGCTGAAGCGCGGCGCCGGGGCGGGCTGGACGACGCCGTTCACCTCGATGAAGGTGCCGCGGGCCCGATTGTGCGGGTGGGCGGGCGCTTCGTCCATGTCCAGCACCGGCGCGACGCAGGCGTCGGTGCCTTCCAGCAGGGCGCACCAGGCATCCCGCGGGCGGGTGGCGAGATGCGCGGCCACGCGCTGCTTGAGTTCGGGCCAGCGCGCCCGGTCCCATTGCTGCCGGAAGTCGGGATCGGTGAGGCCGGCCTTTTCCAGGAACAGGGCGTAGAAGGGTGGCTCGATGGGGCCAATGGACAGGTATTTGCCGTCGGCGCAGCGGTAGGTGTCGTAGAAGGGGGCGCCGCCGTCCAGCAGGTTGCTGCCCCGCGCCTGCGTCCATTGGCCCATGGCCTTGAAGGTGTACATCATGGTCATGAGCAGGGCCGAGCCGTCGGTCATGGCCGCGTCCACCACCTGACCACGGCCCGACTGGCGGGCTTCCAGCACCGCCGCGAGGACGCCCACCACCAGCAGCATGGCGCCGCCGCCGCAGTCCGCCACCAGGTTGAGGGGCACCACGGGCTTGCCGCCGGGTTCGCCGATGGCGTGCAGGGCGCCGGACAGGGACAGGTAGTTGATGTCGTGACCGGCGGCCTGGGCGAGGGGGCCGTGCTGCCCCCAGCCGGTCATGCGCCCATAGACGAGGCGCGGATTGGCCGCGAGGGTCTCGTCCGGGCCCAGGCCCAGGCGTTCCATCACGCCGGGGCGGAAGCCCTCCACGAGGACATCGGCGCCGGCGATGAGCTGTCGGGCGGCGGCGAGGGCTTCGGGCTTCTTCAGGTCGAGGGTGACGACACGGCGGCTGCGGTTGAGGATGTCGATGGCCGGGTCGAACAGGTCAGAAGCCGGCTTGGCGCCCGGCGCGGGCTTGCGCTCGATGCGCACGACCTCGGCGCCCAGGTCGGCCAGGATCATGGCGGCCATCGGGCAGGGGCCGAGGGCGGCGAATTCGATGACTTTGATGCCGTGGAGGGGGCCCATCGGTGTTGTCTCCTTGGTTTTTTGTTCTTGTTTCGCTTGAGCCGGCGGCGCCCGTTTTGCGCGGCTTGGCCGGGTCTCGCCCCGGCGCCCGGCGCGGAACTCGCCAGCGTTGCCAGCTCGGACAGCCGCGCCGGAAGGCCCCGCCCACTGCTCCGCTGCGTGGCGCTTCAGACGGGCTTTAGCCGGAGGTCGGGCCGCTTCGGGGCTGGGGCGAATGATGTTCGCCCCGACAACGCTCGCATCGTAAAGGGTGCGCAGGGCGTTGCGAGCGGTCCGAGGTTGCGACGAGGAACGCAGTCGTACTCGCGTACGGCGCGTACCGGAATCGCAAGCTCGGGCCGCGCAGTCGCCCGGCGCGCCGTTTACTCGGCGGCGATGGAGCGGCCGATCACGAGCCGCTGGATGTCGTTGGCGCCTTCGTAGATCTGGCAGATGCGCACGTCGCGGTAGATGCGCTCCACCGGGAAGTCGCTGGTGTAGCCGACGCCGCCGTGGATCTGGATGGCGTCGGAGGCGATCTTTTCGGCGGCCTCGGAGGCGAACATCTTGGCCATGGAAGCTTCCTTCAGGCAGGGCTTGCCGGCGTCCTTGAGCTGGGCGGCGCGCCACACCATCAGGCGGGCGGCGTCGAGCAGGGTGTTCATGTCCGCCAGTTTGAAGTTCACCGCCTGGTGCTCGATGATGGGCACGCCGAAGGTCACCCGCTCGCGGGCGTAGCGCACGGCGGCTTCGAAGGCGGCGCGGGCCATGCCGATGCTCTGGGCGGCGATGCCGATGCGCCCGGCTTCCAGGTTGGACAGGGCGATCCTGTAGCCTTCGCCTTCCTTGCCAAGCAGGGAGGAGGCTGGCACGCGGCAGTTCTCGAAGATGATCTGCACGGTGTCGGAGGCGTGCTGACCCATCTTCTCCTCGGTGCGGCCGACGATGAAGCCCGGCGTGGCGGTGGGCACCAGGAAGCAGGAGATGCCCTTCTTGCCGGCGGCCTTGTCGGTGACGGCGAAGACGATGGCCATGTGGGCGTGCTTGCCGGTGGTGATGAACTGCTTGACGCCGTTCAGCACGAAGTGGTCACCGTCCTTTTCGGCGCGGGTGGTGATGGCGGCGGCGTCGGAGCCGGTGTGGGGCTCGGTGAGGCAGAAGCAGCCGAGCTTCTCGCCACGGGCCAGGGGCTTGAGCCACTCTTCCTTCTGGGCGTCGGTGCCGTACTTCATGGTGATGCCGCAGGCCAGGGAGTTCTGCACCGAAACGATGGTGGAGGTGGCGCCGTCGCCGGCGGCGATCTCCTCCAGGGTGAGCACCAGGCTCATGTAGTCCATGCCGGCGCCGCCCCATTCCTCGGGCACCACCATGCCCAGGGCGCCCAGTTCACCCAGCTCCTTGAGGGCCTGGGCGGGGAAGGTGTGGTGCTTGTCCCATTCGCCGGCGAAGGGGGCGAGGCGCTCCTGGGAGAAGGCGCGCATGGAGTCGCGGATCATTTCCTGTTCTTGGGTGAGGATCATGGTGTGGTTTCCTTTGGTGTCTCTTGCGTTGTTCGTGGGGCCGTTTGAGCGGGCTGGCGGTTCGCTGGCGCGCCCTTGCAGGACGGCTTTCCGTTGTCGGGTGTTGCGTTGGCCGGGTCTCGCCCCGGCTTCACGGGTCGGCCTACGGCTGACTCCCCTGCGCGGCTCACAACAGGCGGCCGGCGCAGAACTCGTCCTCCGGGCTCAGACAGCTGCGCCGGAAATCCCCGCCGGTTGCTGAGCCGCCCGGCGGTTCAGACGGGCTTTGGCCGGGCACCGAGCCGTTGCTGGCTGGGCGCTGCGATCCTGTAGGTCGGGTTCGCCCGCAGGGCGTAACCCGACGTCGGAGGCTGCCTGCCTTACAGCATTTCCAGCGCCAGGGCCGTGGCTTCGCCGCCGCCGATGCACAGACTCGCCACGCCGCGCTTGCCGCCGGTCTTGCGCAGGGCGCCGAGCAGGGTGACGAGGATCCGTGCGCCCGAGGCGCCGATGGGGTGGCCGAGGGCGCAGGCGCCGCCGTGGACGTTCACCTTGGCGTGGTCCAGCTGCAGGTCATGGATCGCGGCCATGGCGACGACGGCGAAGGCTTCGTTGATCTCCCACAGATCCACATCGGCCACGCTCCACCCGGTCTTTGCCAGCAGCTTCTGCATGGCGCCGACCGGGGCGGTGGCGAACAGGCTGGGCTGGTGGGCGTGGGTGGTGTGGGCCACGATCCGTGCGAGGGGCTTGAGACCCATCCGCTCGGCGCTGGAGGCGCGCATCAGCACCAGGGCGGCGGCGCCGTCGGAGATGGAGCTGGAGTTGGCCGGCGTCACGGTGCCGTCCTTGCGGAAGGCGGGCTTGAGGCTGGGGATCTTTTCCAGGTTGGCCTTGGGCGGCTGTTCGTCATCCTTGATCAGGATTTCGCCCTTCCTGCCGGCCAGGGTGACGGGCTCGATTTCCCAGGCGAAGGCGCCGTCGCGGATGGCGGCCTGGGCGCGGGTGAGGGAGGCCACGGCGTAGGCGTCCTGCTGCTCGCGGGTGAATTGGTAGAGGCCGGCGCAGTCCTCGGCGAAGGTGCCCATCAGGCGGCCCTTCTCGTAGGCGTCTTCGAGGCCGTCGAGGAACATGTGATCGAAGATCTGGCCGTGGCCCAGGCGGTAGCCGCCGCGGGCCTTGGGCAGCACATAGGGCGCGTTGGTCATGGACTCCATGCCGCCGGCGACCATGACCTCGTTGGTACCGGCGAGGAGCAGGTCATGGGCGAGCATGGTGGCCTTCATGCCGGAGCCGCACATCTTGTTGATGGTGGTACAGCCGGCCGACAGGGACAGGCCTGCGCCCAGGGCGGCCTGGCGCGCTGGGGCCTGGCCCTGACCGGCGGGCAGCACGCAGCCAAAGATGACTTCCTCGACCGCTTCGGCGGAGATGCCGGCGCGCTGGACGGCGGCCTTGATGGCGACGCTGCCCAGCTGGGCGGCGGTGAGGCTGGAGAAATCGCCCTGGAAGCCCCCCATCGGGGTGCGGGCGGCGGAGACGATGACGACGGGGTCGTTGGCGGTGCTCATGGGGATGACCTTTCTCAATTCGGGAGGGGATGGGATCGCGATGCGCCGGGGCGCGTCACTTGGCGGCCATGCGGATGGCGCCGTCGAGGCGGATCACCTCGCCGTTGAGGTAGCGGTTGCCGAGGATGTGCTCCACCAGTGCGGCGAATTCGGCCGGCTTGCCCATGCGCGAGGGGAAGGGGACCATCTTGCCGAGGGCGTCCTGGACGTCGGCGGGCATGCCCAGCAGCATCGGGGTTTCCATGATGCCCGGGGCGATGGTCATGACGCGGATGCCGGCGCGGGACAGTTCGCGGGCGATGGGCAGGGTCATCGCCACCACGCCGCCCTTGGACGCGGCGTAGGCAGCCTGGCCGAGCTGGCCGTCGAAGGCCGCCACCGAGGCGGTGGACACGATCACGCCGCGCTCGCCGCCCTCGTCGGGCTCGCTCTTGCTCATGATCTCCGCGGCGAGGCGGATCATGTTGAAGCTGCCGATCAGGTTGATGGTGATGGTGCGGGTGAAGGACGCCAGCTTGTGGGCGCCTTCCTTGCCGACGACCTTTTCGGCCGGGGCCACGCCGGCGCAGTTCACCAGACCGCGCAGGGGGCCCATCGCGGTGGCGGCGGCAAAGGCGGCCTGGGCGCTGGCCTCGTCGGTCACATCGGTGGCCACGAAGCGGGCGGCGGCGCCCAGCTCGGCGGCGAGGGCTTCGCCCGCCTGGGCGTTGACGTCGGCCAGCACCACCTTGCCGCCCCGGGCGACGATCTGGCGGGCAGTGGCGGCGCCCAGGCCGGAACCGCCGCCGGTGACCACGAATACGTTATTTTGGATCTCCATGCATTTTCTCCTCTTCGGTCTTGTGGATTGTCGGGTCGAGGCTGCAGACCCGGTGACGATGCGAGCGCCAGTCTAGGGGCTCGCCCGGTCGGCTTCCATGCCGAAATCGGTCAATGTGAATGGTGGGATTTGCCATACCCCCGGCCGGGCGGGCGGTGGTTGCCTGCGCACTGGTGTTGGTGGGTGGTATCCTCGCTGCGCCGATCCTCCATGCCAGTTGCAAACGCCCGATGAACGCGCCGCCACCCGACAAGGGCACCATCTCCATCCATTTCGTCCAGGAGGCGCTGGAAGGGGTGGTCCAGCGCGGGCTCGATGCGGAGGATCTGCTCAATCGGGCCGGTATTTCGCCGGAACTCCTCAACGCGCCCCAGGCGCGGGTGTCCTCGGCCCACTTCGGCGCCCTGTGGCACCTCATCGCCCAGGCCCTCGACGACGAATTCTTCGGGATGGACAGTCACCCGATGCGGGTGGGCAGCTTTACCCTGCTGTGTCATGCGCTGATCCACTGCGAGACCCTTGAAAAAGCCCTGCGCCGCGCCCTGCGTTTCCTGCGGCTGGTGCTCGACGACCTGTCCGGGACGCTGGTGCGCGACGGCGACCGGGCGTACCTCGTGATTGCCGACCGCTGCAGCGCCCCCCGCCGGGCCTTTGCCTACGGCACCTATCTGATCATCCTGCACGGCCTCGCCTGCTGGCTGATCGGGCGGCGCATCCCGCTGCAGGAAGCCCGCTTCCGCTGCGCCGAGCCGGCGTTCAGCGGCGAATGGCGGGTGCTCTTTTCGCCCGACCTGCGTTTTGACCAGGCGGAGACCGCCATCGTCTTTCCGGCGGACTACCTGGACATGGCCAATGTGCAGAACGAGCGCACGGCCAAGGTCTTCCTGCGCAGCGCTCCGGCCAACTTCCTGGTCAAGTACCGCAACAGCGAAGGCCTCACGGCGCGCATCCGGCGCCTGCTACGGCGCCTGCCGCCGGAGGCCTGGCCGGATTTCGACACCCTCGCGCGCCAGCTGCACAGCTCCGCCTCGTCCCTGCGGCGCCACCTGACGGACGAGGGGCAGTCCTACCAGTCCATCAAGGATGATCTGCGCTGCGACCTGGCGATCAGCCAGCTCAGCCACTCGGACAAATCGGTGCTGGATATCGCCCATGAACTGGGCTTCGCGGAGGCAAGCGCCTTTCACCGGGCGTTCAAAAAATGGACCGGCGCCCGGCCGGGCGAATACCGCCGTGCCCTGGCGGGACACTGAAGGAGGAGACGATGCCGGACAAGGGGGCCAGGGGGCGCGGCGCACGATGGTGCCTGCCGCTGCACATCCACATTTCCACGCTGTTCTTCCTGCTGGTGCTGATGGCCGGCGGCAGCATCGCGTGGGTGTCCTACACCCGCAGTGCCGACATGATGGAGCGGGCCGCCGCCGATCTGCTGGGGCGCATCTCGCGGCAGATCGCCGCCGAGACGGAAACCCTGCTCAAGCCGGTGGGGGCCTCGGTGCGCCTGCTGGCTCGCTCGCCGGTGACTCGGGCGGGCACCCTGGAGACGCGCCGCGAGCAGCTGGCGAGTTTCCGCGAGGCCCTGCTCGCCTCGCCGTCCGCTTCGGCCTTCTACATCGGCTACGAGGACCGGGACTTCTTCCTGCTCCTGCGCCTGGCCAACCGCTCCGACCGGGACTTGATGGGAGCGCCGCCGGGGGCCGCCTACCTGCTGCAGAGCATCGACCACGGCAGCGGCCGCTTCGTGTTCCTCGATGAGGATCTTGCCACCCTGCGTAGTGACCCGCGCCCCGATTACGGCACCGCCTATGACCCCACCCGGCGGAGCTGGTACGGCCAGGCCCTGGCCGGCCCCGAGCCGATCCAGACCGAGCCTTACCTGTTCGCCTCCACCCGCAAGCTGGGCGTCACCGTCGCCCGTCACACGGACACGGGCCGCTCGGTGGTGGGGGCCGACATCCGCCTGGAAACCCTCGACGAGTCGCTGCGCCGCCAGCGCATCACACCGGGATCGCAGCTGGTGCTCTTCGACCGCGACCTGGGCGTGCTGGCCTATACGGGCAAGGACTGGCTTCCGCCTCCACAGGCGGGCGAAGCGCGCCGGCCGGATCTGACGGAGCTGGGCGGCGGCGTGCTCAAGGCCCTGGCCCAGCGACTGCCCCAAGACGGCGAGACCGAGCCCCTGGGCAGCTTCCGCGCGGCCGGGCGGGACTGGCACGGCGCCGTCGCCCAGGTGCAATGGCTGGGCGGACAGCCGGTGTACCTGGGCGTGGTGATTCCGGATGAGGAGCTGCTCGTGGAGGCGCGCGGCATCCGCAATCAATCCATCAGCGTCACCCTGCTGGTGATGCTGCTGGCGCTACCCTTCACCTACCTGGCCGCGCGCCTGGTGTCGCGCCCGATCCGCGACCTGGCCGGCGAGACGGCGGCGATCCGGCGTTTCGATTTCTCCAGCCCGGTGCGGACCCGTTCGGTGGTGCGCGAGGTGGACAATCTGGCCACCGATCTGGGTTCCATGAAGGGGGCGATCCGGCGCTTCCTCGACATCGCCTCGGCCATGGCCGAGGAATCCAGTTTCGAGCGCCTGCTGCCGCGCCTGGTGGATGAGACCGTGGCCGTGGTGGGGGCCCGCGCCGGTGTGCTCTACCTGGCCGCCCACGGCGGCGAGGCGCTCGATGCGGTCGTCCTGCGGGACGCGGACGGTGCCAGTCATCCGCTGGAGCAGGCTCCGGCGGGGGCGACGATGGCGGGTCTGGTGCCGGCGGGGGCCCGCTCCGGCGTGGGACGCCTGACCCTGCAGACGGCTGCCGGCGCCGCTAGCCAGACATTGTTCGGACTGCTCGGCGCCGAGGATCTGGCCTACCTGGCCGTTCCCCTGACGGATCGCAAGCAGGCCCGCCTGGGGCTGCTGGTGCTGTGGTTCGATGCGCCGCCGGACCGGGACCTGGTGCATTTCGTCGAAGCCCTGTCCGGTTCGGCGGCCATGTCGGTCGAGACGCGGGCCCTGATCCGCGCCCAGAAGGAGCTGTTCGAGGCCTTCATCCAGCTCATCGCCGGCGCCATTGATGCGAAGAGTCCCTACACCGGCGGTCACTGCGCCCGCGTGCCGGAGCTCACCAAGATGCTTGCCCAGGCCGCCTGTAACAGCGCGGACGGACCTTTTCGCGATTTCCGGCTGGGCGAGGAGGACTGGGAGGCGGTGCATATCGCCGCGTGGCTGCACGATTGCGGCAAGGTCACCACCCCCGAGTACGTGGTGGACAAGGCCACCAAGCTGGAGACCCTGTACGACCGCATCCACGAGATCCGCATGCGCTTCGAGGTGCTCAAGCGTGACGCGACCATCGCCTACTGGCAGGCGCGCGCGGAAGGCGCCGACGAGGCCGCCGCCAAGGGTCGGCTGGTGGAGACCCACGCGGCGCTGGACCGGGAGTTCGCCTTCGTTGCGGCCTGCAACGAGGGGGCGGAGTCCATGGCACCGGAGGATGTGGCACGCCTGCAGCAGATCGCCCGGCGCACCTGGCTGCGCACCCTGGACGATCGCCTCGGCCTGTCGCCGGAAGAGCGGCGCCGCCGCGCCGATGCGGGGCCCGTGCGCCTGCCGGTCACCGAGCCACTGCTGGCCGACAAGCCCGAGCACCGCTATGAACGGGGTGCGATGGACCTGCTGCCGGCGGACAACCCGTGGGGCTTCCGCCTCAAGGTACCGGCGCTGCTCTACAACCGGGGCGAGCTGACCAATCTCTCCATCACCCGGGGCACCCTCACGGACGAGGATCGCTACAAAATCAACGAGCACATCGTCTACACCATCCGCATGCTCTCCGAATTGCCCTTCCCGCGGCATCTGCGGGCCGTGCCGGAGATCGCCGGCGGCCACCACGAGAAGATGGACGGTTCCGGCTACCCCCGTGGGCTGAAGGGCGGGGAGATGAGCCTGGTGGCGCGGATGATGGCCATCGCCGACATCTTCGAGGCGCTGACCGCGGTGGATCGCCCCTACAAGACCGGCAAGCGCCTGTCCGAGGCGGTGAGCATCATGGCCGGGATGCGTGACCGGGGACACATCGATCCGGATCTCTTTGCCCTGTTCCTGCGCTCGGGCGTGTATCGCCGCTACGCCGAGCGCTTCATGCAGCGCAAGTGCGTGGACGAGGTGGATGTGGACGCGATGCTGGCCGAGGTGACCGCCTAGAGCGTGTCGTGGGTGCCGTCGCAGAACGGCGCGCGGCGGCTGTGCTTGCAGCCGCAGAGGTAGGCCAGTCCGGAGCGCAGGGGCGTGAAGGTCTTGGGCGCGATGCCGCTGCCCGCGTGGCGGCCGTCGCAGAATGGCTGGGTCGCGCTGCGGCCGCAAGCGCACCAGGTGTATTCCCGCCCGGCCTCGACGGGGACGGTGTAGGAGGCGTACTGGGCGATCTGCGGTTCGGTCATGGGGAGGCTTCCGTGCAATCTCCGGGGCGCGGCGCACCCCGGAGCCACGAGCTTACCCGATTACGGTTTGTAGGCTTCGACGGCGATGGTCAGGGTGACATCGTCGCCCACGTAGGGGGCGTACTTGCCGGCGTTGAACTCGCTGCGCTTGATCTTGGCGACGGCATTGGCGCCGCAGGCATCCTTCTTCAGCATCGGGTGAGGCATGCAGTGGAAGGAGGTGACGGTCAGGGTGACGGGCTTGGTGACGCCCTTGACGGTCAGGTTGCCCTCCACCGACGCGACCTTGTCACCGTCGAAGTTCACCTTGGTGGACTTGTAGGTGATGGTCGGGTACTTGGCGGTGTCGAAGAAGTCTTCGCCCTGGATGTGCTGGTTCAGCAGGGGGAAGCCGGTATCCACGGAGGTGGCATCGACGGTGACGTCCACGGTGCCGGACTTGGCGGCGCGATCCAGGACGATGGTGCCGGTGGTCTTGTCGAAGCGGGACAGCTGGGTGGAGTAGCCGAAGTGGCTGTATTCGAAGCGCGGGAAGGTGTGGCTGCCGTCGATGGTGTAGCTTTCCGGCGCGGCGAGGGCGGCGGTGGACAGGCCGGCGGCCAGGATCAGGGCGGTGAGCTTTTTCATGCTGTGTTCTCCGTTATGACAGGTTGAGGGTTTTGGGTTGGGGTCTGGGCCGTCGCGGGGGCGAACGGCCTTACTTCTTTGCGGGCGCCGGGGCGGCGACCACGTGGAACTTGATCTGGATCTCGTTGGCGACGGCGCTCACGTCGGACCAGGGGCCTTCACCGATGCCGAAGTCCATGCGCTTGAGCACGAAACCGCCGTCGAAGACGCCGTTGGCGCCGTCCTGCCTGAACGTGAAGGGCGCCACCACGTCGTGGGTCTGGCCCTTGATGGTCATCTTGCCGCTCACTTCGTAGCGGCCGCCGCCCACGGCCTTGACGGCGGTGGACACGAAGCGGGCGGTGGGGAAGGCCTTCACGTTGAACCACTGCTTGCCGACGACTTCCTCGTTGGCATCCTTGGAGCCGGCGTCGATGCTGGCCAGGTCGATCTCCAGCACGGTGCTGGCGGTCGCGGGCTTGGCCGGGTCGAAGGCGAGCTGGGCGCTGAACTTGCGGAACAGGCCATCCACCGGCACGCCCATCTGCTTGGACGTGAAGGCGAGGCTGCTCTTGTCGGTCAGCACCTGGGTGAAGTCCGCCGCGTGGGCGGCGCCGGTGGTGAGACCCGCCAGCAGGGCGAGGGTCAGGGTGGGGCGCAGGGTCTTCATGGCTTCTCTCGTGTGTCGGGTTCGGGGGTCAGACGCGGCCGAAGGGCAGCATGCGGCGCAGGGTCGCGTCCTTGTCGATCAGGTGGTGCTTGAGGGCGGCGGCCACGTGCAGGCCGACCAGACCGAAGAGCAGCCAGTTGAGGGATTCGTGGACCTCTTCGAGGATTTCGCCGAGATCCGGGTTCTTTGCGATCAGGTCGGGAATCGGCAGCACGCCCAGGTACACCACCTGAAAGCCCTTGGCCGAGCTCATCAGCCAGCCGGTGAGGGGCACCAGGGCCATCAGCACGTAGAGGAGCCGGTGGGTGACCTCTGCCGCCGTCTGTTGCCAGGCCGGTGCCGGCAGCGGGGCGGGCGGGCGATGGGTGAGGCGCCACAGCACCCGCAGGACGAACAGGCCCAGCACCGTCATGCCGATCCACTTGTGGTACGAGTAGAGCTTGAGCTTGGTGGGCGAGAGGGGCAGCTCGTGCATGTACAGGCCCAGCGGAAAGGCGGCGAAGATCAGCAGCGCGATCAGCCAGTGGGCGGCGATGGCGGGGCTGGAATAGCGTTCGGTGTTCATGGTCAGGGCTCCGGGGTGTAAGGGATGATGCTGTCCTTTTGCCACAGGTAGGCATCCATGGCCAGACCGCCATAGGTGAATTCCGGTTCCAGACGGAGGGCGATTTCGTCCGGGTCGGCTGCACCGAGGGTCACGAACAGGGGCAGCAGGTGCTCCTCACTGGGATGGGCGGCGGCGCCCAGGGGGCTCTGGCGGCGGTATTCCAGCAGCGTGGGGCGATCGTTGCGGGCGACGGCCGCACCGACCCAGTCGGCGAAGGCCTTGGCCTGGGGCAGGGGCTCGCCACCGCCGGACCAGTCCAGCCAGCCGAAGTTGTGGGTGATGGCGCCTGAGGCGAGGATCAGCACGCCCTCGTCCCGCAGGCCGCGCAGGGCGGTGCCGATGCGGCGGTGCCAGTCCGGCCCGGCGTGGGGTTGCAGGGCGAGCTGCACGACGGGGATGTCCGCGGCCGGGTACATGACCATGAGGGGAATCCACGCGCCGTGATCCAGGCCCCGGTCGGGCACCTCGGCACAGGGCAGGCCGGCCGCCACCAGCGCATCGCGCACCCGGGCGGCCACGTCCGGCGCTCCGGGTGCCGGGTATTCCATGGCGTAGAGCGGTTCCGGGAAGCCGCCGAAGTCGTGGATCGTGGCGGGCACGGAGACCGTGCTTACGGTAGGCTGGCGCGCCGCCCAGTGGGCCGAGACGACGAGGATCGCCCGTGGGCGCGGCAGGCGCCGGCCCAGATCGGCCCACAGGGCCACGGTGGCAGCGGGCCGCAGCAGCACGTCGGGTGCGCCGTGGGAGACGAACAGCAGGGGGTGACGGGCGCTCATGATGCGGTCCTCGGGGCAGTGACAGGGGCGAAGTACTCGCGGATCAGGCAGTCCAGGGAGCGGGGCGGGTGGCCCACCAGGGCAGCAAAGTCATGGGTGACGCGGGCCAGGCGGCCCTCGGCGACGGCCGCGAAGAGGCTGGCGACGCCCTCGGCCAGCCCTTCCGACAGCCCGGCGGCACGCAGCGTGGCGGCCTGTTCGGTGACCGTCACGGGCAGGTAGCGCAGGGGCCGGCCGCTGACCCGGGCGATGCGCGCGGCCAGCTCCGCGTAGGCGACGGCCTCGCTGCCGGTCAATTCATACACGCGCTTGTCCAGGCGCGGGGCGAGGGCGGCGGCGGCCAGGGCGCGGGCGAGATCGTCCCGGGAGACCAGGCTCACCGCGCCGTTGCCGGCGGCCAGGCAGAAGGCGTCTCCGTCCGGGCCGGGCACCACCAGCGCGGGCAGATCGTCGGCGTAGAGCGGGTTGCGCAGGATCGTCGCATCCAGCCCGCTGGCGGCGAGGGCGTCTTCGGTTTGGCGGTGCACGCGGGCGAACTCCGCCGGCGAATCGGTGCCCACGTCGAGGAAGCTGGTGTACAGGACGCGCTGCACGCCCGCCCTGCGGGCGGCCGAGATGGCGGCCGCATGTTGGGCGATGCGCTGCGCGGAGGGGCCGTCGGTGGAGACCAGCACCAGGGTGCGCACGCCGGCAAAGGTGGTGGCGAGGGTCTCGGGCTGGTCGAAGTCGCCGGCGCGGACGTCCACCCCGCGCGCGGCCAGATCGGCTGCCAGCGCCGGTTGGCGCACGCTCACCGCCAGCGCCGGTGCGTCGCGCAGCGGGCGCCGTGCGATCAGGTGCTGGACGATGCGCCGGCCAAGACGGCCGTTGGCGCCGGTGACGAGGATCACGGAGGACTCCTGTGGCGGGTTGATGAACTGGGTGCCACTGTAGGCTTTCAATTGAGACAGAAATAGCCTTTAATCGGGAAATCTTTATTGCTGGATATGCAATGATGGATCGGCTTCAGGCGATGGAGGTCTTCGTCCGGGTGGCGGAGGCGGGGAGTTTTGCAGCGGCGGCGGACCAGCTCGATCTGGCCCGCTCCGTGGTGACGCGCCTGGTCGCGGCGCTGGAGGCGCGTCTGGGCGTCAAGCTCATCGCCCGCAGCACCCGCAGCCTGCGGCTCACCTCCGCGGGACAGGCCTACCTGGAGCGCTGCCGCGAGATCCTCGATCTGGTGGGCGTCGCGGAAGGGGAACTGGGCGGCAACGAACGCGCCCCCCGCGGGCCGATCCGCCTGAGCGTACCGGTGAGCTTCGGCATCCATCATCTGGCGCCGCTGGTCGCGGATTTCGTCACCACCTGGCCGGACGTGAGCCTGGACATCGACTTCAACGATCGCCAGGTGAATCTGGTGGAGGCGGGCGTGGACATGGCGATCCGCATCACGACCCAGCTCGACCCCAGCGTGGTGGCGCGCAGGCTCACGGTGTCGCGCATGCTCACCCTGGCCGCGCCCGAGTACCTGGCCCGCCACGGCCGTCCGGTGCGTCCCGACGATCTGCTGGACCATCCCTGCCTGGGCTACACCGGTACCGCGCGGGCCAGCTGGCCCTACCGCGTGGCGGGCACGCTGCAATGGGTGCCGGTGCGCGGCCGCCTGCAGAGCAACAATGGCGACGCCCTGCTGGACGCCGCCCGGCGCGGGCTGGGCATCTGCCTGCAGCCCAGCTTCATCGCGGCGGCGGCCGTGCAGGCCGGACTGCTGGAAGTGCTGCTGGCGGACTTTCCCGGCCCTGAACTGGGCATCTACGCGGTGTTCCCCAGCCATCGCTACGTGCCCAGCCGGGTGCGCCTGCTGGCGGACTACCTGGCCGCACGTATCGGCCCGGTACCTTACTGGGAGCAGGGCCTGCCGGCGTGAGCCGCGCGGTGCGGGGCATGGGCGATGCAAAGACCCTGCTGTGCCGCGGGTTGGCGGCGCCGGACGCCTCGCCTACCATGGGCGCCCCGGGGCCCGTGCCCCTGTTCCGAACATCGATGAGAGAGGAGTCCCCCATGTCCAGTACCGTCACCCTCGGCGGCAATCCCGTCACCGTCGCCGGCGATCTGCCCCGCGTCGGCGCCACGGCGCCCGCTTTTTCCCTGGTCGCCAAGGACCTGTCCGAGGTCACGCTGGCGAACTTTGCCGGTCAGCGCAAGGTGCTCAACATCTTCCCGAGCATCGACACGCCCACCTGCGCCACCTCGGTGCGCAAGTTCAACCAGTCCGCCTCCAGCCTGCCCAACACCGCAGTGCTGTGCATCTCCGCCGACCTGCCCTTCGCCCAGAACCGCTTCTGCGGCGCCGAAGGCCTCTCCAACGTGGTGACCCTGTCCACCCTGCGCGGGCGGGAATTCCTCGAAGCCTACGGCGTCGCCCTCGCCAGCGGCCCGCTGGCCGGGCTGGCAGCCCGCGCGGTGGTGGTGGTGGACGAGCAGGACGTGGTGCGCCACGTGGAGCTGGTGCCCGAGATCAAGAACGAGCCGGACTACGCTGCGGCGCTGGCGGCACTCGGCTGATTCCGCCGGGTGCGGAGCCCGGCGTGATCCGGGCGGTGGGTCCGCTGCGAGCGGCGCGCAGGTCGGGTCGGTGTGCAGGGGCTGCACGCGCAGCCCGCCGCCACCGGATTCGACCGCAAGAAACGGGATGCGCAGGGCCGTCCGGCCCCGTACAGTGCAGGCATCGCGCCCACGCTCGGGCCTTGCGGAGCACCCCATGACTGCCTCCACGTCCTCGCCACCCACTGCCGCCGACCCGCGCTGGGCCGCCGTCCAGGCGCGGGATGGCACGGCCGACGGGCATTTCTGGTACGCCGTCACCACCACCGGCGTGTTCTGTCGGCCGTCCTGCCCGTCGCGGCGCCCGCGACCGGAGCATGTGCGCTTCTTCGACTCCGCGGCGGCCGCCCGTGAGGCGGGCTTCCGACCCTGTCTGCGCTGCCATCCGGACACCCTGGCCGACCCCCATGTCGCCCTCATCGCCACGGTGTGCCGCGCCATCCAAGCCGCCGAGACGCCGCCCAGCTTGCAGGCATTGTCCGTGCTCGCCGGCCTCAGCGCCGGCCATCTGCAGCGCGTGTTCAAGGCCGCCACCGGCCTCAGCCCGCGCGCCTACGCCGCGGCCCTGCGCGCCGGTCGTGTGCGCGCAGGGCTCGCGGCGGGGGCACCGGTCACCCATGCGGTGCTGGACGCTGGCTTCGGCTCCACCGGCCGCTTCTATGCCCGCTCCGCCCAGGTCCTCGGCATGGCGCCCGCCGCCTGGCGCGCGGGCGGTGCCGGTGAGGACATCCGTTTCGCTGTGGGGGCCTGCGAGCTGGGGGCGTTGCTGGTGGCCGCCAGCCCGCGCGGCATCTGCGCCCTGAGCCTCGGTGACGACCCGGATGCGCTGGTGCGCGCCCTGCAGGACCGCTTTCCCCGCGCCTGCCTGGTGGGTGACGACCCGGCCTTCGCCACCTGGGTGAGCCGAGTCGCCGGCTACCTGCAGGCGCCGCGGGATGGGCTGGAGCTGCCGCTGGACCTGCGCGGCACGGCCTTCCAGCTGCGCGTCTGGCACGCCCTGCAGGGCATCCCGCCGGGCGTCACGATCAGCTACGCCGAGCTGGCCCGCCGCGTCGGCGCACCCCGTGCGGTGCGAGCCGTGGCGGGCGCCTGCGCGGCCAATCCGGTGGCGCTGGCGGTGCCCTGCCATCGGGTGGTGCGCAGCGACGGCAGCCTGTCCGGCTATCGCTGGGGCGTGGAACGGAAGGCGGCCCTGCTGACGCGGGAGGCGGAGCGCGGCGGCCGTGACGACGCCTGATCTCTTCGAAGGCTGGACGCCGGAGGACGTCGGCCCGGAGGCGCTGAGCCCCGGCGCGGTGCTCCTGCGCGGATTTGTCCGCGCCGAGGCCGCCGCGGTGCTCGCCGAACTGGACCGCGTCCTTGCCCACGCGCCCCTGCGTACGATGCAGACGCCCGGCGGCCGGTCGATGTCCGTGGCCACCAGCAACTGCGGCGCGCGGGGCTGGGTCAGTGACGCCGCCGGCTACCGCTATGCGCCTGCCGATCCCCTCGGCGGCGCAGCGTGGCCCACCATGCCGCGGCTGTGGCGCACCCTCGCCGAGCGGGCCGCAGCCGCGGCCGGCTTTGGCGGCTTCACGCCCGATGCCTGCCTCATCAACCGTTACGCGCCGGGTGCCCGCATGGGGCTGCACCAGGACCGGGATGAGGCGGACTTCACCTGGCCGATCGTCTCCTTCTCCTTCGGTCTGCCGGCGATCTTCCTCTTCGGGGGGCTGCGCCGAGGCGACCCCGCGCGGAGGATTTCCCTGTTCCACGGCGACGCCGTCGTCTGGGGCGGCCCGTCGCGCCTGGCCTTTCATGGCGTGGCGCCGGTGAAGCCGGGCGAGCATCCGCTGACCGGCGCGTGCCGGATCAACCTGACCTTCCGGCGGGCGTGAGGGCGGGCCCACCGGAAAGCACACGGCCAGCCTCGGTGAGGCTGGCCGTGTGCGTGAGGATGCTGGTGGGCCCAGCAGGACTTGAACCCGCGACCAAGCGATTATGAGTCGCCTGCTCTAACCGACTGAGCTATGGGCCCGGAAAAGGGGAGGGGGACCGCAGGCTTCGCGGCGGTCCGGTGAAGCTCGGCATGCTACCAGACTATGCCGACCTGCACCGGCGGCCGGTGGGTGCGTGGCCGCACCGGCCGGACGGGATCAGGCTTCGTTGTCCAGGAAGCTGCGCAGGCGCTCGGAGCGGCTGGGGTGGCGCAGCTTGCGCAGGGCCTTGGCTTCGATCTGGCGGATGCGCTCGCGGGTGACGTCGAACTGCTTGCCGACTTCCTCCAGGGTGTGGTCGGTGTTCATCTCGATGCCGAAGCGCATGCGCAGTACCTTGGCTTCCCGCGGGGTGAGGGAGTCGAGGACTTCCTTGGTGGCGTCGCGCAGGCTGGAGTACAGCGCGGCGTCGGCCGGGGCCATGGTGGCGTTGTCCTCGATGAAGTCGCCCAGATGGGAGTCGTCGTCGTCGCCGATGGGGGTTTCCATGGAGATGGGCTCCTTGGAGATCTTGAGGATCTTGCGGATCTTCTCCTCGGGCATCTCCATCTTGGCGGCGAGGGTGGCCGGGTCCGGCTCCTGCCCGGTCTCCTGCAGGATCTGGCGGCTGATGCGATTCATCTTGTTGATGGTCTCGATCATGTGCACCGGGATGCGGATGGTGCGCGCCTGGTCGGCGATGGAGCGGGTGATGGCCTGACGGATCCACCAGGTGGCGTAGGTGGAGAACTTGTAGCCGCGACGGTATTCGAACTTGTCCACCGCCTTCATCAGGCCGATGTTGCCTTCCTGGATCAGGTCGAGGAACTGCAGGCCGCGGTTGGTGTACTTCTTGGCGATGGAGATGACCAGACGCAGGTTGGCTTCGGTCATTTCGCGCTTGGCGCGGCGGGCCTTGGCTTCGCCGGTGGACATCTGCTTGTTGATGTCCTTGAGGTCCTTGAGCGGGATGCCGATGCGGGTCTGCAGTTCGACGAGCTTTTGCTGCTCCTCGACGACGGCGGGCAGCATGCGCATGAGCACGGCGGCGTTGGACGGGTTGGTGCCGATCTCGACCTTGAGCCAGTCCAGGTTGGTCTCGTTGCCGGGGAAGCTCTTGATGAAGTGGGTGCGCGGCATGTGGGCCTTGTCCACGCAGAGGTGCAGGATCTTGCGCTCGTGGCTGCGGGCCTGCTCGACCATGTGGCGCACGGCGTCGCACAGGCGCTCGGTGGTGCGCGCAGTGAAGCGGATGTTCATCAGCTCGGTGGAGATCTGCTCCTGGAGCTTGACGTAGGTCTTGTCCTGGGGGCCCTTCTTCTGGAGGGCGGCGATCATCTTGGTGTAGATGCCGCGCAGCACGTCGAAGCGTTCCAGGGCGTCGGCCTTGAGCTTGATGAGGGAGGCGGACACGGCGGCACCGCCGGCACCGTCGTCGCCGTCTTCGTCCTCGTCCTCGGCGTCTTCGTCCACGTCCAGCTCGTCGCTGTCGGACATGGCTTCGATGTCCTCAACCGCGTTGGGGTCGATGAGGCCGTCGATGAGCTCGTCGATGCGCATCTCATCCTTGCTGATGCGGTCGGCGGATTCGAGGATGTCGGCGATGGTGGTGGGACAGGCGGAGATCGCCTGGATCATGTGCTTGAGGCCTTCCTCGATGCGCTTGGCAATCTCGATTTCGCCTTCGCGGGTGAGGAGCTCCACGGTGCCCATCTCGCGCATGTACATGCGCACGGGGTCGGTGGTGCGGCCAAATTCGGAATCGACCGCGGAGAGGGTCTGCTCGGCTTCGGCTTCGGCCTGCTCGTCGTCCACCACGGTGGGGGCGACTTCGGACATGAGGAGGTCTTCGGCGGCGGGGGCCACGTCGAAGACCTGGATGCCCATGTCGTTGAAGGTGCTGATGATGGACTCGATCTGCTCGGCATCGACAAGGTCGTCGGGCAGGTGGTCGTTGATTTCGGCGTAGGTGAGGTAGCCACGTTCCTTGCCGAGGGCGATCAGGCTCTTGAGGCGCGAGCGACGGACTTCCGCCTCTTCAGCGGAAGGCGCCTCGGCGATCATCGGGGCGAGTTTGTCCTTGACCTTGGCGGCTCGCGGCTTGGCCGGCGTCTTGCGCGGGGTCTTCGGTTTTTCAGTGGTCATGACTGTCCTCGGGTACTCGGCAGGCGATTTTCGCGAAACCGAAAATTATATTACGAATCCGTCACTTTGGGGCGAACGCGTAGCCTCTGTTTGTCCATCAGCAGCTCGGCGAGGCGGCGGCGCTGCTGCGGGTCGAGGCCGCCGGCCCGGTCCTGGGCGGTCAGGCGCTCGATTTCGCGGCTCAGGGCGTCGGCCTGCAGCTTGTTGAGTGTGTCGTTGAGCAGGGGTTCAATCGTCCCGTCCTCGAACGGGGTTTCCTCATTGGCGACCGCGACGCGGGCCAGGATCGGCGCGTGGGGGGTGTCGCGGAAGTGCTCCAGCAGGGCGCCTACGCCCTGGGTGGGGAGGTCGCCGACGCTCATGGCGTCGGTGACGGCGATCAGGGCGAGGCCCTCGGCGCTGTCGGCGGGCAGCAGGTCAACGGGCAGGCGCGCGCTCCATGTGGGGTGCTGGACGACGATCTTGAGCAGGGTCTCGACGGGCGTGGCAGGGCGCTGGCGGGGTGGCTGACGCGGGACAGCGGGCCGGCGTTCGCCGCGGAAGGGCTTGCCGGACGACGCCTGGCCGGAAAAGCGGCGAGCAGCGAAGCCGTCGTCCGGCGGGGTGTCGTCGAAGCGCCGTTCGCTGCGGCGTGGCGCGGCGAGGCCACAGGCCTGCTCCACTTCGTTCTGGCTGAAACCAGCCGCTTCGGCGAGCATCTTGATCACCTGCAGGCGCAGCAGCGGCGCGCCGATGCGGGTGACGAGGGGCTTGGCTTCATGGACCAGGCGGGCGCGCCCCTCGGCGGTGGCGAGGTCGATGTCCTGGCGCAGTTGGGCGAGGAGGAAATCGGCCAGCGGGGTGGCGTGGTCCACGACCTGGCGGAAGGCGTCGGCCCCGAAGGCGCGCACGTAGCTGTCCGGGTCGTGATCGTCCGGCAGGAACAGGAAGGCGACGGTCTTGTTGTCGGCCAGGTGTTCGAGGCACACCTCCAGCGCCCGGCCGGCGGCGCGGCGGCCGGCGGCGTCACCGTCGAAGGAGAACACCACCCGGTCGGCGACGCGCAGGAGCTTCTGCATGTGGTGGGGCGTGGCGGCGGTGCCCAGGGTGGCAACCGCGTTGGCGACGCCGAACTGGGCGAGGGCGACCACGTCCATGTAGCCTTCGACGACCAGCACGGTGCCGCTGTCACGGATGGTGCCGCGGGCCTGGACGAGGCCGTAGAGCTCGCGCCCTTTCTCGAACAGCGGTGTTTCGGGCGAGTTGAGGTACTTGGGCTCACCCTTGCCCAGGACCCGGCCGCCGAAGCCGATGACGTGGCCGCGCTGGTCGAGGATGGGGAACATGATGCGTTCTCGGAAGCGGTCGTAGCGGCGGCCCTGGTCGTTCTCGATGACGAGTCCGCATTCGAGCAGCTTGGGGTCGGCGTAGTCGGCGAAGGCCGCCTGGAGACTCTGCCAGCCCTCGGGCGCGTAGCCCAGGCCGTAGCGGGCGGCGATCTCGCCGGTGAGGCCGCGGCCCTTGAGGTATTCGATGGCGACCGGGCTGCGCTTGAGCTGCTCCTTGTAGAAGCGCGCGGCCTGGGTCATCAGCTCGGTGAGGGACTGTTCGCGGACGCGTTCCTGGGCGGCGCCGGGGGCTTCTTCGGGCACCTGCATGCCGACCTGCTCGGCCAGGTCCTTGACAGCCTCAACGAAGCCGAGGCCGCTGTATTCCATCAGGAAGCCGATGGCACTGCCGTGGGCGCCGCAGCCGAAGCAGTGGTAGAACTGCTTGGACGGGCTGACGGAGAAGGAAGGGGATTTTTCCCCGTGGAAGGGGCAGCAGGCGAAGTAGTTGACGCCGCCCTTCTTGAGGGGCAGGTAGCGCTCGATGACTTCGACGATGTCGACCCGCGCGAGCAGGTCCTGGACAAAGGCGTGCGGGATCATGTGGCAACGGCCGGCGCAGGCGGCGCCGTTCCCATGAATCCTAGTTCGCGAGTCGGGTTTTCACCAGTTTCGACACCTCGGCCATGTCGGCCTTGCCGGCGAGCTGCGGCTTGAGCACGGCCATCAGCTTGCCCATGTCGGCGGGGCCGGCCGCACCGGTGGCGGCAACGGCGGCCTCGATGGCCGCGGCGATCTCGTCCGCGCCCAGGCCGGCCGGCTTGTAGGCGGTGAGGACGTCGATCTCGAAGCGCTCGGCACTGGCCAGGTCAAAGCGCTGGGCGGCCTCGTACTGGGCGACGGAGTCGCGGCGCTGCTTGAGCATCTTGTCCACCACGGCGATCACGCCGTCGTCGTCCAGCTCGATCCGCTCATCCACCTGGCGCTGCTTGATGGCGGCCAGCAGCAGGCGCAGCGCGGACAGGCGCGGAGCGTCCTTGGCGCGCATGGCGTTCTTCATGTCTTCGTTGATGCGATCCTTGAGGGACATGTTCGGGCTCCAGGGCGAGGGTGGGCAAAGGCGCCGTCACCGGACGAGCGGTGAGGTCGCGACGGAACGGACGACGGACAGGCCTGGGCAGCGCTCGACGTCACCCGGCAGCGCCATCGACAGTCGATGGCGCGGTGATGTTGCGGCGTAGTGTTGGAGTGCTCGCGCTGAACTTTGCGACGGGCATGCCGCAAAGCACGAACGCCACGTCGCTACGCACACAGGTGCGTCAGCGCGTGGCGATCGGGAAGCCCGTACAGGTGCCGCTCAGTACATCTTGGGCGGCAGGGTCTGGCTGCGCAGGCGCTTGTGGTGACGCTTGACGGCGGCGGCGAGCTTGCGCTTGCGTTCGGCAGTGGGCTTTTCGTAAAACTCGCGGGCGCGGAGTTCAGGCAGCAGACCCACTTTTTCGATGGTGCGCTTGAAGCGGCGGATGGCAACTTCGAACGGTTCGTTTTCTTTGACGCGGATACCCGGCATTGCGTGCTTCCTTGAAAATCTGGATTCTGTGAGCGGGAAAACCATGGAGTATAACCAAGGCCCGCTTGACAACCAAGCCCTTTTTTCGACGCGCGTGACCGGCCGCGCTAAAATACCGGCTTTTGCACGGACGGGACCATGCGAGTTCTGGGCATCGAAACCTCCTGTGACGAGACCGGCGTCGCCCTCTACGAGACGGGCCGGGGCCTGCTCGGGCACTGCCTGCATTCCCAGATCGACCTGCACGCGGTGTATGGCGGCGTGGTGCCGGAGCTGGCGTCCCGCGATCACATCCGCCGCCTGCCGCTGCTGCTGAGGGAACTGCTGGCAAAGACAGGCACGACGCTGGCCGACGTGGATGCGGTGGCCTACACCGCCGGTCCGGGCCTTGCCGGTGCGCTGCTGGTGGGCTCGGCATTTGCCGAATCCCTGGCGCTGGCGCTCGACCTGCCGGTGCTGCCGGTGCATCACCTGGAAGGGCATCTGCTGTCGCCGCTCCTGTCGGCGACGCCACCGGCCTTCCCCTTCGTGGCCCTGCTGGTGTCGGGTGGCCACACCCAGCTGATGCGCGTCACCGGCGTGGGCGATTACCACCTCCTCGGCGAGACCGTGGACGACGCGGCCGGCGAGGCCTTCGACAAGACCGCCAAGCTGCTCGGCCTGGGCTATCCCGGCGGCCCGGCGCTGGCGACGCTGGCCCAGGCGGGGCGGCCCGGACGTTTCCGCCTGCCGCGGCCGATGCTCCACAGCAAGGACTTCGACTTCAGTTTCAGCGGGCTCAAGACGGCCGTGCTCAATGCGGCGTCGGCACCGGACTTCACCGACGCGGACAAGGCAGATCTGGCGGCGGAGTTCCAGGAGGCGGTGGTGGACGTGCTGGTGGCCAAGTCCCTCGCGGCCCTCAGGCACACGGGGCTGCGCCAGCTGGTGGTGGCGGGCGGCGTCGGTGCCAATCGCCGCTTGCGTGACCAGCTCGATGGGGCGGCGGCGCGGCGCAAGGCGACGGTGTTCTACCCTGAGCTGGCGCTGTGCACCGACAACGGCGCGATGATCGCCTTCGCCGGCGCGCTGCGCTTTGCCGCCGGTGCGCCGGGGCGGACCGGGGACGGCGCGTTTGCGGTGCGCCCGCGCTGGAGCCTGCAGGAAATCGGCACCCCGGTGTGAGAGGCGTCGCCGGTTCGGCGGCGCGGTGCGCTATGCCTTCTTCTTGCTGCCGATGCGGCTTTCCTCGCCTGCCAGCAGACGCCGGATGTTGTCGCTGTGGCGCCAGATCAGCAGCCCCGACATGACGCTGATAGCCAGAATCCAGTAGGGATCGAGACCGAGCAGGAAGCCCAGGCCCGGAGCCGCCAGCGCGGCGCAGAGGGCGGCCAGCGACGAATAGCGGGCGCCGAAGGCGACGCCCAGCCAAACGCCGAGCGTCGCCAGACCCAGCCAGCCGGACGCACCGATCAACACGCCGGCGGCAGTGGCCACGCCTTTACCGCCCCGAAAGCCCAGAAATACTGGGAAAAGGTGCCCCAGAAAGGCGGCCAGTGCGCAGGCCGGAACCACTTCGGGTCCGAGTCCAAGCGTGGGCACGAGCAGGTGGGCCAGGAACACCGCCAGCCAACCCTTGAACGCGTCGCCGAGCAGGGTGAGGGCGGCTGCGAGCTTGTTACCGCTGCGCAGGACGTTGGTGGCGCCGGGATTGCCCGAACCGTATGTGCGGGGGTCGGCCATGCCGAAGGCGCGGCTGACCACTACCGCAAAGGGGACGGAGCCGATCAGGTAGGCGGCGCAGAGGAGGAGCAGGGTTTGCATGCGGTTCCGGTGGGCGGGCTAGAATGGCGGCGATTTTAGCCGGGACATGCGATGGATTTCATTTTTATCGAAGCACTGCGGGTGCAGGCGCGGGTGGGCATCTATCCCCGCGAGCGGGTCGCGGAGCAGACCCTCGAGCTCAATCTGACCTTCGGAGTGCCCGATGCGGCCGCCGAGCACGATGATATCGCCGACACCATCGATTACGCCCAGGTCATCGAGCGATTGCGGGCGGAGCTGGCCGTGCGTCAGTTCAATCTGATAGAAACCCTGGGTGAATTCGTCGTCAAATTGCTTTTTGATGAATTTGGTGCGCCCTGGGTGAAATTGGCAATTGCCAAAATGGGCGTGATGAAAGGTGTGAAACGGGTGGGTGTATTCATTCAGCGGGGCCGTAACGGAAGTGCGCCACCGGAACATGCACCGACCGCGGGTTTGCCCGGGTGAATAGAACTGCCGCAAGAAAAAGGAGTGCCCGGACCGGCACTCCTTTTTTCGTTGCATTGACGCATAAGGCGTGACGAAAGCGCTCAGGCCGCGGCTTCGGTGGAGGCGCGCAGGTCTTCGAGTGCCTTGCCCTGGGCCAGCCAGTCGATGACCCACTGGGGCTTGCGGCCGTGCCCGGTCCAGCCGATGGCGGTGTTTTCGGGATGGCGGAACTTGATCACCGAGGCCGGTTTGGCCGCCTTGCGGGCGGGCTGTGCAAGCGCCTTGGGAGGCGTCTTCCTGGCAGGCGCGGCGGGCTTTTCGGACTCCTGCCCGAGGACGTCGGCGAGACTCATGCCGTGCTCGGCAGCCAGTTTCTGCATGCGCTTGAGGAGTTCCTTTCGGGCGGTGTCAGAACGTCGGCGGATTTCGGCTTCGATGCGGGTCTGCAGACGGCGCAATTCGGTGAGCGAGAGTCCGGAAATGTCCATGGTGAAATTCCTTGTCAGAAAGTCGGGTGCACCGGGGGCGCGGCGCTGGCGCGGGATTGGCCGGATGATCAATTTTGAGTATGGGCGAATTGTGCATCAACCGTTGCCAATTGAATAGCGTGAGGCCGATGTTCATTCGATGGCAACGTGCACCAGCTTTGCGTGGAGCGTCCGGATGATATCGTGGGGGTGAATGCCGACCAGGAAACCCCGTTTGCCGCCATTGATATAAATGAGCGGGAGTTCGAGGATGGTCTGCTCCATGAATACCGGCAGGGCCTTGCGGGTACCGAAAGGGGAGGTGCCGCCCACCATGTAGCCGGTATGGCGCTGGGCCACGGCCGGGTCGCAGGGGGCGATCTGCTTATGCCCGGTCTGGCGGGCAAGCTCCTTGGTCGAGACTTTCCGGTCCCCATGCATGAGCACGATGAGGGCCTCCCGCCTTTCGTTCTCCATGACGAGAGTCTTGATCACCGCGTGCTCCGGGACATTCAGCTCGCGCGCGGAAACGGCAGTGCCGCCATGATCCTCGTAGGCATAGAGGTGGCTGGAGTGGGCAATGTGCTGCTGGCGCAGGAAACGGGTGGCAGGCGTCTCCGGAGGGTGCGGGTCGTGACGGGACATGATGGTGAATACAGGCTGGAAAAGGAATGCGTCAGTTGGGCTGGGCGGACAGGATGGCGCGGGACGGAGCGCGAAGTGATCCATATGTACGCGATTCCGTGCGCACGGGGGCGCCGGGACTATTGTGCGTCCACTTCGGCGCCGGCGCTACGGCAGGCCGCGGTCAATCCCTGCATTCCGCAAAAGGCCCAGGCGCTTCATGTGCGAGCAGCCAGCGTTTGGTGTCGAGGAGAAAGCCTCCGCGGTGATGGGCAAACCCGCCGGGACCTGCGGCCGCGATCACGCGGTGACAGGGAATGACCAGCGGAAAGGGGTTGTCGCCGCAGGCCTGACCGACGGCGCGGGCCGCGCTGCCCAGAGCCCGGGCCAATTCGCCATAACAGCGGGTTTCTCCGCGGGGAATGGTGGCAATGGCCTGCCAGACACGCTGGCGGAATGGACTGCCTTGAGGCCGTAATGGAAGGGAAAAGGCGGTATCCGGATCGGCGAAATAGCGTTCGATCTGCCGAAAAGCCCGATCTGCCAGGGGATCGGCGGGCGCGAGGCCCGCCGTGCCGGGTGGCAGGAAGACGATTTCGGTGACGCAGCCCCCCGCAGTTGCAATGCCCACCGCCCCGAACGGGGCCGGTACGATGGCGCTGAAGATCGGTTCCATCGTCCGGTGTGATTGCGTTCAGGCTTTGCCGAGCAGGGCGTTGCGCAATTCGCCATCGACCGGTTTTTCGCCGAGCCAGATGCGTAGCAGGGCGCGGAAGAAATCCTCCCCGGGAATGTCGCGGCCGCGGACCTCATTGCCGACGCTGAGGCGGGTGCCGCTGGCAGGCAGCCATTCAATGCGGATCTGGCTGCCGGACGGGGTGGATTTGAGCGCCAGCAATTGGGCGCGGAATTCGTCGGCACGGGGCTGGAGTCTGGTGAATTCCGCGTCGCTGGTATTTTTTCTTATTCCGTCCAGGAGGGCGTCGGCGAATTGTTCGGCGGTGAGCTCCCGCAGGGTCACGATCTGAATGCGTTTGGGGCCCGGCACAGCGGCGAAGGTCTCGACCGTGTCGGCGCGTTTGGGCCCGTACAGGCCGATGGCGTACACCTTGAGCATGAATCGGGTACGCAGGCCGGCGCCATTGAGGACGGTGTCGCTGCCGGCGACGGCGGCGTGGTCGTCGAAATGGACGCCGGCGACGTCGGCGGCAAAGGTGGAGGGCGTGCCGAGCGCGGTGCTCAGCAGCAGCGCGGCCAGGGCGTGGCGGAACGGGGTGGGCATGGGCTGTCTCCTGGATTCTTGGTATGGGAAAACGCCCGCCGGATCGGGCGGAGGCTCGATTCGAACGGGCGTTTGAATCCTAGCCGAGAAGCCCCCGGCAGGGAAGGGCGATGACGACGCTCAGGCGCGCACGTGGCCGTCGCCGAAGACGATCCACTTCTGGCTGGTGAGGCCTTCCAGGCCCACCGGGCCGCGGGCGTGGATCTTGTCGGTGGAGATGCCGATCTCGGCACCCAGGCCGTATTCGAAGCCGTCCGCGAAGCGCGTCGACGCGTTGATCATCACCGACGCGGAATCCACCTCCCGCAGGAAGCGCATGGCCCGCGTGTGGTTTTCGGTGACGATGGACTCGGTGTGCTGGGACGAGCAGGTGTTGATGAAGTCGATGGCCGCATCCAGGCCGTCCACCACCTTGACGGCGATGATGGGGGCGAGGAATTCCTCGTACCAGTCCGACTCGACCGCGGCCTTGAGCTGCACATCGGGAATGCCGGCGTCCCGCAGGATGGGCAGGGCCACCGGGCAGGCGCGCAGCTCCACGCCCTTGGCGGCGAGCATGCGCCCGAGGGCGGGCAGCTGGGTGGCGGCGACGCTCTCATCCACCACCAGGGATTCGGTGGTGTTGCAGGTGCCGTAGCGCTGGGTCTTGGAATTCTCGACGATGGCCAGGGCCTTGGCGGGGTCGGCAAAGGCGTCCACATAGACGTGGCAGTTGCCGTCCAGGTGCTTGATGACGGGGACGCGGGCCTCGCGGGTGATGCGCTCGATGAGGCCCTTGCCACCACGGGGGACGATCACGTCCACGAATTCGGGCATGGTGATGAGTTCGCCCACGGCGGCCCGGTCAGTGGTCTCGACAACCTGGATGGCGGCTTCGGGCAGGCTGGCGGCGACGAGCCCGGCGCGCACGCAGGCGGCGATGGCCTGGTTGGAGTGCAAGGCTTCCTTGCCGCCGCGCAGGATGGCGGCGTTGCCGGACTTGAGGCACAGGGCGGCGGCGTCGGCGGTCACGTTGGGGCGGGCTTCGTAGATGATGCCGATGACGCCCAGCGGCACGCGCATCTTGCCGACGGTGATGCCGGACGGGCGGCGCTTGAGCTCGTTCATCTCGCCCACCGGGTCGGGCAGGGCTGCGACCTGTTCGAGGCCGGCGGCCATGCCGTCGATGCCTTTTTCGGTGAGGGTCAGGCGGTCGATCATGGCCGGCTCCAGGCCGGCGGCGCGGGCTTCTTCCAGGTCGCGGCGGTTGGCGGCGGCGAGTTCGGCCCGGCGGGCGCGGATCTCGGCAGCCATGGCGAGGAGGGCGGTGTTCTTGGCGTCGGTGGAGGCGGCGGCCACCTGGCGTGAGGCGGCGCGGGCCTGACGGCCGACGCCCTGCATGTAGGTCTTGATGTCCATCGTGTCTCGTTCAGTTCGCGGTGCGGGCCGGGGCGGGGCTGCGGCACAGGCGCAGGCACAGTTGCAGGCATTCGTCCCAGAGGTCGCCGCCGGCCAGACCCTTGATCATCCGGTCAATCCTCGCCGCGTGCAAGAGCGCGGCGTTCAGCGCGCCGCCGCCCAGGCGCGGAAGGGCGCGCTGCAGGCCCTGGCGCCGGCGCTCGTCGAAGACCCGTTCGGCCTTGAGGAGGGCCGCCAGCGGCTGGCCGGAATCGACGCCCTGGCGCAGGCCGGCGAGGGTGCGGACTTCGCTGGCCAGGGCCCACAGCACCAGGGGAGGCGCCTCGCCTTCGCCGCGCAGGCCTTCGAGCAGGCGCGCGCAGCGGGCGGCGTCGCCATCCAGCAGGGCGGCGCGCAGGGCGTCCACGTTGTAGCGGGCGACGTTGAGCACCGCGTCGCGGATGGCGTCGAGGCCCAGTTCGCCCGGCGGGTGGAGCAGGCCCAGCTTGAGGATTTCCTGGTGGGCGGCGAGGAGATTGCCTTCCACGTGATCAGCGATGAAGGCGAGGGCCTCGGGCTGCGCCTTCTGCTGTTGGCGGGCGAGGCGCTGGGCGATCCACTCGGGCAGGCGTTCCCGCTCCGGGGCGTTGAGTTCGACGACCACGCCGGCTTCGGCGAGGGCCGTGAACCAGGCGGCCTTGCGGGCGGCCCAGTCCAGCTCCGGCAGGGTGACGAGGGTCACGACGCCGGCGTCGAGGCTGCGGGCGTAGCGTTGCAGGGCTTCGCCGCCGTCGCGGCCGGGCTTGCCGTTGGGGATGCGCAGATCCACCAGCTTGCTGGCACCGAACAGGGACAGGTTGCCGGCGGCCGACTGCAGGCTGTCCCAGCGGAAGCCCTGCCCGGTGACGAGCACCTCCCGCTCGGAGTAGCCCTGTCGGCGGGCGGCGGCGCGGAGGGCGTCGCCGGCTTCGAGCACCAGCAGGGGCTCGTTACCGTGCAGGACGTAAAGGGGCGCGAGGGGCTTGTCGAGCTGGGCGGCGAGCTGCTCGGGGCGCAGGATCACGGCTGGGCCGGCGTCATCTTGGCCGCGGCGAGGCGGCGCATGAGCTGCTGCACCAGATCGTTCTGCATGTCCCGGTAGAGCAGGATCTCTTCCTGCTCCTTGGCGAGGAGCTGGGAGTCGTCGAAGGCCAGGTCGCGGCGCAGGGTGATCTCGTTGGGGGCGATCACCTCCCGCCCGTCCTTGGTCACGAGCCGGAAGGCGAAGCGCTGGCGGAGCTGGTATTCGCGCACCCGGCCCTGGGTGTTGAGGGCCAGGATGACCTTTTCGCGGGCGTCGGACAGGACTTCCAGGCGGACCTGGGCGTCGTCGGGGCGGTCGGCGATGCGGGTCGGGCCGCCCGCGCGGATCTGGCGGCGGACGGCTGCGGCCAGTTCGGAATATTCGCTCATGCCCAGGTAGATCGATTCGAAGGGCAGGGCGCGCGGACCGCGCAGCTGGAAGCCGCAACCGCTGGCCAGCAGCGGCCCGGCCAGCAGGGCGCCGAGGAGTCGCCGGCGGGCGGCGGAGCGGGGAAGCGGGCTCATGGGCGGGATTCCTTCAGGACGCGCTCGCGTTCCTTGTTGTAGGCATCGTAGGACGGCGCCGCCGGGTCGGGGCTGACATCGCGGCCCGGCGCATTCTGGCGTCGTACGTTCTCCTGCCGGATACCCTCGTAGAGACCCTGGGTGGAGCACGCGCCCAGGATGGTGGTGGCGAGCAGGCTGACGATCAGGCAGGCGACTGGGCGCATGGCTTTCTCCGGGGGCTCAGCCAACCACGTTCACGAGGCGGCCGGGGACGACCACGACCTTCTTCGGGGCGCGGCCTTCGAGGAACTTGACGGTGGCCTCGTGGGCCAGGGCGGCGGCTTCGATGACATCCTTGGGGGCATCGGCGGCCACGCGCACGGCGCCGCGCAGCTTGCCGTTCACCTGCAGCATCAGGTCCACCGCGTCCTGGGCGAGGGCGGCGTCAAGGGGCTCAGGCCAGGCGGCGGCGAGGATGTCGTCGCCGTAACCCAGCTGGTGCCACAGGCTGTGGCTGATGTGGGGCGTGAGCGGTGACAGCACGCGCAGGAGGATGGCCAGGCCTTCTTCGATGACCTCGGCGGCGAGGGGGCCGCCGCGCGGGGCCTTCTCGAGGGCATTGAGCATCTTCATGGTGGCGGAGGCCACGGTGTTGAACTGCTGCTTGCCCAGGTCGTAGTTGGCCTGCTTGAGGAGCAGATGGAGCTCGCGGCGCAGGGCGGCCAGGTCGTCCGGCAGCTTGACCGTGGCGAGCTGGCGTTCTGCACCCAGCTGCGGCCGGATCTCGCTGTGGAAGACGTGTCCGAAGCTCCACACCCGCTTGAGGAAGCGGTAGGCGCCTTCGACGCCAGCGTCGGACCATTCGAGGGTCTGCTCGGGCGGCGCGGCGAACATCATGAAGAAGCGGGCGGTGTCGGCGCCGTACTGCTCGATGAGGGCCTGCGGATCCACGCCGTTGTTCTTGGACTTGGACATGGTGGTGAGCTCATGCTCCAGCACCGTGCCGTCGGTCTTGAGCTTGGCGCCCATGACCTGGCCCTTGGAGTCGCGCAGCAGGTCGATCTCGCTTTCCCAGTAGTAGTTCTTGCCGCCGCCATCGGGTTTGTGGAAGAAGGCGTGGTTGAGCACCATGCCCTGGGTGAGCAGGTGGGCGAAGGGTTCGCGGTAGCTCACCAGGCCCAGGTCGCGCATGACCTTGGTCCAGAAGCGGGAATAGAGCAGGTGCAGGATGGCGTGTTCGATGCCGCCGATGTACTGGTCCACGGTCATCCAGTAGTCGGTCTCGGCATCCACCATTGTATTCGCGCCGTTGCCCGTGGCGAAACGGGCGTAGTACCAGGACGAATCCACGAAGGTGTCCATGGTGTCGGTTTCGCGCCTGGCCGGCTTGCCGCAGCAGGGACAGGTCGTGTGGATGAAGTCGTCGCGCTTGTGAAGCGGGTTGCCGGACCCGTCGGGCACGCAGTCTTCGGGGAGCACCACGGGGAGCTGGTCGTCGGGCACGGGGACGGATCCGCACGCATCGCAATGGATGATGGGAATCGGGCAGCCCCAGTAGCGCTGACGGGAGATGCCCCAGTCACGCAGACGCCACTGGACTTTCTTCTCGCCGACGCCCAGGGCGGCGAGATCGGTGGCGACGGCATCGACGGCGGCTTCGTAGCCGAGACCGTCGTACTTGCCGGAGTTTACGCAGACGCCGTCCTTGGCGCCGTACCACTCCTGCCAGCCGTCCAGGCCGAAGGCCTTGTCGCCGTTGGCGATGACCTGCTTGATCGCGATGCCGTATTTCTTGGCAAACCCGAAATCCCGCTCGTCGTGGGCTGGAACACCCATCACGGCGCCGTCGCCGTAGCTCATCAGCACGTAGTTGCCGACCCAGACTTCCACCTGTTCGCCGGTCAGCGGGTGGGTGACGAACAATCCGGTGGGCAGACCTTCCTTCTCCATGGTGGCCATGTCGGCTTCCATGACGGAGCCGTGCTTGCACTTCTCGATGAAGGCGGCGAGGGCGGGGTTGTCCTGGGCGGCGTGGACGGCCAGGGGATGCTCGGCGGCCACGGCGCAGAAGGTGACGCCCATGATGGTGTCGGCGCGGGTGGTGAACACCCACAGCTTGCCGTCGCTGATGAGCTTGCCGTCATCGCCGGCGATGTCGTGGCCGAAGGCGAAGCGCACGCCGATGCTCTTGCCGATCCAGTTGGCCTGCATCAGCTTGACCCGCTCGGGCCAGCCGGTGAGGCTGTCCAGGTCGGACAGCAGCTCGTCGGCGTAGTCGGTGATCTTCAGGTAGTAGCCGGGGATCTCGCGCTTTTCCACCACCGCGCCGGTGCGCCAGCCCTTGCCGTCGATGACCTGCTCGTTGGCCAGCACGGTCTGGTCCACCGGGTCCCAGTTCACCACCTGGGTCTTGCGCTCGGCGATGCCTTTTTCGAGCATGCGCAGGAACAGCCACTGGTTCCACTTGTAATACTCGGGGCGGCAGGTGGCCAGTTCGCGGCTCCAGTCAATGGCGAAGCCCAGGGACTTGAGCTGGCCCTTCATGTAGTCGATGTTGTCGTAGGTCCACTTGGCCGGCGGGACGCGGTTCTTGATGGCCGCGTTCTCGGCGGGCAGGCCGAAGGCGTCCCAGCCCATGGGCTGCAGGACGTTGTAGCCCTTCATCTTGTGAAAGCGGGAGAGCACGTCGCCGATGGTGTAGTTGCGCACGTGGCCCATGTGCAGCTTGCCCGACGGATACGGGAACATGGACAGGCAGTAATACTTGGGGCGCGAGGCGTCGGCGGTGACGCGGAAGGCCTGGGTGCTGTCCCAATGCTGTTGGGCGGCGCGCTCGATGTCGGCGGGAAGGTATTTGTCCTGCATGGGCGGAAAGGCGGGCAAGTGGAACCAAACCGCACATTATAGACTGCTCGCGCGACAGGCGCGCCCGCTGCATCAAGACATTGATGTGACGGGGTATTTCGGCCTGTCAGGGTTGTCCCGGGCATGCCACGGCAGCACGCCTCTGCTACAATCCGCGCTCCCGCATTGCAGCATTTTCCATGTCCGAGCCCCTTGTCCGTCTTGAGCACGTGCGCTTCGCCTACGGCGAACGCGCCATCCTGCGCGACATTTCCCTGTCGATTCCGCGGGGTCAGGTGGTGGCCATCATGGGCGGTAGCGGCTGTGGCAAGACCACGCTGCTGCGCCTGATCGGCGGCCAGGAGCGGGCGCAGTCCGGCTCGGTCCGGGTGGACGGTCAGGAGGTGGGCGCCCTCGGTCGCGAGGCGCTTTACGCGCTGCGCCGGCGCATCGGCCTGCTGTTCCAGTTCGGGGCCCTGTTCACCGACATGACGGTGTTCGACAACGTGGCCTTTCCGCTGCGCGAGCACACTGACCTGCCACCCGAGCTGATCCGCGATCTGGTGATGATGAAGCTCCACGCGGTGGGGCTGCGCGGGGCGGCCGATCTGATGCCGGGCGAGCTGTCCGGCGGCATGGCGCGGCGCGTGGCGCTGGCCCGCACGATCGCCCTCGACCCTACGTTGCTCATGTACGACGAGCCCTTCACCGGCCTCGATCCGATTTCCCTGGGCGTGATCGGCCAGCTGATCCGGCGCCTCAACGATGCGCTGGGGGCGAGCTCCGTCATCGTCACCCACGACGTGCAGGAATCCCTGCAGATCGTGGATTACATCTATTTCATCTCGGAGGGCCGGGTGGTGGCCGAAGGCACGCCCGAGGCGATCCGCAACACGACCGACCCCTTCGTGCATCAGTTCATCCACGCGGAAGCCGACGGGCCGGTGCCCTTCCACTATCCGGCCGGCGATTACGCCACGGCCCTCACCGGAGGGCCGCGCTGATGCTGGACATCCTGCGCCGGCTCGGGGCCGCGGCCATCGACGCCCTCTGGCAGCTGGGCTTCATCGCCCGCTTCTTCTGGCTGATCCTGGTGTATTCCGGCCAGTCCTTCCTGCGCCTGAACCTGACCCTGCGGGAGCTCTACTTCAGCGGCGTGCTGTCCCTGCTGATCATCCTCGTCTCCGGTCTCTTCGTCGGCCTGGTGCTCGGCCTGCAGGGCTACGAGACGCTCCAGCGTTACGGCTCGGCCGACGCCCTCGGCACCCTGGTGGCCCTGTCCCTGGTGCGGGAGCTGGGGCCGGTGGTGGCGGCGCTGCTCTTTGCCAGCCGCGCCGGTTCGGCGGTGACGGCGGAGATCGGCCTGATGAAGGTCACCGAGCAGCTCAAGGCCATGGACATGATGGCGGTGAGCCCCATCGCCCGCGTGGTGGCGCCGCGCTTCTGGGGGGGCGTGATCTCCATGCCCCTGCTCGCGGCCCTGTTCTCGGCGATGGGCATCTTCGGCGGCTGGCTCATCGGGGTGATCTTCATCGGTGTCGATGACGGCGCCTTCTGGTCGCAGATGCAGGGCGCGGTGGATTTCCGCTACGACGTGCTCAACGGCGTCATCAAGAGCGCCGTGTTCGGCGTGGCGGTGGCGCTGATCGCCGTGTTCGAGGGCTACGATTGCGTGCCCACCGCCGAGGGCGTGTCGCGGGCCATCACCCGCACCGTGGTGAGTTCCGCGCTGGCGATCCTGGCGCTGGATTTTGTGATGACGTCTTTCATGTTCCGAGGTTGACGATGAGCCGCACGACGCTCGATCTGTGGGTGGGGGTTTTCGTGGCGATGGGCATCGCCGCGCTGCTCTTTCTGGCGCTGAAGGTGGGCAGCATTTCCGGCAGCGACGTGCAGTCGCCCTACACCCTGTCGGCCCGCTTCGACAACATCGGCGGCCTCAAGGTGCGCGCGCCGGTCAAGAGCGCCGGCGTGCTGGTGGGCCGCGTCGCCGAGATCCGCTACGACAATGAACGCTTCCAGGCGGAGGTGGTCCTTTCCGTGGACGGACGCTACAAGTTTCCGACGGACACCTTCGCCAACATCCTCACCTCGGGCCTGCTCGGCGAGCAGTACATCGGCCTCGATCCCGGTGGCGAGGAGAAGACCCTGGCGCCGGGCGAAGTCATCAAGAAGACCCAGTCCGCCGTTGTACTCGAAAAGCTCATCAGCCAGTTCATGTTCAACAAGGCGGCAGACGGCGATCAGGCGCCGGCCAAGTAGCCGCCGGCCACGGAGAGCGCACCCGGCCCCAACCGGCTGCGGAACGACGATGAAGAAGAACAGCCTAAATTTCCTGCGGGTCCCGGCCCGCATCGCGACGACCCTGCTGCTGGCCGGTGGTCTGGGTGCATGCGCCTCGTCCGGCGGCAATCCCCAGGATCCCTGGGAGTCCATGAACCGGGCCACCTTCCGCTTCAACGACATGGCCGACCGGGCCGTGATGCGTCCGGTCGCCGAAGCCTACGACACGGTGGCGCCGCTGCCCATCAAGACCGGCGTCAGCAACGTCTTCGGCAACGTGGCGGACCTGTGGATCGGCGTGAATAACCTGCTCCAGGGCAAGGTCCTCGACGGTCTGTCGGACGGCGGGCGTTTCCTGATCAACACCACCGTCGGCATGCTCGGTGTTTTCGACATCGCCACCGAGCTGGGGCTCGACAAGCATGACGAGGACTTCGGCCAGACTCTGGGCGCCTGGGGCGTCGGCTCCGGCCCGTATCTGGTGCTGCCCTTCCTCGGGCCGAGCACCCTGCGGGACGGAACGAGTCTGCTGCTGGTGGATCTGAACATGGACCCGGTGTGGCAGATCGACGACATGGGCCAGCGCAACCGCACCACGGCCCTGCGCCTGGTCGCCAAGCGGGCGCAGCTGCTGGGCGCCGACACGGCCGCCGAGCAGGCCGCCCTCGACAAGTATGGCTACATGCGCAGCTTTTACCTGCAATACCGGCAGAACCAGGTGTACGACGGCTCCCCGCCGCGGGTGAAGGACCCGGACGACGACGCGGCGCTCGATGTGCCGGCCGCTGCCGTCCCGCCCCTGGCAGCCGCCCCATCCGAACAGAGAGAGAACCAGGAATGATCAAGAAGACCGCCTCCTTCCTCGCCGCCCTGACCCTCAGCCTGGGTTTCCAGGCGGCCGCCTTTGCCAACGCGGTGGCGCCCGACGCCCTGGTCAAGGGCGTCACCGACGACGTCATCGCCATCGTCCGCCAGGACAAGGCGATCCAGTCCGGCGACACCCGCCGCGCCGTCGAGCTGGTCGAAACCAAGGTGCTGCCCTATTTTGACTTCGCCCACATGACCCGCCTGGCCGTGGGCAAGGACTGGAAGAGCGCCAGCGCCGACCAGAAGAGCGCCCTCACCGACGAGTTCAAGACCCTGCTGGTGCGCACCTACTCCAATGCCCTGACCCAGTATCGCAACCAGCAGATCGACTTCAAGCCCCTCAAGGCCAAGCCGGAAGACACCGACGTGGTGGTCCGCACCGAAGTCCGTCAGCCGGGCGCCAAGCCGGTGCAGATCGACTACGCCCTGGACAAGCAGGGCGATGCCTGGAAGGTCTACGACGTGATGGTGGCGGGCGTGAGTCTGGTCACCAACTACCGGGACGAGTTCGGCCAGCAGATCCGCAGCGGCGGCGTGGACGGCCTCATCAAGTCCCTCAAGGACAAGAACAAGCAGCTTGAGGCGGCGCCCAAGAAATGATCGTCCAGGACGGCGACTGTCTGCGCCTCTCCGGCGCGCTCACCCTCACCACCGTCAGCGGCCTGCTCGAGGCAGGTCGGGCGGCGGTCGCGGCGGGAGATTGCGTCGCGGACCTCTCCGCGGTGACGCGCGTGGATTCCGCCGCCCTGGCGCTGCTCTTCGCCTGGCTGCGGGCTGCGCGCAGCGCCGGCCATCGCCTCAGCCTCGTCAACGCCCCGACGGCCCTCGTCAGCCTCGCGTCCCTCTACGACGTGGATGGCCTCCTGCCCCCGGCGGCCTGAGCCGGGGCGCTCCGAACCCATGATTCCTGCGATCCGCGCCGTCGGCGTCACCAAGCGTTTCCGTGCCCTGCAGGCCCTGGCCGGGGTGGACCTGGAGGTCGCCCAGGGCGAGTTCTTCGGTTTGCTCGGCCCCAACGGCGCCGGCAAGACCACCCTCATC
The DNA here is from genome assembly GCA_035335645.1 of Rhodocyclaceae bacterium. Lineage (GTDB taxonomy): Bacteria > Pseudomonadota > Gammaproteobacteria > Burkholderiales > Rhodocyclaceae > Zoogloea. Next base: position 12,572 of record DAOQMM010000011.1, on the reverse strand, counting down.
TCCGCCCTCGCCGGGCTTGCCCGCGCCGACGCCGGCACGCTGGAGGTGATGGGTCACGACGTGGTCCGCGACTACCGTGCCGCCCGTCTGGCCCTGGGGGTGGTGCCCCAGGAACTGGTCTTCGATCCGTTCTTCTCGGTGCGCGAGATGCTGCGCATCCAGTCCGGCTACTTCGGACTCAAGCGCAACGACGACTGGATCGACGAGATCCTGCATCACCTGGACCTGACGCCCAAGGCCCACGCCAACATGCGCATGCTCTCCGGCGGCATGAAGCGGCGGGCGCTGGTGGCCCAGGCCCTGGTGCATCGTCCGCCGGTGATCGTGCTGGACGAACCCACCGCCGGCGTGGACGTGGAGCTGCGCCAGGGACTGTGGCAGTTCATCCGCAAGCTCAACCGGGACGGCCACACGGTGGTGCTCACCACCCACTATCTGGAAGAGGCGGAGACCCTGTGCGGGCGTATCGCCATGCTCAAGGCCGGCCGCATCGTCGCCCTGGATACCACCGCCAATCTCCTGGCGCGATTTGCGAACCACACCCTGCAGGTGCGCCTGGCCGCGCCGGTGAGTCTGCCCCCGGCCCTCGCCGCGGCGGTGGTGCGCCAGGACGGTCTCGATCTGGTGCTCGGCTTCGAGCGCTTCGACGATGTGGGTGCGCTCCTCGACGCCCTGCGCGGCGCGGGTGCACAGATCGCCGACATGGTCCTCGGCAAGCCCGACCTGGAGCAGGTCTTCGTCGGCGTGATGAAGGAAAGCTGAGCCATGGAAGGCTTCAAGACCCTGTTCTATAAGGAATGCCTGCGCTTCTGGAAGGTGGGTTTCCAGACCGTGCTGTCGCCGGTGCTGACCGCCGTGCTGTACCTGCTGATCTTCGGGCACGTGCTGGAAGACCACGTCCAGCCCTATCCCGGCGTCAGCTACACAGCCTTCCTGGTGCCCGGCCTGGTGATGATGACGGTGCTGCAGAACGCCTTCGCCAACAGCTCGTCCTCCCTCATTCAGAGCAAGATCACGGGCAACATCGTCTTCGTGCTGCTGCCGCCCATCTCCTATCGGGAGTTCTACGCCGCCTACGTGCTGGCCGCCATCCTGCGCGGCGCCCTGTGCGGGCTGGGCGTGCTGCTCGTGTCGCTGCCCTTTGCGATGCCCGGCGTGGCGGCACCCGGGTGGATTGTGGCCTTCACGCTGATCGGCGGCGCCTTCCTGGCCACGCTGGGGGTGATCGCCGGAATCTGGGCGGACAAGTTCGACCAGCTCGCCGCCTTCCAGAACTTCCTGATCATGCCCCTCACCATGCTGTCCGGCGTCTTCTACTCCATCCACTCGCTGCCGGGTTTCTGGCAGGGGGTCTCGCATTTCAACCCGTTTTTCTTCATGATCGACGGGTTCCGTTACGGATTTTTCGGGGTCTCCGACGTCTCGCCGTGGACGAGCGTCGGAGTGGTTTCGGTCTGTTTCATCGTGCTCGCGGTGGCCACCCTGCAGATGCTGGCCAGGGGATACAAGCTGCGGGCCTGAGGATCCAACATGTTTCTGGCAAGTGAAATCGAACGGCTCATCGGGGCCGGACTGGACTGCGAATTCCTGCAGGTGGAAGGGGACGACGGCACCCACTTCTCTGGCATCGTGGTGAGTGCCGCCTTCGAGGGCAAACCCAAGGTGCGCCAGCACCAGGCCGTCTATGCCACCCTCGGCAAGCTGATGGGCAACGAGATCCACGCCCTCCAGCTCACCACCTACACGCCCGCCCAATGGGCCGACTTTCAGAAGGAACTGGGCTGAACGCCCCTGATGCATGGATAAACTGTTGATCGAAGGCGGCGCCCGCCTGTCGGGCGAGATCGCCATTTCCGGCGCCAAGAACGCGGCCCTGCCTATCCTGTGTGCGGCCCTGCTGACCAAGGAGCCGGTGACCTTCACCCACGTACCGCGCCTCAACGACATCGGCACCCTGCTGCGCCTGCTCGAACAGATGGGCGTGAAGGTCAGCCGCGATGGCGACACGGTGACCCTCGACGCCGGCGGGGTGAACAACCCGGTGGCGTCCTACGAGATGGTCAAGACCATGCGTGCCTCCATCCTCGTGCTGGGGCCGCTGCTGGCGCGCTTTGGCGAGGCGCGGGTGAGCCTGCCCGGCGGCTGCGCCATCGGCGCGCGGCCGGTGGACCAGCACATCAAGGGCCTGCAGGCCATGGGGGCGGACGTCAAGGTGGAGCACGGCTACGTCAATGCCCGCTCGCCCCGCCTGAAAGGGGCGCGGATCTTCACCGACATGGTCACCGTCACCGGCACCGAAAACCTGCTGATGGCCGCCTGTCTGGCCGACGGCGAGACCGTCATCGAGAACGCCGCCCGCGAGCCCGAAGTGGTGGACCTGGCCAACTGCCTGGTGGCCATGGGCGCGCGCATCTCCGGCGCAGGCGGTGACGTGATCCGCATCCAGGGCGTGCCGGCCCTCCACGGCGCCACCCATCGGGTGATGCCGGACCGCATCGAGACCGGCACCTACCTGTGCGCCGCGGCCGTCACCGGCGGCGAGGTGCGCCTGACCCATACCTCCACCAGCTACCTGGACGCGGTGGTGGACAAGCTGATGGACGCCGGTTGCGAGATCACCGCCGAGCGCGACGCGATCCGCCTCAAGGCGCCGGCCCGCCTCACCGCGGTGAGCCTGCGTACCGCGCCCTATCCGGCTTTTCCCACCGACATGCAGGCCCAGTTCATGGCCCTCAACACGGTGGCCGACGGCACTGCGGTGATCCGCGAGACCATCTTCGAGAACCGCTTCATGCACGCGGTGGAGCTCCAGCGCCTCGGCGCCGACATCCGCATCGACGGCAACACGGCAGTGGTGAAGGGCGTGGCCGGTCTGCAGGGCGCCACGGTGATGGCCACCGACCTGCGCGCATCGGCCAGCCTGGTGATCGCCGGTCTGGTGGCGGAAGGCGAGACCACCATTGAGCGCATCTACCACCTGGACCGGGGCTACGAGCGGCTCGAAGCCAAGCTTGCGGCCCTGGGCGCCCGCGTCACCCGACTCAAGTAGGCCGCATTCCGCGGAAATCGCCGGGCCGCTGTGGCGGCTCGGCTAGAATTGCTCCTTTGCCACGCAGAACACGACCGTGAACGGCATCACTCTCGCCCTCTCCAAGGGCCGCATCTTCGACGAAACCCTGCCGCTGCTCGCCGCGGCCGGCATCGTGCCCACCGACAACCCCGAGTCGTCGCGCAAGCTCATCATCGGCACCAACCGGCCGGACGTGCGCCTCGTCATCGTCCGCGCCACCGACACGCCCACCTATGTGCAATACGGCGCGGCGGACCTGGGCATCGCCGGCAAGGACGTGCTCATCGAACACGGCGGCGTTGGCCTGTACCAGCCCCTCGACCTGAACATCGCCAAGTGCCGCCTGTGCGTGGCGACACCCAAGGATTTCGACTACGCCGCCGCCGTCAAGCGCGGCGCGCGCATCCGCGTGGCCACCAAGTACGTCAAGACCGCCCGCGAGCACTTTGCCGCCAAGGGCGTGCACGTGGATCTGATCAAGCTCTACGGCTCCATGGAACTGGCGCCGCTGGTGGGCCTGGCGGACGCCATCGTTGATCTGGTATCCACCGGCGGCACCCTGCGCGCCAACAATCTGGTGGAGGTGGAGGACATCATGCCCATCAGCTCCCGCCTCGTCGTCAATCAGGCCTCCCTCAAGCTCAAACGCGAACTCATCCAGCCGGTGCTGGAGGCCTTTGCCGGAGCCGTCAAGCCATGAGCGAACCGATCCGCCGCCTGGCGTCTTCCGACGCCGGCTTCGCCGCCACCCTGGACGCCCTGCTGGCCTTCGAGGGCAGCACCGACGCCGCCATCGAGGCGGCCGTGGCCGACATACTGGCCGCGGTGCGACGGGATGGCGATGCCGCGGTGGTGGAATTCACCCGTCGCTTCGACCACGTGGACGCCGCCGACATGGCCGCGCTGGAACTCCCCCGCGCCGAGCTGGCGGCCGCCCTCGCCGGATTGCCTGCCGAGCAGCGCACGGCCCTCGAAGCTGCTGCCGAGCGGGTGCGCCGCTACCACCTGCGTCAGGTGCAGGAATCCTGGAGCTACGTCGAGGACACGCCCGACATGCGCGGCACCCGCCTGGGCCAGCAGGTCACGCCGCTGGACCGGGTCGGACTCTACGTGCCGGGCGGGCGTGCCGCCTATCCCAGCTCCGTGCTGATGAACGCCATCCCCGCCAAGGTGGCCGGGGTGGGCGAGCTGATCATGGTGGTGCCCACACCGCGGGGCGAGAAGAACCCGCTGGTCCTCGCTGCTGCTGCCATCACCGGCGTGGATCGGGTGTTCACCATCGGCGGCGCCCAGGCGGTGGCCGCCCTGGCCTATGGCACCGGGAGCATCCCCCAGGTGGACAAGATCGTCGGCCCCGGCAACGCCTACGTGGCCAGCGCCAAGCGCCGCGTCTTTGGCACCGTGGGCATCGACATGGTGGCCGGACCGTCCGAAGTGCTGGTCATCTCCGACGGCTCCGGCGATCCGGACTGGGTGGCGATGGATCTCTTCGCCCAGGCCGAGCATGACGAGCTGGCCCAGTCCATCCTGCTGTGCACCGACGCGGACTTCATCGCCCGCGTGGCGGCGAGCATCGTCCGCCTGCTGCCCGACATGCCCCGTCGCGACACCATCGCCACCTCCCTGAAGAACCGCGGCGCGCTGATCCATGTGCGCGATCTGGCCGAGGCCTGCGACATCGCCAACCGCATTGCGCCGGAGCACCTGGAGCTGTCCCTCGCCGAGCCGGGAGCGTGGGTCGAGCGCATCCGCCACGCGGGCGCGATCTTCATCGGCCACCACTCCGTCGAGGCCCTGGGCGACTACTGTGCCGGCCCCAACCACGTGCTGCCCACTATGCGCAGCGCGCGCTTTTCGAGCCCGCTCGGGGTGTACGACTTTCAGAAGCGCACCAGCCTCATCGAAGTCTCCGAGGCCGGCGCCCAGACCCTGGGCCGCATCGCCTCGGTGCTCGCCCGCGGCGAAGGCCTCCAGGCCCATGCCCGTTCGGCGGAGATGCGGCTGAAGGACTGAGCCGGCCGTCCATTTGCGTCTGCCCATAAAAAACCGCGCCTTCGGGCGCGGTTTTTCGTTGCGGTGTTCGCCGGCGGGCGGTCAGCCGAGGATCTCGCCCAGGGCCGTCACCAGCTGCGCGCACTGGGCATCGGTGCCCACCGTGATGCGCAGGAACTGGTCGATGCGCGGGGCACGGAAGTGGCGCACGATGATGCTGCGCGCGCGCAGGGCGGCGGACAGCAGGGCCGCGTCGTGGGCCGGGTGGCGGGCGAAGACGAAGTTGGCGGCAGAGGGCAGGACCTCGAAGCCCAGGTTGGTCAGGGACGCGCTGAGGGCCTCGCGGCTGGCGATGACCTGATGGCGGGTGCAATGGAACCACTCCGTGTCGTCCAGCGCTGCGCAGGCGCCGACCAGGGCGAGGCGGTCCAGCGGGTAGGAGTTGAAGCTGTCCTTGACCCGCGTGAGGGCTTCCACCAGTTCCGGCTGGCCGATCGCGAAGCCGACCCGCAGCCCGGCCAGGGAACGGGACTTGGAGAGAGTCTGGGTGACCAGGATATTGGGGTACTCGGCCACCAGCGCCACCGCGCTGGGAATCGCGTCGTGCCCGCCGAAATCCACGTAGGCCTCGTCCACCACCACCGGGCTGTCGGGCAGGCCGGCGGCGAGGCGGGCGATCTCGGCGACGGGCAGCAGGCGCCCCGTCGGCGCGTTGGGATTGGGGAAGATCACGCCGCCGACCGCGGCGGGTCCGCGGACGAGGTAATCGTCCACGCGGATCGAGAAGTCCTCGGCCAGCGGCACGGTCTCGAAGGGGATGCCGTAGAGGCCGCAATACACCGGATAGAAGCTATACGTGATGTCCGGGAAGAGCAGCGGCGCGTCGTGCTTGAGCAGGCCCTGGAAGGTATGGGCGAGCACTTCGTCCGAGCTGTTGCCGACGAACACCCACTCCGCCGGCACGCCGAATTGGCGGCTCACGGCGGCCTTCAGGGCGCTTCCGGTGGGATCCGGGTAGAGCTTGAGGCGGTCGCCGTCCTCGCCCAGCTCGGCGCGGATGGCGTCCACCACCCGCGGGCTGGGCGGATAGGGATTTTCGTTGGTGTTGAGCTTGACCAGGTTGGCGAGCTTGGGCTGCTCGCCCGGGACGTAGGGCGTCAGGTCGTGGACGACGGGGCTCCAGAAGCGGCTCATGACAGATCGGCGCGGCGTCCGGGGGCGCCGCCAGGGACGGTGAAAATGGGAAATGCTATCATGACCGTTCGTATTCACCGGCTTTCAACGATTTTCTGGAACACAGCGCATGCGCCAGGCTGAAATCTCCCGCGACACCCTCGAAACGCAGATCCGCGTCCGTCTGGATCTGGACGGCTCCGGCCAGAGCCGGCTCGATACCGGTATCGGCTTCTTCGACCACATGCTCGACCAGATCGCCCGCCACGGCTGCTTTGATCTGGAGATCGCGGCGAAGGGCGACCTGCACATCGACGGCCACCACACGGTGGAGGACGTGGGCATCGCCCTCGGTCAGGCCTTCGCCCGGGCCATCGGCGACAAGAAGGGCCTGACCCGCTACGGTCATGCCTATGTGCCCCTCGATGAGGCCCTGTCCCGGGTGGTGGTGGACCTGTCCGGCCGGCCGGGGCTGGAATTCGACGTGCCCTTCACGGCGGCGGCCATTGGCGCGCTGGATACCCAGCTCGTCTACGAATTCTTCCAGGGCTTCGTCAACCATGCGGGCGTGAGCCTGCATGTCGACAACCTCAAGGGCCGCAATGCCCACCATCAATGCGAAACCGTCTTCAAAGCCTTCGGGCGCGCCCTGCGCATGGCGGTGACGCCCGATCCACGCCAGGCCGGCGTGGTGCCCTCCACCAAGGGAGCCCTGTGACATGAGCAGCGTGGCGATCATCGATTACGGCATGGGCAACCTGCGCTCGGTGGCCAAGGCCATCGAGCATGTGGCCACCGGTGCAACGGTGGTGGTGACCGCTGATCCGGCCGCGGTGCTGGCGGCGGAGCGGGTGGTCTTCCCCGGCCAGGGTGCGATGCCCGACTGCATGCGTGAACTGGACGCCCGCGGCCTGCGCCCGGCGGTGCTGGAGGCGGCGCGCAGCAAGCCCTTTCTGGGCATCTGCATCGGCCAGCAGATGCTCTTCGATCACAGCGACGAGGGTGACGTGCCCGGGCTGGGCCTGTTTCGTGGTCACGTGCGGCGCTTTCCGTCCGATGCGCGGATGACCGCGCCCGACGGTGGCCGCCTCAAGGTGCCCCACATGGGATGGAACGAGGTCTGGCAGAAGCAGGCCCATCCCCTGTGGGCAGGCATTCCGGACGGCAGCCGTTTTTATTACGTGCACAGCTATTACGTCGATCCGGCCGACCCGGCGGTGATCGCCGCCACCACCGAGTACGGCATCCCCTTTACCGGGGCGGTAGCGCAGGCTAATATCTTTGCCGTCCAGTTCCATCCGGAAAAAAGCGCGCAAGCGGGCCTGCAACTCCTGTCGAACTTCATGTCCTGGAAGCCCTGATGGCCCGCCCGCATCGCCTGGGCGTCTCCCCCGTCCCGATCCCCTTCCTCCTCCGCACTCCCTATGCTGCTGATTCCCGCTATTGACCTGAAGGATGGTCACTGCGTGCGCCTGAAACAAGGCGAGATGGACGCCGCCACGGTGTTTTCCGAAGATCCCCGCGCCATGGCCCGACACTGGCTCGACCAGGGGGCGCGCCGCTTGCATCTCGTGGACCTGAACGGCGCCTTCGCCGGCAAGCCCAAGAACGAGGCGGCGATCCGCTCCATCCTGGCCGAGGTGGGCGACGAGATCCCCGTCCAGCTGGGGGGCGGCATCCGCGACCTGGACACCATCGAGCGCTACCTCGACGCCGGTCTGTCCTATGTGATCATCGGCACTGCGGCAGTCAAGAATCCGGGTTTCCTGCACGATGCGTGCAGCGCCTTTGCCGGCCACATCCTCGTCGGGCTCGACGCCAAGGACGGCAAGGTGGCGGTGGATGGCTGGTCCAAGCTCACCGGTCATGACGTGGTCGACCTTGCCCGCAAGTTCGAGGATTACGGCGTCGAAGGTGTGATCTACACCGACATCGGCCGCGACGGCATGCTCAGCGGCGTCAACGTGGAGGCCACCGTCAAGCTGGCCCAGGCGCTGCGCATCCCGGTCATCGCCAGCGGCGGCATCGCCGCCATGGCGGACGTGGAAGCCCTGTGCGCCGTGGAATCCGAAGGCATCACCGGTGCCATCACCGGCCGCGCGATCTACGAGGGCACGCTGGATTTCTCCGCCGCCCAGGCCCGCGCCGACGCACTCTCCGGAGCGGCCTGATCCCATGCTCGCCAAGCGCATTATCCCCTGTCTCGACGTAAACGCCGGGCGTGTCGTCAAGGGCGTCAATTTCGTCGAACTGCGGGATGCCGGCGATCCGGTCGAAGTCGCGCGCCGCTACGACGAACAGGGCGCCGACGAGATTACCTTCCTCGACATCACGGCCAGTTCCGACGACCGTAACATCATCCTCCACGTGGTGGAGCAGGTGGCCGAGCAGGTCTTCATTCCCCTCACCGTGGGCGGCGGTGTGCGCACCGTAGACGACGTGCGCCGGCTCCTCAATGCGGGGGCCGACAAGGTCAGCATCAACACCGCCGCGGTCAATAATCCGCAGGTGGTGGCTGAGGCCTCCGGCAAGGTGGGCAGCCAGTGCATCGTGGTGGCCATCGACGCCAAGCAGGTGGCGCCGGGCCGGTGGGAAGTCTTCACCCACGGTGGCCGCAACCGGACCGGACTGGACGCCGTGGAATGGGCGCGCAAGGTGGAATCCCTGGGCGCCGGCGAGATCCTCCTCACCAGCATGGACCGGGACGGCACCAAGAACGGCTTCGACCTGGGCCTGACCCGTGCCGTGTCGGACGCGGTCAACATCCCCGTCATCGCCAGCGGTGGCGTGGGCAATCTGGACCATCTGGCCGACGGCGTCAGCCTCGGCCGCGCCGATGCCGTGCTGGCCGCCAGCATCTTCCACTTCGGCGACCACACCGTGCGCGAGGCCAAGGAGCTCATGCGCGCCCGTGGCATCGAGGTACGCCTGTGAGCGAAGCGTGGCTCGATGCCGTCGCCTGGGATGCCCAGGGCCTCGTGCCCGCCATCGCCCAGGACGCCGAGACCGGCGAGGTGCTCATGTTCGCGTGGATGAATCGCGACGCCCTGGCCCGCACGGTGGCCACCGGCGAGGCGGTATACTTCTCGCGCTCCCGCGGCAGGCTGTGGCACAAGGGCGAAGAGTCCGGCCACATCCAGAAGGTCCGCGAGCTGCGTATTGACTGTGACAACGACGTGGTACTCCTGAAGATCGAGCAGATTGGCGGCATGGCCTGTCATACCGGGCGCCGCAGCTGCTTTTTCCAGAAGTACTTCGCGGACGGCCGCTGGCAGGCCGTCGACCCGGTTCTCAAAGACCCGAAGGACATCTACAAATGATCGACATCGAAGTGCTGCACCGCGTCGCCCAGACCCTGGCCGAACGCAAGGAAGCGGATCCCGAGTCCTCCTATGTGTCGGGCCTGTTCCACAAGGGCACCGACGCCATCTGCAAGAAGGTCGCCGAAGAGGCCGCCGAGACCATCATGGCGGCCAAGGACAAGGACCTCCTCCACGTGGTCTGGGAAGTGACCGACGTGTGGTTCCACACCATGATCCTGCTCGCCCACTTCGGTCTGTCCGTCGACGACGTGCTGGCCGAGTTCCGCCGCCGCGAAGGTGTCTCGGGCATCGACGAAAAGAAGGCGCGTACCGCCAAGTAAGGAACTGTCCCCATGCAGGAGTGTCTGTTCTGCCGCATCGTGCGGGGCGAGATCCCGGCTGCCAAGGTGTACGAAGACGACGAGGTGCTGGCCTTCAAGGACATCCACCCGCAACGTCCCGTGCATGTGCTGGTGATCCCCAAGCATCACATCACCTCGCTGGCCCACGCCTCCGAGGCGGACGTGCCCGTGCTGGGGCGGATGCTGGCGGTGGCTCATCGGATTGCTGCCGATCAAGGCAGTCCGAACGGGTTCCGGTCCATCATCAACACCGGCCCTGTCGGCGGACAGGAAGTGATGCACGTGCACATGCACATCGTGGGCGGACAGGAGCCGGTCGGACCGATGCTCCGGCGCATTTAAGGAGAAGGGAATGGGTTCTTTCAGTATTTGGCACTGGCTGATCGTGCTGGTGATCGTGATGCTCGTGTTCGGCACCAAGAAGCTGCGCAACATCGGCGAGGATCTGGGCGGTGCCGTCAAGGGCTTCAAACAGGGCATGCGCGAAGGTGAAGGTGCTGCCGGCGACCCCCAGAAGATTGCGGGCGCCGAGGGCCGCACGATCGACGCCGAGGCCCGTGAGAAGAACAAGTCCTGATCTCCGTCGCGGAGCAGGCGCAGCAAGGGGCGCGTCAGGCGGCCCCTTTTGTTTTTGTAAACCGGGGCTGATGCAGGCGTCACGCGCGTGCCGCGGTCCCGTCTTGTCGGGCTGTCCGGATGTTTGATATCGGTTTTTCTGAGCTCATCGTCATTGGCGTTGTCGCGCTGATCGTCCTCGGGCCGGAGCGTCTGCCCAAGGTGGCGCGTACCACCGGGCACCTGCTCGGCCGTCTGCAGCGTTACGTCGCCGATGTGAAGTCAGACATCCACCGGGAAATGCAGATCGACGAGCTCAAGCGCCTGCAGGACGAAGCGCGCCAGGCTGCCCTGCAGATGGAAACCTCCGTCCGCGACGAGATGGCGCATTTCAAGGGCGAAGTGGATTCCGCGGTGCAGGGCGCTGCGTCGTCGGTGGCCGAGCTGGAGCGGGAACTCCAGGCAGCCGCGCCGTCTGCCGAGCCGGACGCGCAGTCCGAAGCGCCGTCTGCCCCGTCTGCCTCCCCTTCGGCAGATGTGACCGATGCGGATGCCGCGGCGCAGCGCCTCGACCGCCAGCTTGCCGAGGCCGAGCAGCATGCCGGTGCGCCGGTCTTTGCCGAGGCGCAGCCGGACGGCAGCGACGCCGCCATGCCCGATGACCGTCAGCTCGGCTTCGACTTTGCCGCTGCGGAAGCCGCCCCCGCTGCCAAGGCCGAACAATCATGAATGCCCCTCAGGAAGAAAGCTTCATCTCCCATCTGGTCGAACTGCGCGACCGCCTGCTGCGGGCCGTCGTGGCGGTGGTGCTGGTCTTTGTGTGCCTGATGCCCTGGGCCGGCGACATCTACGACCTGCTCGCCCTGCCGATGATGGCCAACCTGCCGGAAGGCACCCGCATGATCGCCACCGGCGTGGTCACGCCCTTCTTCGTGCCGGTCAAGGTGACCCTGCTGGTGGCCTTCGTCATCGCGTTGCCCTTTGTGCTCTACCAGGCCTGGGCTTTCATCGCGCCGGGGCTCTACGCCCACGAAAAGCGCCTGGGCCTGCCCCTGGTGATTGGCAGCACGGTGCTGTTCCTGGCGGGCATGGCCTTCTGTTACTTCTTCGTGTTCGGCACGGTCTTCAAGTTCATCGCCCAGTTCGCGCCCAAGAGCATCACCCCGGCGCCGGACATCGAGCAGTACCTGGCCTTCGTGATGTCCATGTTCGTCGCCTTCGGCATCACCTTCGAGGTGCCGGTGATCGTCATTCTGCTGGTCAAGATCGGCCTGGTGGATGTGGCCAAGCTGAAGGAAGTCCGCCCCTACGTGATCGTCGGCGCCTTCATTGTCGCAGCCGTGGTCACCCCGCCGGACGTGGTGTCGCAGCTGATGCTGGCGATCCCCATGTGCCTGCTCTACGAAGCCGGTGTGTTCCTGGCGCGGTTCGTGGTCAAGCGCGAGGTGGGTGTGGAGAGCGGGTCGGCCTGACGCGGGGCCCTCACTCGACCCGGGCGATGTGTCGTCGCGAAGCCCCATCGCGCTGGACTTTGCCTTCCCGCATGAGCAGGCCAATGACACTGTAAGACAGATAGTCCTTTGATCCGCCGCCATAGTCGCTGCGCAATCCCAGCAGGCTCGCGGCGTCGGAATTGGTGATGCCCCGGGGATTCGCCTTGGCCATTTCGAGGATGGCGTCCTTGAGCAGGGCGAGCCCGAGTTGCGCCTTTTCCCGCACGCCGGATGGGACAACAATGGCGGGCTTCGTCATTCTTGAAAGGCCCGAGGGCACGACTGTATTGGTCAGTAACCCACCTGTATCCAGTGTGCCGAATGCGGCGATCAATTCGGCTTCAAGCGAGAGCGCTTGCTGCTCGGTCAGCGCATCGACCAGCCGCGTAACCAGCACGTGACCGCCGGAATCGACGATCTCGCGGATGCGGGCGCCTTTGCGGGTGCCATCCGGCTTGATCAGGTGGTCGTGGGCGCGCGTGCCGGTGCCCTTGCCGATGTAGAAGGGAAGCGCCGGGGACCTGCGTGGGTCTTTCAGCGCATACACGTAATAAGACGTGTCGTCCGGCATGGTGAAAGGCCCCGCTGTTGCTGAGATGGTACGCCCTGTGCCGAATCAGACGTT
>DAOQMM010000010.1:41331-57638 GCA_035335645.1 Rhodocyclaceae bacterium | reverse complement strand
TCGGCGAGGGTGGCGCTCCAGGTGAGGCTGTCGCCTTCCGGATCGCTGACGCTGCCACCGGGGACGGTGAAGGTCCACGGTCCGGGCCCGGCAAAGGTCTGGGGCGGGACGGGCACGTCCAGCACCGGATCGTCGTTGGTGGCGGTGATGTCGATCGTCAGCGTGGCGCTGCTGGAAAGCGGCGTGGCGTTGGCGTCGGTGGCCGTGAGTGTGAAGGATTCGCTCGTGGCGTTGCGCAGGGCGTTGATCGCTGCGGCGTCCGGCACGTAAACATAGGCGCCGGTCGAGCTGTTGAGATAGAGGGTGCCGTACAGCCCCGTCCTGGAGACGTCGTAGGAGACACCGCCGATGACGGTGCTCCCCCCGGAGGTGCCGGTGTCGATGCCATAGCGGGCGATCCCGTCCGTGTCCGTGGCCTGCAGCGTGCCGCTGGCAGGGGTCAGGGTGTCGTAGCTGCGGGTGTCGTTGAGGCTGACAGGGGTTGGTGTCGTGAAGACGGGGGCGCCGGCGTTTTCCATGGCGTCGAGCACCTGGATCGTGATGCTCTGGGTGGCGCTGTCGAGCCCGGCCGCGTCGGTGGCGATGATGTCGAGGGTGAACAGGTTGGGCGCGGTCTCGTAGTCGCGGGAGGGCGCGTTGGGCGCGGCGCCGGCCGCCGACAGCCGGACGACGCCGTCGCTGTCGATGGTGAAGTAGCCGTTTGGGTCACCGCTGGCGATGCGGAACGACGCGAGGCGGTTGGCGTCGCTGGCCCGGACCTGGCCGATGATGAATCCGGCGGCCATGTTCTCGGGGATCGAGAAGGCCTGGGACGGCGCCACGATAGGGGCGGTGCTGTCCAGGAGGTAGGTGTCACCGGCCGTGTATCCGCCGACGAGGGCGTTGCCGGTCCGGTCGGCGATGCCGGTTCCGCTGGCTTTGAGGTCGACGCTGAAGAGGCCGTTGCCGCCAACGGAGGCGACGGTCACGGTGTAGGTGTTCCCGCTGCCGCTGACACTGATGTCCGCGTCCTGGGCATTGACGCCGGCGGCCTTATCTACGGTGAAGTCGGAGGCGTCCACGCCGGTGACCGCTTCGCTGAAGGACACGGTGAAGGACAGCGCCCCGCCGGCGCTGAGTTCCGCAGCACTGCGGCGGATGCTCGTGACGCCCGGGGCTGTGTTGTCGAGGGTGTAGCGCTGGCCCGTCGCGCCGCCGCCTATGGCGTTGCCGGCGCTGTCCTGGATGCCGGTGGCGCTGGGACGCAGGTCGAGTCCGAGGGTGCCATTGCCGTTGGCGCCGGTGACGGTGACGCGATACACGCTGTCTGAAAGCGCCGTGACGGACGCGATGCCGGCGCCTGCGGTGGCCGTGCCGGACAGCTGGAAGTCGGCCACATCGACCCCGCTGACCGCTTCACTGAAGGCCACGGTGAAGTCCAGGCTGCCGCCCTGGGTGGGCGTGGCCGAGGCGCGTGTGATGGCCGCGATGGCAGGTGCAGTGGTGTCGACGACGAAGCTGTCGCTGGCGCCGGCGGCCAGGGCGTTGCCCGAGCTGTCCTGGATGCTGCCCGGGGCGAGCGTCAGGACATAGGTGCCGGCGGTGCCGGTGACGGAGGACAGGTCGAGGGTGTAGGTCGCACCGCTGCCGCCGACACTGAGCCCGCTGAGATCCACCGGTACGCCGTCGCGGGTGAGCACGAAGTTGCTGATGCCCACGTTCTGCACCGCTTCGCTGAAGCGGATGCTCACGGTGCCGGCGTTGGGTTGCACCGGATCGGCGATGTCCACCAGGGTGACGCGGGGTGCCGTGGTGTCGAGCGCTCCGGTGGTGAAGTGGTAGTCGGTGTTGCCGGAGGTGCCGGCGTAGGCGTTTCCGCTGCCATCGATCACTGCGGTTCCCGGGACCTGCAGGGCGAATTGATGGGCCTGATCGAGCGCGCTCCCCGGGGTGACGACCAGCGCAGTGCCCGAGAAGGACAGCGTGCCTCCGTGGCTGCCGATGCCGGTGGCGGCGTCGAAGGTCTCGACCACGGCGCCGGTGGTGACGTCCACCAGCGTGACGGTGCCGCTTCCGGCATGCACGTTTTCGCTGAAGGCCATTTCCAGCTGGGCCGTCGGGGCGATGCCGGTGGCGCCGTTCTGGGGCGTGCTGCCGGCCGGCTGGAGCGTCGGCGCGACGTCGTCGCTCACCTGGACGCTGAAGACCTGCTCGGCGGATTGTGCCGGCGAGCCGTTGTCCGTGACTCGCACGCGCAGCGAATAGGTGCCCGCGGCGAGCGGGGTGGCATTGACCCGGAGCGAAGTGCCCGAAATGCTGAAGCGCGCGTTGTCCGCGTCGCCGCTGCCGGCCACCAGCGTGTAGGTGAGGGTCCCGTTTTCCGCGTCGGTGGCGGCCAGGGTGCCCAGGGTGGCGGCCGCGAGCGTGGCGGATTCGTTGGCGTTGATCGCGCTGCCGCCGTTGAGGGTGGGCGGCGCAGGTGTGTCGTTGGCGCCGCTGATATTTACCGTGAGCGTGGCGGTGCCGGTGGCCGGGCTGGCGTTGGCGTCGGTGGCGGTGACGGTGAAGCTGTCGCTGGGGGTGGCGCCACCGGCCACGGCGTTGATGGCGGTGGCGTCGGGCACGTAAACGTAGCGGCCCATGTCGGGACCGGTGCTTACGACGTAGAGGGTGCCGTAGGTGCCGGTGCGGGCGATGTCGTAGGTGATGCCGTTGTCGGTGAAGCCGGCGCTGGTGCTGGTGGGGGACTGGATGCCGAACCGGGCGATGCCGTCGGTGTCCGTGGCGCTGAGCTGGCCGCCCGGGTGGCTGAAGGTGTCCGCGGCGGCGGTGTCGGTCAGCGCGATGACGGTGGGGGTGCCCAGCGCGGGGGCGGTGTTGGACAGGGTCGAGACGCTGAGCTTGACCGCCGCGGCCTGGGCGTTGGCGGGCGAGGCGCTGTCGCGGGCCACGACATAGACGTCATAGTCCGTGCCGAGGCTGAGTCCGCTCACCGGGACGGTGGCGGAGTAGGGCGCGGACGGCACGCTCTGACTGCCGCTGCCCAACGCCGCGCTGCCGGACGCGTCCTGACCGGCCAGCACCTGGGCCACGGACGGCGCAGCGGCGTTACGGGGGACGATCACGTACAGGACGGTTCCCGCTTCATTCAGGCTGGCGGTGATGTCGAAGCCGTCGGTGGTGACGTTGGCGGTCGCGGGGGCCACGTCGAAGACCGGCGCGACATTGTCGGCGACCGTGATCGTGAAGATCTTGTCGTAGGTGCCGCCCGAGCCGTCGCTGGTCTGTACCCGCACGCTGTAGCTGCCTGCCGCCAGCGCGGCGGCATCGTTGGCCCGCAGGCTGCCTGAGGCGATGTTGAAGAGGCTGTTGTCGGTGTCTCCGGTGCCGCTGACCAGGGAATAGCTGAAGCTTCCGGAGTCCACGTCCGTGGTGGACAAGGTGCCCACGACGGCGTTGGTCCCGCCGGACTGGTTGACGGTGGCGGACGACAGGCTGATGTCGGTGGGTGCGTCATTGCTGCGGGTCATGGAGACGGTGACCGTCTCGACGGACGATCCGCCGCTGTTGTCGGTGGCCGTGACGGTGATGCTTCGGGTCGTCACGTTCGGATTGTCCGAATTGTTCTGGTAGCGGACCGCGCGCAGGGCGGACTGGAGGTCTGCGGTGGTGCCGGTGCGGGTGAGGGTGATCTGGGTGGACGAGTCCAGCGAATAGGTGACGCCGCTGAAACTGCCCGAGAGGTATAGGCGCTCGCCACTGTCGGACTGGCTGTTCGCAAGGGACAGCACGACCGTATTGACGGTGCCGTCGCTGTCGGACAGTAGCGCCGCGGGGACGAGGACGACCCCGCTGGTGCTGCCCGTGCCCTGGTGGGTGGCTTCGACGAACGCGGCCGATGCGCCGCTTCCGGTGGTGCCGTTCAGGTCGACGACGGGCGGCGCATTGGGCGTGCCGACGGTCACCACGTAGTACTGGCTGCCGATGGCGAAGCTGTCGCTGCCGGCGCTGGCGCCGGCCTGGAAGGCGAGGCTGTCGTAGGCGCCATTGGTGCTCAGGGCGCCGTAGTCGATGGTGTTGACGAGCGAGTCGCTCCAGTCGTTGTCGAAAACATCGGCGCCGGCGCCTTGCGGGGCGAGGACGTAGAAGGCGTCGGAATTGCCCCACGAGCCGGTCCAGTTGGCCGTGCTGGCGTAGTTGGTGCCGATCTGGGCGCCGCCATAGGTGAAGTTCTGCAGCTGGGACGGGCTGACCGTGAGGGTGTTGTAGGTGCTTCCGGTGATCGTGAAGGCCTTGTCGAAGGTGTTGCCGGCCGAGTCGGTGGCGCGCAGGGTGATGCTCGCCGTGGCGCCGTTGCCCAGGGACTTGCCGGCACTGAAAGACAGCAGGCCGGTGGAATCGACAGTGAACAGATCGCTTGGATCGGCGACTTCGGTGTAAGTCTCGGTGTCCGAAAAGAAGATGTCGTTCGGGCTGGAATAACTGGAGGGCGTGCTGATCAGCCCGGTGCTGTCGGACGCGCGGATGTTGGCGATGCGCGCGCCGGCCAGGTTGGCGGGCGCGTTCACGGACGACAGCTGGATGTCGGTCGGCGCAGGGTTGCTCGGCGTGGCGACGATGGTGTCGGCAAAGAAGGTGACGCTGCCGCCGCCATTGGCGATGACCTGAAGTTTGGTCAGATTGGACCAGTCGTTGGCGCCGGTCAGGCTGACGGTGTAGCCCACATTGAAGGTGGGGGTCACATTCAGGGTGACCACCGTGCTGTCGGACTGGTAACCCTTGACGGTGAAGCCGGAGATGGTGCCGGAGTTGGCGGAGTAGCCCACCACCAGACTGGTCACGTCGCTGGGCGTGCTGAACGTGAACTGCATCATGCGGCCGGAGTTGGTCGTGTCGGTGAAGCGATTGCTGGACACGGTCGGACCGAAGCCGCTGCCGGTGATCGTCGTGCCGGCTGACGTGGTGTAGATGGTGCCAGTGACCTTGACGCCGCTGACGAGCTGTTTCACGTAACCGCTTGTCCCCGTATCGACACCATTGGAAGGGGTGAAATCGAAAGTGACCGGGCTCAGCGTGCCGTAGTAGCCGTCGGCCTGGAGCGTGCCAGTATCGATTGTGCCGACCGTGTCTTCCAGCACCCAGTTGCCCCCCAGGAAGGGCGCGCCGGTCAGGTCGGTGGATGCGGCCACGTCGGCGCCTGTGGCGGCGGCGAGGGCGGCCACGAAGCGCTGGCCGACGGCGCCCTGGGCCACGTCGCAGCCATAGACCAGCAGATCCCCGCTGGGACTGAGGGCGGCGCCCCAGGCGGCCAGTGCGGAGGCGTACTGTGCCAGGGTGGCGTCCGAGAGCGTTTCGGCGCCGAGATAAATGGCGCCGCTGCTGCCGTGGGAGATCAGGTGGATCGCCGACAGGCCGCTGTAGTGGGCCAGGATCTGGCTGATCTGGGCCGTCGCGCTGGTACCGGCGTCGAGCAGCCACACCTCCGTGCCCGCCGGCAGCGCGCTCAGCTGGCCGGCCAGTCCGGGCACCCGGCTGTCGAGGATGACCACCTGGGTCACCGGGGCCGATGCGGTCACCAGGCGCTCGGTGCCGGCGCGATTGACGCCGGCGAGCGCGTCCAGCGTCGCCTGGTCGATGGCCCCTTCGTTGAGGAGCACGCCGCCAACCGTGTAGACCTGTCCGGCGCTGAAGGGCGAGGTGCCCGCCAGGCCGACGGCGTCGTCCACGCTGCCGCTGTAGCTCAGCCCGAGGGTCTGGCCGACGGTTCCATTGACGCCGGTCACGGTGACGTGGAAGACCTTCCCGTCCGCGCTATCCACGGCGCTGATGCTGCCGTGGCCTGCGCTGCCGGTGACGGTGAAGTCGGCCGCCGACAGGTTGCTGACGGGCTCGCTGAAGACCACGGTGAACACCGCGTCCGACGGCGTATTGGCGGCGATCTGATTGACGCCGCCCCGATCGATGGCGGTAACCGTGGGCGGCGTGTTGTCGAGGACGAAGGCCTCGTTCAGCGCCGGCGCCGTGCCGCCAAACGCGAGACCGGCAGCGTCGGCGACGTCCTGGGGACCGGCAAAGGCGAGCCCGACGGTGCCGCTGCCGGTGAGGCTGCCCACGGTGACGGTGTAGCTGCTCCCGCTGCCGCTCACGCCGGTGACCGTGCCGGCGGCGGTGCCGGAGGTGACGAGGGTGAAGTCGGTCGCGTCCAGGTGGCTGACGGGTTCGCTGAACACGACGTTGAAGCTGACGGAGCCGCTGCGGGTGCGCTCGGTCCCGACGCGGGTAATGCCCAGCGCAGTGGGGGCCGCACGGTCCACCTGGTAGCGTTCGGCGATACCGGCCAGGGGCGTGGCGCTGAGCAGTGCATTGCCGGCCACGTCCGTGACGGTGGCGCCACTGGCGAGTTCAATGCCGAGGGTGCCGTTGCCGCTGATGTTGCCGATGCTGACGGTGATCGCGGGGCTGCCGTTGCCGGCCACTGCGGTGATCTGGCCCGTGACGGAGCCGGAGGTGAGCAGGTTGAAGTCGCCGACGTCGACCTGGGTGACGGGCTCCCGGAATACGACGATGAACTGGGCTGTCCCGCTCGCCAGCACGTCGTCGTCCGTCACCCGGTTGATGGAGACGAGCCCCGGCGCATCCCGGTCCACGTGGTAGAGCTCGGTGTCGGCCGGATTGCCGCCGGGCAGGGCGTTGCCCGCGATGTCGGTGATCGTGTGACCGCCGCCGAGGCTCAGGCCGAGGGTGCCGGTGCCGCTGACGCCGGTGACGGTCACCGTGAGGGTGTCGGTGCCGTTGCCGGTGACGCTGCCGAGGGTGCCGGTAGCGGTCCCCGAGGTGCTCAGGGCGAAGTCGGCAAGGTCGGCGTTGGTGACGGCTTCGTTGAAGCGCAGGGTGAAGCTCACACTGCCGCTGCGGGTCAGCTCGGTGGACGGTGAGGCGCGCTGGATAGCCAGCAGCGCGGGCGGTGCCGAGTCGGTGACGCCGGTCGTGATGCGGTAGGTCGAGTCGTCGGCGATGCCGGCGAAGGCATTGCCCGCGGTGTCGCGCAGGGCGGTCGGAGCGATGCGGACGGCGTAGCGGCTGGCCTCATCGAGCGTGGCCGTGGGGTTGAGGGTGAGGGTGCTGCCGCTGATGGCGATCTGGCCATTACCACTGCCGAGGTCGCCCGGCGTGGCCACGTTCCAGGTCTGGACCACCGTGCCGGTGGTGACGTTGCGCAGGGTGATCGTGCCGCTCGTGCCGAAGGCGATGGCCTCGTCGAAGTGCAGCTGGAGGTTGGCGCTGGGGGCAACGCCGCTTGCGTCGCCGGCGGGGGTGGAGCCGGGCGCGTCGAGGGTCGGCGCCACATCGTCCACGACCGTGACCGTGACCGCCTTGGTGTAGCTGAGACCGCCGTTGTCGGTCACCTGGAGGCGCAGGGAATAGGTGCCGGCACTCAGCGCCGCGCCCCCCACCTGCAAGGTGTTGCCGCTGAGGACGAACCGGCCGTTGTCGGCATCGCCACTGCCGCTGACGAGGGCATAGCTGTGGGTGTCGCTCGTGTCCAGGTCTGCCACGCCCAGAGTGGCGACCGGCGCGCTGGCGGTTGCCGCGGAAAGGTTCAGGCTGCTGGCACTGAGGGTGATGTCCGTGGGCGCATCGTTGACGCTGACGACGGTGACCGTGGAGGCAATGGCGAGCACGGTGGTGTCCTGCCCGCCATTGGCCGTGCCGCCCGTGTCGCGCAGGCTCGTCAGGGTGACCACGCGGTTCGAGGTGCTGGGCGATTCGCTGGTGTTGCGATAGCCCAGGCCGTCGATCAGGGACTGCATGACGGAGGTGGACAGGCCGCCCGCCTTGTCCAGCGTGACGGTGGCGACGCCCACGCTGAGGCTGACGCTGGCCGAGACGCCATGGGACGCGGTGGTGAGGCTGTTGCCGTGGGTGAGGGCCAGCGTGCTGCCATCGACCTGGAGAAGCTCGCTGCTGCCGTCCGCCACGTTGCTGACCGTGAGGATCAGCTGATTCAGGTTCTGGCCGGATTCGGCGGCCGACGCGCTGGCGCCGGAGAACAGGGTGACGGCGCTGCCGTTCTCGGTGAAGGTGGGCGACAGGCCGGTGGCCGAGAGGGTCGGCGCGTCGTTGGCGCCCGTCAGGTGGACGGTCAGGGTGGCCGTGCCGGTGGCCGGGCTGGCGTTGGCGTCGGTTGCCGTGACGGTGAAGACGTCGGTGGGCGTGGCACCTGCTGTCAATCCATTGATCGCACCGGCGTCCGGAACATAGGCATAGCGCCCCGCGTCGGCGCCGGTGCTGACCAGGTACAGGGTGCCGTAGGTGCCGCTGCGGGCCACGTCGTAGGTGATGCCGCCATGGGTGAAGCCGGCGTTGGTGCTGGTGGGCGACTGGATGCCGAACGCCGCGATGCCGTCTGCGTCCGTGGCGCTGAGGGTGCCGGTCTGGACCGCGAAGGTGTCCGTCGCGCCGGTGTCGGCTAGATTGATGTCGGCGGGCGGTGTGATGGTCGGCGCCGGGTTGAGGCCGCTGACCAGGACGCCATTGACGGTGTCCGCGATGTTCAGACTGCTGTCAGCGCCGCGTTCCCAGTTGTCGGCGGCGGCCAGATTGTAGGTGACGCCGCCCACCTGGGTGCCATTGGCGGTGAGCAGGCTATCCACGGCAGTCTTGTCGGTGCTGCCCAGGGTGAGGGTGAAGGATGTGTCGCTGGTGATGTCCACATCGCTGGTGCTGGCGGTCAGGGTGTAGGTCGCTCCGCCCGCGCCGGTCAGGGTGAGGCGCGTGACGTCGATGTCGTTGGCGCTGCCGGCGTGGTGGGTGAGGCCGCTGCCGGTCACGGTGAGCACGCCGGTGCCCGCGTCGTAGGTGGCGCTGGTGATGGCGGGCAGGGCCACGTTGGAGACCGTGATCGCGTTGCCGGTGGTGTCGGCAATGTTGGCCGACGGCGTGGCTCCGGCGGCCCAGTTGTCGGCGGCCGCCAGGTTGTAGCTGCTGCCGTCGCTGGCGCTGGTGCCGTTGCGGTTGAGGATCTGGTTGATCCGGCTGCGGTCGGTGGCCGACAGGGTGAGGACGAACTGGGTGGCGGAGGTGCGCTCCACGTCAGCCGTGTCCGTCAGCGTGTATGTCGCGCTGCCTTCGCCGCCGAGGGTGAAGAGCGCTGCGACGATGTCGGCGCCCGATGCGTTGGCGGGAATGTTGTCGCCAGTGACGTTCAGCACGCCGGTGGCTGCGTCATAGGTGGCAGAGGTGATGCTCGGGGCGGTGGACAGGACCCGGGCCTCAATGTCGCTGCCGGTGGTCTTGCCCGAGGTGGCCGAATCGACCCAGGCCGTGGCGAAGGCGCCGTTGTCCAGCGGCGTGACGACCGGAGTGCTCTGGTCGCCGTAGCGGTATTCGTTGACCTGGAACTCCTGGGCGTCGACGGCGCTACCGGCGGCGTCGAAACGGCGTCCCTGGATGGATGTGCCGCTGCCGTCCAGGCCGTCCGACTGCCACACGACGACGAAGCCTCCGCCGCCGAGGGCAGAGACCCGGGCGGCGCTCATGGCCGTTCCCTGGCTGTCGGCCTGCAGGATGGAGGAAGTGGGCGTGCCCGCGTTGCTGAAGGTCTGGGCATAGACGTGGCTGCCATCCCCCTTGCTCCAGGCCACCACGAAGCCACCGCCGTCGAGGGTGGCGATGGAGACGCCGGTGCCGTTGTCGCCGACGGGACCCCCGCTCACGAGGGCGCCACCGACCGTGAGGTTGAAGCCGGCCCAGGCGTTGCCGTCGATGCTGGCGGTCACCACGTCACCATTGGCGAGAACGGCCGTGACGGGGGCGAAGCCCGCGGTTACGCCGGAGAGGTCGACGATCGCGCCGTTCGGTGTGCCGCTGTCGCTGAGGACGGCAGTCTTGACCGTCGTGTAGTTGCCAAGGTTCCAGGTGACGCTGAACTGGCTCCCGTCGGCGCTCGCGGCGACGCCGATGGGATCGTAGCCGTCCCACCCGCCGGTCTGATTGCCACCGCCGTCGACAGCATAGGCTTCGATCAGTCCGTTGGACGAGGCGCTGCCGGTGGCGCCGTCGATGATCTTGTAACGGATGTCGTAGGTCGTGGCGTCACCATAGACGACGGCGAACTTGCCGCCGGCCAGCGCGGTGATCGAAGGTTGAGTTGCCGAACTGCCCGCGTCGATGGTGATCGGTGCGCCCTGGGCGGTTCCGGCGCTGTCGAACACGCGGGAATAGATGCCGCCGTTGCTGATGTCGGCCCAGGTGACGACGAAATTGCCGTTGCTCAGGGTCGTGATCGCCGGTTCGGACTGGTTGACCGTGTCGCCGGCAAGGGGGTTGACGGCGATGTCGTTCCCGAAATTCAGATCGTGGGACGGACCCTTGATGGTGAAGGTGTAGGTCTTGGTGACGCCCTGGCCGCCAATGGGCGCGCCGGTCACGTCGGTCTGCAGGGCATCGTAGAAATGCACCGTGACGCTGGCGGTTTGTCCTTCGCTCGGCAGGTTGGAGGTGGACGCGAGTACCAGATGGGCGGTGTTGCCCGTGGCCGCATTGAAGCTGAGCCCGAACAGTCCGGAGACGGTCTGGCTGTCGATGGCCCAGTAGCCGCCGAGGGAGGTGCCGGTATCCGTCGGGGTGAGGGTGGCGATGTCGGAGCCGAGGGGCGTGTCGCTCACCAGCAGACCGCTGGAATTGTTGCTGGCGATGTCGGTGGGGGCGGTGTCGATACGCACCTTGTAGCCGCCACCGTTATAGAAGCCCGAGTTGGCGGCGGTGGTGGTGTTGGTGGCATCCAGACAGGTGACGGCGCCGAAATCGACCTCGCTCACGCTGCCGCCGCTGGCGTGGAAGCGCACCAGCGCATTGGGTGGCGCGAAGGCGCTCCAGTGGTTCGCGAGAATTGTCCACGACGACCCGTTGTTGGTGCTGTATTCGAAGTAGCCGGGGCCGCCCGAGTTGATCTCGTAGTAGCCGAAATACTGGTTCGAGGGCAGCTTGAGGACGGTGGACGTGGTGCCGTTGGGACGGATGTAGAAGGTGTCGGTGGGCAAGCTGCGGACCTGCCCGCCCGAGACGACCGTCGCGGGGGCGCCCCACTGCCACACGTCAGGATTGGCGAGCAGGCCGTCATACTGGGCGAACTGGAGACTGCGGGTCTCGATGTGGTTAACAGTGGATTCGAGCACCCAGTCACCCCCGAGACGGGTGGCGCCGGTGGCGTCGTCGGACGCGGCCACGTCGGCGCGGGTGGCCCGCGCAAGGGACTGGATCAGATCGGTTCCGGCCGTGGTGGCGGCGACATTGCAGCCGTAGAGCAGGATGTCGCCGTGGGCCTTGAGGGCGCCGCCGATGGTGCCCAGGGTGTCCTGGTATGCGCCGAAGGTGTCGCCGTCCAGGGTGGCGGTGCCCAGCGTGAGGGCGCCGCTGCTGCCGTGTCCGAGGATGTGGATCGCGTCGTAGTCGTGGTGGCTGGCAGCCCATTGGGCGATCTGTTCAAGGCCGTTGTGCGTGCCATCGACCAGCTGGATCTCGATCCCCTGCGGGATGCCGCTCACGAGGCTTTGATAATCGACGACCTGGCTGTCGATGAAGGCCACCTCGCGCCGCCCGCCGTTGAGCGCCGGGTCCACCGCGCGGATCAGGGTTGGACCGTCGGCAGGGCTGGCCTTGTCCGATTCGCGGGCCGGGGTCGCGGCCTGGGCCGCCTGGGCGGCAAGCGCCTCGGCGGCAGCGGCGGCTTCGGCGGCAGTGGAATCGTGGGCGTGACTGTCCACCGTGGCGACCGCAGCGCCGTCGAACATGAAGCGCTGCTCCAGGGCCAGCGGCCTCAGCGCGCTGCGCAGGGTCCGTGAGCCGGGACGGCTGCTGCACGTCGGGTCGCCAGACGCAGAAGGCGCAACGCATTCTGCGGCCGCGACGACACTGCTCGAAGCGGGCTTGCCCTGGCTTCGAACGGTTTCGGCAACGGCCACGAAGCTGCGGCTCACTTCGTTCCAGATGGAGCGGTAGATGCGATTCATGGCGACCTCGTGGGGGCGATTACGGATTGGCTGGCGGCGTCATCTGGACCTTGCCGCTCATGCCTGCGATCAGTTCGGGGAAACGGCCGTCGATGACGGCGTTCAGCTTGACGGACTGGCTGACGGCATCGACGCGGGCGCCGATCCGCTGGACCTTGGCCGGGTAGCTGCGGCCGGTTTCGTCGATGCGCACCTGAAAGGCGGTGCCGGTCCGGACCCACGCCAGCCAGCGGGACGGGACGATGAATTCCAGTTCGAGGGCGCTGTCGTCGAGGATCTCCAGCAACGCCTGACCCGGCTGCACGTACTGCTGTTCGCGGACCTTCTGTTCGGCGATCCGTCCGGCGAACGGCGCGGCGATGGCGCATTTGCCGACCAGGGTGGCATTGGCGGAGACCTCGGCGCGGGCCTTGAGCACTTCGGCTTCGCTGGTTTCCAGCTCGACCTTTCCGACCGAGTTCAGATCCGCCAGGCGTCTGTTGGCCTGCCAGGTCTTGTCGGCCCCGGCGAGGGCGGCCCGGGCCTTGGCGAGCTGGGCCTGCTGCAGGGAGCAGTCGAATTGCACGAGGGACTGGCCTGCCTTGAAGGCACCGCCCTCGGGAACGGGCAGGTGGCTCACCTTGGCGCCGATCTCGGCCGCGAGCGTGGTGTAGCGCCGGGGCGCCAGCTGGGCCCGGATCTCGCGGTTCTCGAGGGCGCTTCCAGGATTCGAGGCAACTGGCGCGGGCGCCGCTGCGGATCGTGGCGGCGGGGTCTGGGACCAGGCCGGCGTGACGAGCAGGGCGTTGATGATCAGGGCGATGGACCGGAGGCGCATGATCACCTCACGGAGCGTCGCGGCCGGTCGCGCTCCCGCCGGCGTCCGGCAGGGCCGCCTGCTGCCAGGCGTCCAGCGCCTTGCGCACGGAATCGGTGAGTTCGGGCAGGGGACGCTCCGCGCCGGCGTCGACCACCGGCTCCAGGCCCAGGGTGGCCTGCAGCTTGGACGCGGCGGACTGGGCGTTGGACAGGGCCTGGTAGCGCCGCAACTGGGCGAGGACGTAGGACGTGCTCTGGGAAACGCGATCCAGCCGGCTCTGCTTTTCCGCGTCGCTCTGGTTCCTGGCGTGCCCGGCCATGCGCGCCTCGATGTCGGCAATCTCATCGGCCCGCTCGAACTGATGGATGGCGTTGGCGTACTGCAGGCGGGCGACGTGCAACTGGGTGAGCACCGCCATCTGGGTGACCAGGCGCTTCTGGTCGGCCAGGGCCACGCCGGCTTCGCTCAGGCGCATCTGGGCGGGGGCGCTGAAGACGTTGAAGAGATTGAAGGAGAGCTGGACACCGGCTTCGTTCCAGGTCTGGTTGATCAGGTAGCTGTCGGTGCTGTGCTTGGTACCGTAGTTGAAGGACAGGCCGGGAAACAGCTTGAGCAGGGTCCGGCGGGTCTCCTGGCGGGCGATCCGGCTGTTCAGGATGCCTTCCCTGAGGTCGGCGTTGCGCATCAGCGCCTGCTCTTCGAGGCGGGCGACGGGGAGGTCGAGCCAGGCCTTCTGCAGGACCGCGCTGGGGGGCGCCACCGTGATCTCCGTCGACATGGGCAGATTGACGAGGGCGGCCAGTTCGGTGCGGGCCGTGGACAGTTCCTGCTGGACCGTCTCCAGCATGCGGATGTTCTCAAGCACGGTGCGCTGGTAGCGCAGGGGTTCCATCGGGTTGCGCAGGCCTTCCTTCTCCGCCTTGCGGGCATCCCCCAGCGCCGCCTCCGCCTCGCGGATGCCTTGTCCGACGGCCTCATGGAGGGATTGGGCCGCGACCAGACGCCAGTAGGCAGTGCGCACGTCCTGGACCAGGAGCTGCAGGGCCTTGCGGCGGCGTTCCTGGGCGATCAGCAGGCGATCGGCGTTCTGCTTGGCGGCGTAATAGCTCTGCCCGAAGTCCAGCAGGCTCCATGACAGGGTCAGATCCGTGGTGGTCGCCGTGCGGCCGGTGGAGATGAAGGGATTGGCCAGGGACGGGGCACCGGTCACTGAATCCGTGCTGTGGGAGATCAGATCGTTGTTGCGGTCGCGGTAGCCGGCCGAGGCGACGAGTCTGGGCAGCAGATCGTAGGTGCTGGCGTCGAAGGTGCCCTGGGCCAGAGCCTCTTCCATGATGCGGTAGCGTCGTTCGGCGTTGTGCTTGATGGCGCGGGCGATGGCCTCTTCAAGGCTGAGGACGCCGGTGAGTGGCTCCACGCCCTGCATCAATCGGGCCCGGTCGGCATCCACCGTGCTCACGATCTCGGCGGGCTGCAGGGGTTCGGGCTTCATCGAGGCGCAGCCGGAGAGGAGCAGGAGGCTGATGGCGAGGGCAGAAAGCGTGAGTGGGCGCGTGGTCGAGCGCAAGTTCGTGCGATGCATGGTGGACGTTCCTCTCCCCGTGAATTGAAGCGTTTTAGTTTGGCGGTCTCCGGCGTGCGGAGGAGGCCGGCGTCATTCGGGGGCGGGCTCCCGGCGTCTTACCCCGCCGGCGGGACGGGGCGACAGGACCTGGAGCAGAATCCCTTGCAGGCACTCGGCGACAGACCTCGTACTTATCGACCGAATGACGATGAGCTTTAAGGCTGCGTGGAAAAAATGATCTGCGCCTCATCCGGCACCCGGCCCCTCCCGCAGCGCGGCCGCGGCGACCGTGGGCATCATGACGAGCGTATTTGCCTGGCCACGCCGGGTGGGCGCAACGTGCGCCGTCACTCAGATATCGTCGGGTGGGCGTGCGGCGGGGGCGTTCGGTGCGCGGAAATGAAAAGGCCCGGCGGGTGCCGGGCCTGGAAGGCGGAGTCTGGTCGGGTGCCGACCGACCCGAACCGGGGTGCGTGGGTTACCAGTGGGTTTCCCGGTCGGGCGTCGCAGTAATCTTGTGGATGGTCAGGTCCGCGCCTTCCCATTCTTCTTCCTGATCGAGTCGGATGCCGATCAGGGCCTTGAGGCCGCCATAGACGACGGTGCCACCCGCAAGGGCGACGACGATGCCGGCGAGGGTGCCGATGATCTGCGCCGCCAGGCTCACGCCACCGATGCCCCCCAGGGCCTGGCTGCCGAAGATGCCGGCCGCAACGCCTCCCCAGGCGCCGCACAGGCCATGCAGCGGCCAGACGCCGAGCACGTCGTCGATCTTCCAGCGGTTCTGGGTGATGGTGAAGAGCTGCACGAACAGGACGCCCGCCACCGCGCCGGTGACGAGCGCACCGACCGGATGCATCAGGTCCGAGCCGGCGCACACGGCGACGAGTCCGGCCAGGGGGCCGTTGTGGATGAAGCCGGGGTCATTCTTGCCAAGCACCATGGCGGCCATCGTGCCGCCGACCATGGCCATCAGGGAGTTGAGGGCGACCAGGCCGCTGACCTTGTCCATGGTCTGCGCCGACATCACGTTGAAGCCGAACCAGCCCACGGTCAGGATCCACGCCCCGAGCGCGAGAAAAGGGATGCTGGAGGGCGGGTGCGCCGAGATGTTGCCGTCCTTGGTATAGCGGCCATGGCGGGCTCCAAGGAGGAGTACCGCCGGCAGCGCGATCCAGCCGCCCACTGCGTGCACCACCACCGATCCGGCGAAGTCATGGAACTTGGCGCCGAAAGCGGCTTCCAGCCAGGGCTGGAGACCGAGGTTGTCGTTCCAGGCGATGCCTTCGAAGAAGGGATAAACGAAGCCCACCAGCAGGAAGGTGGCGACGCTCTGGGGATGGAAACGGGCGCGTTCGGCGATGCCGCCGGAGATGATCGCCGGAATGGCCGCGGCGAAGGTCAGCAGGAAGAAGAACTTGACCATCTCATAGCCACTCTTCTGGGCCAGAACTTCGGCGCTGCTGAAGAAGTTGACGCCGTAGGCCAGGGTGTAGCCGATGAAAAAGTAGGCAAGGGCGGAGACGCCGAAGTCGGTGAGGATCTTCACCAGGGCGTTGACCTGATTCTTCTTGCGGACGGTGCCAAGTTCGAGAAAGGCGAAGCCGGCGTGCATGGCAAGCACCATGATGGCGCCTAGCAGGACGAAGACTACGTTGCTGGTGGTGGTGATCTGCTCCATTTTGGGCTCCGAAAATCGATGGAGGCACCAAGCAAGTGCCACGCCAGAGCTATGCTGGTGCAAGTAGATGAATCGTCAGGTCTTTTATTCCGACGATTTGCAAAAAAAGCACTGTTATGGTGCTTCGGCGCGATGAAAGCACCAAAATAATGCATTGCGTTTGGGGTGGTGCACCGATGTCGCCCCGCCTGCAGGCGCGGGAGCCCGAATGGCCACCGCTCGAACCGTGTTTTCAGCCCGGTCGGGGCCGGAACCACAGGGCTCGCCGACCGT
>DAOQMM010000010.1:22709-41231 GCA_035335645.1 Rhodocyclaceae bacterium | reverse complement strand
TTGAAGCGATTCGATGTGTGCAGGACCTGGGGCCCGCTGCGGCAGCCATACCGCTCCGGCGTCTGGTCCGGGGCGCGCGTGAACCATCCGCCGGCGTCGGACCGTGGGGAAGCAACCGTCCCGCGCGAGCGTGTCCGGAAGCTCATGCAGGGCGTGCACGATGCCTGTGTCGGGCTGCCTGAAGGTGCCGTCGGGGTGAATGCGGTTGAGGACGCGGTCGCGAAAGGTGTCGGACTGGACGTGGGTCCGTGCGGCGTCAAGCGCGGTCCGGAACCCCTACGTCAGGGCGGACCAGGTGGCACGGTGATCATCGGGGCGCTCCGCACGGTGCGCACGCCGGGCGCGGGCGGCGAGACGGCCATCGTCCGTGCTCAGGTCGGCGTCCACGATGGATTGATGCACGCGCCGATTGTGCAGATTCACCTGGTCCTCGGGGCCATCCACGATCTGGCTGTGACTGGATTCGCGGATGAGGGCCTGAGAGGTGATCCGGAATCCGGGAAGGCCGGTGTTGCCCGGACCACCGGCGCGCGGTGAGGTGCCGTCCGCAGTGGTGGCGTGTGGCACGCGGTGTTCGCGGGTGCGCGCGTGGATGAGTTGTCCGAGGGGCATGTGGGCGAATGCCCTGGCCCTCGGGGTCGTGCTGGCGTCCGGGGCATCTGGGGATCCCACGGACGTCGCCAGGGTGAGCAGCATTTTCCGACGCGTGCCGTGCGCTTGCAGGCGGATCCGGCATTCGTCGAGTCGATGGGAAATGTCGTGAAGGGGCTGCTGTCGTGGTTCGGGGGGCGGGGCTGCGTCATGGACGGCTTCCGGGCGGGAATGGAGGTCCGGTCCGTGCGTGCTTGACTTTGATCAAAGTAAACGTATGATTCAAACAAATGTTTTAATCTTTGGTTTGAATCTTTAGGCCGAGTGATCTTCTGCGCCACGTGACCAACGCGACCCTGATTCTCCGACTGCCATGAAAGACAACGTCAGCAAAAATGGTTCCGACACCCGCGAGCGCATCCTCGATGCCGCCGAGGTGCTGTTCATGGAGCACGGTTTCGATGGCACCTCCATGCGCATGATCACTGTTCAGGCTGCGGTCAATCTGGCCGCCGTCAATTATCACTTTGGCTCGAAGGAGTTGCTGATCCAGGACGTCTTCCGCAGGCGCCTGACCGATCTCAACAAGGCCCGCCTGGAGGCGCTGGACGCGTTGGAGCGCCAGGCCGGCGACGCTCCGGTAAAGCCCAGCCGCATCGTGGATGCCTTTTTTGGCACGGCCCTGCGCATGGCGGCCGATGTGGACGGCGGCGGGCACACCTTCATGCGCCTGCTTGGGCGGACCTACACCGAGCCGAACGAGTTCGTCCGCAAGTTCCTCGCCGAGGAATACGCGGAGTGTGTGGAGCGCTTCCTGGCCGCCCTGTACCGGGCGCTGCCGGAGGTGGACCGCCACGAGATCCTGTGGCGCTTCCATTTCATGATGGGCGCCATGTCCTACGCCATCGCCGGCACCGATGCCTTGCAACTGGTGACCGGAAAATTCGACGACGAGAACCCGTCGCGCCTTGCGCCGAGGCTGATGAGCTTCCTGCTGGGTGGCCTGCGGGCGCCGCTGGCGGACTTCGGCCCGCAACCGGACGCCTGAGCCGGGTCAGTTACGACATTCGACACGACAGGCGCACAAGCGCCGGGAAAAAGGAGACAGCAATGTGGTGGTTCCTGGTTTTCATCCCTCCCTTGGTGGTCGCGCTCGCCTACGGGCGAGCGCCATTTTTTGCCTGGGTGGGGGCCATGCTGGCCTGGCTGGCGGCCTGGACGGCATTCGGCGGTTTGCCGCCGGGCGCCGCGCTGGGTGTTGGTGCCGTGGTGGCGGTGGCGGGCGCGCTGTTCCTGGTGCCGGCGCTGCGCCGGGGTCTGGTGACGGCGCCGATCTTTCGCGCCTTCCGCGCCGCGCTGCCGACCATGTCCCAGACGGAACGGGACGCGCTGGAGGCGGGGACGGTCTGGTGGGAAGGTGAATTGTTCGCCGGACGGCCGGACTGGCGCACGCTGCTGGCGTATCCGGTGCCGCGGCTCACGGATGAGGAACAGCGCTTCCTGGACAACGAGACTGCCGAGCTGTGCCGTCTGACGCAGGACTGGGACTGCACCCAGCGCCAGGACATGCCTGCCGAGGTGTGGCAGTACATCAAGGACAAGGGCTTCCTGGGCATGATCATCCCGCGGGAATACGGCGGCAAGGGCTTTTCCGCCTTTGCCCATTCCCAGGTGGTGACCAAGTTGTCCACGCGCTCTTCGGCACCGGCGGTCACGGTGATGGTGCCCAATTCCCTGGGGCCGGCAGAGCTGCTGCTGCATTACGGCACGCCGGAGCAGAAAGCCCATTACCTGCCGCGCCTGGCCAGAGGGCAGGAGATTCCCGCCTTCGCCCTGACCAGCCCGTGGGCGGGGTCGGACGCGGCGTCGATACCGGATGCCGGCGTCGTCTGCCGCGGCACCTGGCAGGGTCGCGAGGTGCTGGGCATGCGGGTGAGCTTCGACAAGCGCTACATCACCCTGGCGCCCGTCTGCACGGTGTTCGGTCTGGCCTTCCGGCTCTTCGACCCGGACCGTCTGCTGGGCGACGTGGAGGATCTGGGCATCACCTGCGCGCTGGTGCCCCACGACCACCCCGGCGTGAAGATCGGCCGCCGTCATCTGCCCCTCAACGCGGTGTGGATGAACGGGCCGATCCAGGGCCAGGACGTGTTCATGCCCCTCGACTTCATCATCGGCGGGCCGACGATGGCCGGGCAGGGCTGGCGCATGCTGATGGAGTGCCTGGCGGCCGGGCGCTCGATCTCGCTGCCCGGCTCCAACACCGGCATGCAGAAGATGACGGCCCGCGCCGTGGGGGCCTACGCCCGCGTGCGTTACCAGTTCAAGACCGCCATCGGCCGCTTCGAGGGCGTCGAGGAGGCGCTCACCCGTATCGGCGCCAACACCTACCTGTGCGACGCCGCGCGGGTGATGACGGCCGGCGCCATCGACCTGGGCGAGAAGCCCTCGGTGGTGTCCGCCATCGTCAAGTACCACGTCACCGAGCGGGCGCGTCAGACCGTCAATGACGGCATGGACGTGATCGGCGGCAAGGGCATCTGCCTGGGTCCGCAGAACTTTCTTGGGCGCGCCTACCAGCAGATCCCGGTGGGCATCACGGTGGAGGGCGCGAACATCCTGACGCGCAGCCTGATCCTCTTCGGCCAGGGCGCGATTCGCTGCCATCCCTACGTGCTCAAGGAGATGAATGCCGCGCGGGAAGGCGATCTCGCCGCCTTCGACCACGCCTTCTGGCGCCATATCGGGTACACGCTCAGCAATGCGGCGCGGGCCCTGGTGACCGGCCTGACCGGCTCCCATTTCGTCTCCGTGCCTGACGGCGTGGCGCCGGAGACCCGCCGCTATTACCAGCAGCTGAGCCGCTTCTCCGCCGCCTTCGCCTTCCTGTCGGACATCTCCATGGGCACCCTGGGCGGCGCGCTGAAACGCAAGGAGAAGCTGTCGGCGCGCCTCGGCGATATCCTCTCGCTCATGTATCTGGCGTCTGCCACCCTCAAGCGTTACGAGGCCGACGGCCGGCCCACCGCGGACGCGCCGCTGATGCACTGGGCGATCTGGGACTGCATGTTCAAGGCCCAGAATGCCTTTGAAGGCGCCATTGCCAACTTTCCCAACCGCTTCTTCGCGATGCTGCTGCGCCGGCTGGTGGTCTTTCCCCTCGGGCGGCCCTACGTGGTGCCTTCCGACCGGCTCGGGCACGAGGTGGCGCGGCTCCTCATCGAGCCATCGCCGACCCGCAACCGGCTCACGTCCGATGTCTATCTGCCTACCGACGTGGAGGAGCCCGTCGGCGCCCTGGAGGCCGCGCTGCTGGCCACCGTCGACGCCGAGCCCGTGGAGGCCCGTGTCCGCCGCGCCCAGCGGGATGGCCAGTTCAGGCCGACCGTGTCGGTGGGTGGGGGTGTCGACGCCGTCTACGATCAGGCCCTGGCCGCAGGCGTCATCACCGCGGCCGAGCACGCCCTGATCAAGCGCCGCGGCGTCCTGCGCGACAAGGTGATCCGTGTGGACGACCATCCCTACGACTTCGGTCTGCGCGACGCCCTGGCCACGGTGGATGTGCCCGCGCGTCAGGCGGCCTGAGCCCGGATGCCGTTCATGACGACACCTGTCTACATCATCGACGGGGCCCGCACGCCCTTCCTCAAGGCCCGTAACGCGCCGGGGCCGTTTGCAGCGTCGGATCTGGCCACGGCGGCCGGCTCCGCCCTGCTGATGCGCCAGCCCTTCGCGCCGGACCAGCTCGACGAGGTGATCCTCGGCTGCGCCAGCCCTTCGCCGGACGAGGTGAATATCGGCCGAGTGGTGGCCCTGCGCATGGGCTGCGGCGTGAAGGTGCCCGGCTGGACGGTGATGCGCAACTGCGCCTCGGGTATGCAGGCGCTGGATTCGGCCATCGCCAACCTCCAGACCGGGCGCTCGCAGCTCGTGCTGGCGGGCGGCGTGGATGCCCTGTCGCGGGCGCCGCTGCTGTTTTCCGACGCCATGGTGCGCTGGCTGTCCGGCTGGTACGCGGCGAAGAAGTTCGGCCAGAAGCTGGCGCACATGCGCCACTTCCGCCTTGGCCATCTGGCGCCCGTGATCGGCATCATGAAGGGCCTGACCGATCCGGTCGTGGGCCAGCTCATGGGGCAGACCGCCGAGAACCTGGCCTGGCGCTTCGGCATCACGCGGGACGACATGGACGCCTTCGCGGTGGAGAGCCACCGCCGCGTCGCCGCCGCCCAGGATGCCGGCCATTTTGCCGAGATCGTGCCCCTCATCGACCGGGACGGCACGCTTTACACGGCCGACGATGGCCTGCGCCGGGATGCGTCCACCTCGGGTCTCGCCAAGCTCAAGCCCTTCTTCGACAAGCACTACGGTCGCGTTACGGCGGGCAACAGCAGTCAGATCACCGACGGTGCCACCTGGCTGCTGCTGGCATCGGAAGCGGCAGTGGTGCGCCACGGACTGACGCCCCTGGGGCGTATCGCGGACAGCCAGTGGGCCGGCCTTGCGCCGGAGCAGATGGGTCTCGGCCCGGTCCATGCCGCCACGCCCATTCTGCAGCGCCACGGGCTGGGGCTGCACGACGTGGATCTTTGGGAAATCAACGAAGCCTTCGCTGCCCAGGTGATCGCCTGCCGGCGCGCCTGGCAGGACACGGGCTATTGCCGCGAGCAACTGGGCCTGGACGGCGCCCTCGGCGCGCTGGATGTGGCGCGCCTCAACGTGGATGGCGGCGCCGTGGCGCTCGGGCACCCGGTCGGGGCGAGCGGTGCGCGCATCGTGCTGCATCTGCTCCACAGCCTGCGTCGCACGGGCGGCAGGCGCGGCGTGGCCGCCATCTGCATCGGCGGCGGGCAGGGCGGGGCGATGCTGGTGGAGGCACTGTGATGGATCTGAAACACTGGACCCTGGAACGGGACGCCGACGGCCTGGCCTGGGCGACCCTGAACGTGGCGGACGCCGCCACCAACACCCTGGGCCGCGCCGTTCTCGACGAACTCGGTGCGCTGCTGGATGATCTGGATCGCCAGCCGCCGACAGGCCTGGCGATCCGCTCGGGCAAGCCCGCGGGCTTCATTGCCGGGGCGAACATTGAGGAATTCACCCGCATCGACAGTGCCGAGGCAGCGCGGACGCTGGTGAACCGCGGCTGGGCTCTGTTCAACCGGCTGGCCGCGGTGACCTACCCGACCCTCGCGCTGATCCGCGGCCACTGCATGGGCGGCGGTCTGGAGCTGGCGCTCGCCTGCCGCTACCGTCTGACCGTAGACGAACCTGGCACGCGGCTGTCCCTGCCCGAGGTGATGCTGGGCATCTATCCGGCCTGGGGCGGCATGCTGCGTCTGCCGCGCCTGATCGGCCCGGCGGCGGCGCTGGATCTGATGCTCACCGGCAAGAGTGTGGATGCGCTCAAGGCGAAACGCCTGGGACTGGCGGACGACTGCGTGCCGCCGCGGGTGATGGACAGCGCGGCGCGCGTCGTCCTGCTGTCCGGGCGTTCGCCACGCCGCCTGCCCTTCGGGCAAAGGCTGCTGAACGGGCCGCTGAAGGGCGTCGTGGCCGCCCGGGCGCGTACGACGGTGGCGGCCAAGGCGCGCCCCGAGCACTACCCGGCGCCCTACGCGATCATCGACCTGTGGGCGAACCATGGCGGAAATGCCCTGGCGGCGCCGGCGGCTTCGCCGTCGTCGCTGGAGGCGATCTTCCGTTCGCCCACCGCGAAGAACCTGATCCGCGTGTTCTTCCTGCAGGAGCGCCTGAAGGGCTTCGGCAAGGACACCGATTTTCGTCCGCAGCGGGTGCATGTGGTGGGCGCGGGCGTGATGGGCGGGGACATCGCGGCCGAATGCGCCCTGCGCGGCATGGTCGTCACCCTCCAGGACCAGTCCGCGGAGCGCATCGCGCCGGCCATCGCCCGCGCCGCGAAGCGCTTTGAGCGCAAGTTCCGGGGCAAGCGGCGGGAGGCCCGCTTCGCCCTCGACCGGCTCATCCCCGATCCGGCGGGCCACGGCGTGGCGCGGGCGGACGTGATCATCGAGGCGATCTTCGAGAACCTGGAGGCCAAGCGCACCCTGCTGGCGGATCTCGAACGCCGGGCGCGGCCCGACGCCGTGCTCGCGTCCAATACGTCCAGCCTGCGCATCGGCGACATCGCCACGGCGCTGCGGGAGCCCGCGCGGCTGGTGGGCATTCACTTTTTCAACCCGGTGGCGATGATGCCCCTGGTGGAAGTGGTGCGCACCGGGCACACGGCCGACGCGCCCTTGCGCTGCGCGGCGGCCTTCGTGCGCGCCCTCGACAAGCTGCCCCTGCCGGTGCGTGACGAGCCGGGTTTTCTGGTCAATGCGGTGCTCGGTCCATACATGTACGAGGCGCTGCGCTGCGTGGACGAGGGCATCGCACCGGCCACCGTGGACGCGGCACTGACCGCCTTCGGCATGCCCATGGGGCCCATCGAGCTGGTGGATACGGTGGGGCTGGACATCGCCGTGGCGGCGGGCACGGCCCTGGCTGGCGCGGACGCGGTGCTGCCCCGGACGCTGGCCGACAAGGTGGCGGCCGGGCAGCTGGGACGCAAGAGCGGACAGGGTTTTTACCTGTGGCAGAACGGAAAGGCGCAAAAATCTGCGCCGGGCCCCCTCCCGGACGGGCTCGCGGAGCGTATCGTGTTGCCGTTACGTCAAGCCGTGCAGGCCTGCGTGGACAAGGGCGTGGTGGCCGACGCCGATCTGGCCGATGCGGGCGTGATCTTCGGAACCGGTTTCGCGCCCTTCACCGGCGGTCCGCTGCACGATCTGGCGTCCCGCGCCCGCCCCTGAACATCGTCTGGAGCTAGCCATGTCCGATTCCGATTCCCGTCTGCCCGAAGGCAAGATTCCCGTCCTGCGGGTCATGCCCATGCCGGCGGACCTCAACCCGGCCGGAGACGTCTTCGGCGGATGGGTGATGGCCCAGGTGGACATCGCCGGGGCGATCCCCGCCAAGCGGCGTGCCCGCGGTCGCGTGGCGACCATTTCGGTCAACGCCTTCCTGTTCAAACAGCCGGTCTCGGTCGGTGATCTGGTGAGCTTCTACGCCACCATCGTCAAGGTGGGGCGCACGTCCATCACGGTGGATGTGGAGGTCTTCGCCGAGCGCAATCCGGAAAATCCGGTGGTGGTCAAGGTGACCGAGGCCACCCTGACCTACGTGGCTGTGGCGTCGAGCGGGGTGAAGCGGGAAATCCCGCCAGAGGAACCCGCATGAACGCAACGTGACACGAATCTGTTTCAGGACCGCGGCATGCAGCGGTTCTAGAATAGCCGGGACGTGCGTTCTGCAGTGCCGGCCTGCTGCCAAAACTAAAGCGTATCCACACGAGGAGACACAACCATGAAAATGAAGACCCTTGCCCGCATGATGCCCATCCTGGCCGTGGCGGCCGCGACCGGAGAGGCGTCTGCCGCCGGCTTTCAGCTGCTCGAACAGAACGCCAGCGGGATCGGCAACGCCTACGCCGGTTCAGCGGCGGTGGCCGAGAACGCCAGCACCATCTACTTCAACCCGGCGGGCATGACACAGCTGAAGGACCGGGAATTCTCCGCCGGCATTGCCGTGGTGCGGCCGAGCTTCCGCTTCGCCAACGAGAACTCCAGTGCCGGTGCCCTGACCAGCACCGGCAACGGCGGCGACGCGGGCTCCACCGGCTTCCTGCCCAACCTCTATGCCTCCTGGGCGCTGAACAAGGATCTGTACGTGGGCCTGGGCATCGGTGCGCCCTTCGGCCTCAAGACCGAATATGACAATCCCTGGATCGGCGGCGCCCAGTCGGTGCGTTTCGAGATCAAGACGGTGAACATCAACCCGTCCGTGGCCTACCGCGTGAATGAGAAGGTCTCCATCGGCGCCGGCATCAACTGGCAGCGCATCGACGTGGACTACACCCGCGTGCTCGGCACGAACAGCGCGCCCCTCGGTGTCACGGTGCCTTTCCCGCTGAATACGTCCACCGGCACCTTCAGCGCCAATGATTCCACCTGGGGCTGGAACGCCGGTGCCCTGTTCACCCTGTCCGAGACGACCAAGGTGGGCGTGTCCTATCGCTCGAAGATGCGTTACACCGTCAAGGGCGATCTGACCGTGCAGGGTCCCTACGCGCCCCTCAACGCTGCCCGCAGCGGCCCGGCCAATGCCACGGTCGAGCTGCCGGACGTGTTCGTGCTGAGCGTGGTGCAGCAGCTCGATCCGCGCTGGACCATGATGGGCGACATCTCGTGGACCGGCTGGAGCAGCATCCCCCACGTGGACATCATCAACAGCAACAGCGGCACCACCGCCCAGCGCCTCGACACTGAGTTCCGCGACACCTGGCGCATGGCCCTGGGCGCCACCTACAAGGTGAACGACGCGTGGAAGGCCAAGTTTGGCGTGGCCTACGATCAGTCGCCGGTGGAAGATCCGCACCGCCTGGTGTCGCTGCCGGACAGCAACCGCACCTGGTACTCCGTGGGCGGACAGTGGAAGACCCCGGCGGGCTCGCTGGTGGACTTCGGCTTTGCCTATCTGCGGGTGAACACCTCGCCCATCCATAACGATCAGAGCAGCGCTCTGCGCGGGGTGGTGGACGGGCACTACAACTCCAACGCCTTCATCGCCGGCGCCCAGTACTCGCTGGCCTTCTGATCCCACTTCGGCCGGGCGCCCGCGGGCCGTGTTGCCGCGGGCATGCCTCGCCAATGCGCCACACCATGGGTCGCCTCGAACATCCTCAGCCCGATGCCAAGACCCGCATCCTCGATGCGGCCGAGCGTCTTTTCATGGAGCGCGGCTTTGCCGCCACGTCGGTGCGCATGATCACCGGCGCCGCCGGCGTGCCGGTCGCGCTGGTGAATTATCACTTCGGGTCCAAGCAGGGCCTGATGGAGGCGGTCTATGCCCGCGCGCTGGGTAACCGGGGCAGTCGGGTAAGTTATCTCGACCGTCTGGAGGCCGAGGCAGATGGGCGGCCGATTGCGGTGAACGTGCTGGTGGACGCCTTCCTGTCGTCGGCTCTGCGCCTCACCCGCAAGGACTCCATCCCCGGCGAGGTGTTCAAGCAGCTCATCGGGCGGGCCTTCTACGAACCCGGTCCGGGCACGGAGGCCTTCTTCCCGGACGAATACCGGGAGGCAGTGGACCGTTACCGTCAGGCCTTCATGCGGGCCTTGCCCCAGCTGTCCCAGGAGGACGTGGTGTGGCGCATGTACTTTCTGGTCGGCATCGTCGCCTATGCGATGGCGGGAAAGGATGTGATGCGGATGACCGAGACCTACGCGCTGGCGGATCAGGGACAGCCCGAAGCCATTCTGGCGCGCCTGCGACCCTTTGTGGTGGCCGGTTTCCTGGCGCCGCCAGGGGCTTTGCCGTCCATCGCCGAAATCCCCTGAATTTTTGGATGTTGCACCTAAGCGCATGATTGCGCTAAGATTTGAACAGTTGTTCAAATTGTGAAGGCCGTGACTCGACAGCCTTCGCGGAACAGCACGGAAGACGGGCGGACGGTGATCCGCCCGCGTCGATGAATGTCCATCCAGGACACGATTAAAAGGAGGAACACGTGAGCAGACTGATCATTCGCAAGGTGGCGGTGCTGGGCGCCGGCGTGATGGGCGCGCAGATCGCCGCCCATTGCGCCAACGCCAATGTGCCGGTCATTCTCTTTGACCTGCCGGCCAAGGAAGGCGACCCCAACGGGATCGCCAAGAAGGCCGTCGATAGTCTCAAGAAGCTGGAGCCCGCGCCCCTGGCGACCCGCGACCGGGCCGCCGCCATCGAGCTGGGCAACTACGGTGCGGATCTGGAGAAGCTCCGCGACTGCGACCTCATCATCGAGGCCATCGCCGAGAAGATGGAATGGAAGCTGGACCTCTACGCCAAGGTGGCGCCCTATGTGGGCGACCAGGCGATCTTCGCCACCAACACCTCCGGCCTGTCCATCAACACCCTGGCGGAAGGCTTCCCGGAGGCCGCCCGCAGCCGCTTCTGCGGCATCCACTTCTTCAACCCGCCGCGTTATATGGCGCTGGTGGAGCTGATCGCCACGCGCAGCACCCACGCCGACACCCTGGATGCGCTGGAAGCCTGGCTCACCACGCGCCTGGGCAAGAGCATCGTCCGCGCCAAGGACACCCCCAACTTCGTCGCCAACCGGGTCGGCGTGTTCTCCATCCTGGCGGTCATGCACCACACCGCGCGCTTCGGCCTGGGCTTCGATGAGGTGGACGCCCTGACCGGTCCGCTCATCGGCCGCCCCAAGAGCGCCACCTACCGCACTGCCGATGTGGTCGGGCTCGACACCCTGGCCCACGTGGTCGGCACCATGCAGGCCACCCTGCCGGACGATCCCTGGTTCCCGTATTACCGCAACCCCGACTGGCTTGCCGCGCTGATCGCCAAGGGCGCCCTCGGCCAGAAGACCGGCGGCGGCATCTTCCGCAAGGTCGGCAAGGCCATCCACGTGCTGGATCTGGCCGCTCAGGATTACCGGCCCAGCGCCGGCACGGTGGCGCCCGAGGTGGCGGCCATCCTCAAGAACCGCAACGTGGCCGAGCGCTTCGCCCAGCTGCGCGCCAGCGAGCACGTGCAGGCCAAGTTCCTGTGGGCGATCTTCCGCGACGTCTTCCATTACGTGGCCGTCCATCTGGGCGACATCGCCGACAACGCCCGCGACGTGGATTTCGCCATGCGCTGGGGCTTTGGCTGGACCACCGGCCCCTTCGAGACCTGGCAGGCCGCCGGCTGGCAGAGCATCGCCGAGGCGGTGAAGGCTGACATCGCCGCCGGCGCGACCATGGCCTCCGCGCCGCTGCCCGCCTGGGTGTTCGACGGTCGTACGGGCGTACATGGCCCGGCCGGCTCGTGGAGCGCTGCGGAT
Organism: Rhodocyclaceae bacterium; assembly: GCA_035335645.1. GTDB lineage: Bacteria > Pseudomonadota > Gammaproteobacteria > Burkholderiales > Rhodocyclaceae > Zoogloea. The sequence continues at coordinate 29,755 of DAOQMM010000010.1, read as the reverse complement.
CAGACCGACAAGGCCCGCTCCACGCTGGCCGTCTATGGCCGCCAGCTCTATCCGGAGCAGGTCCTTGGCGAAGCGCCGGCCGATGCGGGCGTCACCCTGTGGGAGAACGAGGGCGTACGCCTGTGGCACCTGCCGGCCAAGGATGCACGTATCGGCATCCTGTCCTTCAAGTCCAAGATGCACGCCATCGGTGACGAGGTGCTGGACGGTGTGCTGGAAGCTGTCGCCCGCGCCGAGCGTGACCTGGATGGCGTGGTGATCTGGCACGAGGCGCCCTTCGCCGTCGGCGCCAACCTGCAACAGGTGGCGGAAGCCTGCAAGGGCGGGCAGTTCGACGTGCTGGAGCGCACCGTCGCCAAGTTCCAGCAGGCATCCATGCGCCTCAAGCACGCCCTGGTGCCCGTCGTCGCGGCGGTGCAGGGCATGGCCCTGGGCGGCGGTTGCGAATTCCTGATGCACGCCAGCCACCGTGTCCTGGCCCTGGAGAGCTACGTGGGCCTGGTGGAGGCCGGTGTCGGCCTGATCCCCGCCGGTGGCGGCTGCAAGGAATTTGCGCTGCGTGCGGCGGAGCTGGCATCCAGGGCGGCGGGGGGCGACGTATACCCCTTCATCCAGAACATGTTCAACACCGTCGCCATGGCCACCGTCTCCAAGAGCGCCGTGCAGGCCGTCGAACTGGGCTTCGCGAAGCCCTCCGACGACATCGTGTTCAACCCGCGCGAACTGCTCCACGTGGCCCTGCACCGGGCGCGGGCCCTGGCGGAGGCGGGCTACCAGCCGCCGCTGGTGCGCAAGGACGTGACCGTGGCCGGCCGCAACGGCATCGCCACCTGCGAGATGATGCTGATCAACATGCAGGCGGGCGGCTTCATTTCCGAATGGGATTACCGGGTGGCCCGCGCCGCCGCCACCGCCCTGTGCGGCGGCGAGGTGGAGACCAACGCCAAGGTGTCGGAACAGTGGATCCTCGACGTGGAGCGCGCGCTCTTCCTGGATCTGCTCAAGTCCGAAAAGACCCAGCAGCGCATCGTACACATGCTGGAAACCGGCAAGCCCCTGCGCAACTGACCCGACCCCGAACGACACGGGGCGCGCCGTCCACCGGCCGTCGCCCCGTCCCAGGAGACACGCAATGAGCAAACAGATTCAGGAAGCCTACATCGTCGCTGCCACCCGTACCCCGGTGGCCAAGCGCAACGGCATGTTCCGCAATGTCCGGCCGGACGACATGCTGGCCCACGTCCTGTCCGCCGTGGTCGGCAAGGTGCCCGGCCTGGACGCCCGCGAGATCGGCGACGTGATCGTCGGCTGCGCCATGCCGGAAGCGGAGCAGGGCATGAACGTCGCCCGCATCGGCGTGCTGCTCGCCGGTCTGCCCGACACCGTGCCGGGCATCACCATCAACCGCTTCTGCTCCTCCGGCCTGCAGGCCGTGGCGGACGCCGCCGCGCGCATCCGCCTGGGCGAGGCGGACGTGATGATCGCCGCCGGCACCGAGAGCATGACCGTCATGCCCCAGATGATGGGCAACAAGATCTCCCTCAACCCGGCCGTCTTCGCCAAGGATGAAAACGTGGCCATCGCCTACGGCATGGGCCTCACCGCCGAGAAGGTGGCGCAGCAGTGGGAGATCAGCCGCGAAGCCCAGGACAGCTTCGCCGTCCAGTCCAATCACCGGGCCGCGGCGGCCATCGCGGCCGGCGCCTTCCGTGACGAGATCACCCCCTACACCGTGCGCACCCACGTGCCCGGCGCGGGCGGCGTGGTGCGCGTAAGTGAGCGCGTCTGCGATACCGACGAAGGTCCGCGTCCCGATGCATCCGTGGTGGGGCTCGGCAAGCTGCGTCCGGTCTTCGCGGCCCGCGGTTCGGTGACGGCCGGCAACAGCTCCCAGATGTCTGACGGCGCCGCGGCGGTGCTGCTCATGTCGGAAGCGGCCGTCAAGCGCTACGGCGTGACGCCGATCGCCCGCTTCGTGAGCTATTCCGTGGCCGGCGTGCCGCCCGAGATCATGGGCATCGGCCCCATCGAGGCGATTCCCCGCGCCCTCAAGCTGGGGGGGGTGGCCCAGTCCGACCTGGACTGGATCGAACTGAACGAAGCCTTCGCCGCCCAGGCCCTGGCGGTCATGAAGCAGCTCGACATGGACCCGGCCAGGGTGAATCCCCAGGGCGGCGCCATCGCCCTCGGCCATCCTCTGGGCGCCACCGGTGCGATCCGCACCGCCACGCTGATGAGCGCCATGCAGCGCGGCCAGGCCCGCTTCGGCATGGTGTCCATGTGCATCGGCACCGGCATGGGGGCGGCGGGAATCTTCGAGCGGGTGTAAGCCCGGCGGCCCCGCGCCGCCCGCAGCAGGACGCGCAGGGGCCGCCTTCCTCCGGGGAGGCGGCCCCTGTGCCATCCGCCGGCCACAGCGCCGGCGAGCCATTCAATGATGAGGAGACCATCATGATGCCCATCGGCGACGGCCCCTACGCCTATCCGCTGCTGATCAAGCAGCTCCTGCGCATGCCCCTGGTCCACGCCCCGGACCAGGAAATCGTTTATCGCGACCAGGTGCGCCACAGCTACCGGGAGCTGGCCGCACGCATCGGTCGCCTGGGCAGCGCCCTCAGCCGGCTCGGAGTGGCCCGCGGCGACACCGTGGCGGTGGCCGACTGGGATTCCCATCGCTACCTGGAAGCCTATTTCGCGGTGCCCATGCTGGGGGCGACGCTGATGACGGTGAATGTGCGTCTGTCGCCCGAGCAGATCGCCTACACGCTGGATCACTGCGAGGCGGAGACCCTGCTGCTCAATGTGGACTTCCTGCCCCTGCTGGAAGGCATCCGCGGGCGCCTGCCCAAGCTGAAGCGCCTGATCCTGCTGGCCGACGGCGTCTGCGATCCGGTGGCCGCCGGCGCGCTGGCCGAATACGAGGCGCTCCTCGCGACGGGGCGCCCGGACCACGCGTTTCCGGATTTCGACGAGCACACCCGCGCCACCACCTTCTACACCACGGGCACCACCGGCCTGCCCAAAGGCGTCTACTTCAGCCACCGCCAGCTCGTGCTGCACACCCTCGCCGGGCTGGCCGGGCTGGCCTCTGCGCCAGGCACGCAGCGTTTCGACCGTGGCGATGTGTATATGCCCCTCACGCCCATGTTTCACGTGCATGCGTGGGGCTTGCCTTACGTGGCGACGCTGCTGGGCGTGAAGCAGGTCTATCCCGGCCGCTATGTGCCGGACGAGATCCTGGCGTTGCGCGCGCGGGAGGGCGTGAGCTTCTCCCATTGCGTGCCCACCATCCTGCAGATGCTGCTTCTCGCACCGTCGGCGCGGGACATGGATCTGTCGGGCTGGAAGATGGTGATCGGCGGTTCCGCCCTGACCGCCGGACTGGCGACCCAGGCCGTGGCGCGTGGGCTGGACCTGTTCGCTGGCTACGGCATGTCCGAGACCTGCCCGATCCTCACCCTGGCCCAGCTCAAGCCGGAGGAACTCGAATTGCCGCCCGAGCAAACCGTGTCCGCCCGCTGCCGTACCGGCCTGCCTCTGCCGCTGGTGGATCTGCGCGTGGTGGATGCCGACGGGACAGAAGTGCCCCATGACGACCACGCCCAGGGCGAGGTGGTCGTGCGCGCGCCCTGGCTCACCCAGGGCTATACGAAGAACCCGGAGGCCACCGCCCAGCTGTGGGCGGGCGGCTGGCTGCACACCCAGGACATCGGGCGCATCTCCCCCGCCGGCTCCCTGCAGATCACCGACCGCATCAAGGACGTGATCAAGTCCGGCGGTGAATGGATCTCGTCGCTGGAGCTGGAAACCCTCGTTTCGCGGCATCCCGCCGTGGCCGAGGTGGCCGTGCTGGGCGTACCGGACGCCCGCTGGGGCGAACGTCCCCTGCCTGTGGTGGTGCGCCGGGCCGGCTGCGAGGCGGTGGATGCGGAGGCGATCATCGCCCACCTGCGGGCCTGCGCCGAGGCCGGGCAGATCTCCCGCTTCGCGGTGCCCGAGCGGGTGGTCTTCGTGGAGGCCCTGGAGAAGACCAGCGTCGGCAAGCTCAACAAGCGCCTGATGCGCGAGCGTTACGCCGTGGCCGATGGTCCGCGTTGACGGGCGCCGGGCGCTACCCGCCTGGCGCGTTTCGCGGTGACAATACGCGCACATTCCTTCTGGAGCCCGATCCATGACCTCGCCCGTCACGCTGGACCTGCAGGACGGCATCGCCACCCTGACCCTCAACCGGCCTACTGCGCTCAACGCCCTGTCGGTGGACATGATGAAAGCCCTGGCCGAAGCCACCGGCCAGCTGCAACGCCGCACCGATCTGCGGGCCGTGGTGGTGACCGGCGCCGGCGAGCACTTCATGGCAGGCGGCGATCTGAAGGATTTCGCGACGCACCTGCATCTGTCGGCCGAAAGCCGCATCGCCACCTTCCGGGCGCTGATCGAGCAGTACATCAATCCCAGCGTCGAGGCCCTGGCGGCCTTGCCGGTGCCCGTCATCGCCCAGGTGCGGGGCGCCTGCGCGGGCTTCGGGCTCTCTCTGGTGCTCGGCTGTGACATGGCGGTGGCCGCCGGAAACGCTTATTTCACCACGGCCTACGCCAGCATTGCCCTGTCCGGTGACGGCGGCGTGTCCTGGTTTCTGCCGCGCATCCTGGGGCGGCGCAAGGCCTTCGAGCTGCTCCTGCTGGCGGACCGCTTCGGTGCCGATGAGGCCCTGCGCCTGGGTGTGGTGAACCGCGTCGTGCCACCCGAAGAGCTGGAGGCGGCCACGGATGCCCTCGTCCAGCGCTTCGTGAAGGGCCCGCGGGAAGCCTACGCCGAGATGAAGCGCCTGCTGGTGGCGTCGCCCGAACAGTCGCTCTCGGCGCAGCTTCAACTGGAAGCGGAGGCCTTCGCCCGCAGCAGTGCCCGACCCAATTTCGATGAAGGTATCCGCGCCTTCCTCGAAAAACGCAAACCTGGCTTCAACGCCTGATCAGGCCGCCGCCCAGGTCTGTCAGGCGCCGGGCGGCGAGACCCAGCCATTCGTGGGCGGCATAGCCGCCGGCGAAGGCGGCATTCATGCCCGGCAGGAAATCCACCACTTCATCCGCCGGCCCGGCGCCGTGGAAGAAGGCGGTGGGCGCCGGGATGGCATGCATGCCGGCCGCTTCAAATGCTTCCAGCGCCCGCCGCATGTGGGCTGCGTGGGTGACGAGCAGCACGCGTCGCACGCCCGCCGCGCGCAGCACGGGCACGCTGAAGGCCGCGTTTTCGGCCGTGTCGAGGGACTGGCTCTCGACCCAGCGCACTGACACCCTGAACTCCTCTTCCATCACCCGCCGCATCAGGATGCCCTCGGCAATGCCCGGGGTGGGGCTGCCGCCGCTGACCAGAACGGGCAGACGCGAGTGACGGGCGAGCAGGGCGCCATAGCGCAAACGCTCAAGGGTGAGCCGATTGACGGTCTGTCCGCCGAATTCCGGCGCGTAATGGCGGGTGCCGCCCCCCAGGATCACGATCGCCTCGGCGGCAGGCAGGTCTCGCACATCGAGGGCCGCGTCCCGTTCAAGGGGCGTGACGAGCAGACCGACGGAGGCCGGCAGGCTCAGGGCAATGCCGGTCACCACCCCGCACCAGGCCAGCAGGCGGCCCGTGCGGGGCTGGCGGTGGAGCAGCAGCAGGCCGGCGATGATCAGCAGAAAGGGCAGGAAGGGCGGCAGGAGCAGCGCGGCGGCGATCTTTTTCAGGAAGAACATGGCGAAAGGCGAGGCGGGGAGCCGACTCCAGATTGTCGGGGGCGGGCGTGACGGCTATTATCGCAGCGTCAATCCCGCCCTGCCCATTGGAGGCTCATCATCGTCGGAATCGTGAAGGCATCGTTCATTCCCGTCGCCTGCTCCGGGAGGATTCCACGATGATCGAGATCGGTGTGCGGGAAGGCATCTGGATCGCCATCGGCGTCCTGACCCTTTATCTGGCCTTCGTCCTGATCCGTCTGGCGCTCCATCGCGCCCGTCCCCTCGCAGAAGAACCCCAGACACTGGTGGTCGATGCGGAAGCGCCTGCGCCGCAAGGTGTGGCGCCCGCCGCTCTAACCCCCTCCGGCGAGGATGTGGCGTCGATCCGGACGCCTGCCCCGACCGAGGATGCGGACGTTGGCGACATCGAACCGTTGGATGACTACGCCGACCCCCGCACCGGTCGGGGTGAGTCTTCGGCTGCCGAACAGCCCGACAGCCTGCCCACCTTCGACCTGATCGAGTTCTTCCAGCTGGAAGTCCAGCAGCTTCGACGGGATGTGGCCCAGTTGCGGGGCGAACAGGATCAGCTGCGGCGCGAGATCGCGTCGGTGCGGCGTGATCTGGACGAAATCCAGGTGGCCGACGGCCGCAGTCATTTCGTGCGGCCGGTGTCACCCCAGCATTCCGAAGCCATGGTGCTGGCCGAACGGGGCATGACGGCTGCACAGATTGCGGATCGCTGCGGAATCGCCGTGGCCGAGGCCGAACTGGTGTGTGCGCTGGCGCGTCGGGAGGTGCATGAATGACCGATGAACGGAACAACCCGCCGGTTCAGGACGAAAAGGATGATTCCCGGCGGCAGTTGTGGACCCGCGCTGCGGTGGCCGTCGGGCTCATCGGCCTGCTCTTGGGCAGTCTGATCGTTTTCGACGAGGCCTCCCGCCCGCCGGAAGCAGAGGAGGCCAAGGTGCCGGCCAAGCCCATCGGTCCGGCACCGGTGGCGGGCCGCGAGAGCGAGCCGCCGCCGGACGTCGTGCGCGCAGGAGGCGAGGCGGCGGACCAGGCGTCCTCGGCGCCTCCCCTGCCTGTCGCTGCCGATCAGGGGGAACCGCCCAAGGCAGCCCGCAAGGCGGATGATGCTGCGGACGAGACCCGACCTGTCGTCGGGGCGGGCGCCCGTACGGTACTCCCTGAATCGCCGGCGGTGGCCTCCAGCAGGTCGGTGACACTGAAGGAAGACACCCTTCGCGGGGGCGTCGCGCCGTTGGCGGCTACACCGGCGGCGGCGCCTGCCGGTGCACCGTCTGCGCCGGCCGTCGCGCCGCAGGC
>DAOQMM010000010.1:0-22609 GCA_035335645.1 Rhodocyclaceae bacterium | reverse complement strand
CCGCAGGCTGAGGTCCGTCCTCCCGCGGATGGCCGCGCAGCACCGGCGCGGGGCTATGTGGTGCAGGTGGGCGGCTTCATGGAGCCCGCGGCTGCAGAGGACCTGCGGGCGCGTCTGGCCCGTGGCGGCGTGCCGGTCCAGCTGGAGAGCCGGGTGATGGTGGGGCCATTTGCCGACCGGCGAGAGGCACTGGCTGCCCAGTCGCGCCTGCGGGAGCAGGGCTACGCGCCGGGCGTGATCCAGCCTTCCCGTTGATCCTGCCGCTGAGGCGGTCGGCTCAGGCCGCCTCGATGCGTAGGGCGTGACCGCCGCGGCAGTTCAGTTCGAGGCCCGACAGGTTTCCGGCATCGGCGCGGCGCCCCCACAGGGCGCTGCCGTCGCCCAAGCTGCGGGCGATCTCGTAGCCGCGCTGCTTGAGCCAGACCGGATCGACATGCTGGGCGACGACGGTGGATTGTTGCGGTGCCCGGGCGTGGGCGAGGATGAGGCGGAAGGTTCCCATGGCGGTCTCCACATCGGGGTGACGCGCGCACTCTAGCGGACGAATGTGACGAATGATGGAGCCGGCGCCCTCAGCCCGGCGCTGTCTGCAGCATGGCTGCGGGACGGAAATCCTGGAGCATGCGGGTGGCGGCTTCAGCGCCGAGCGGCTTGGAAAAGAAGTAGCCCTGCATCTCGTCACAGCCGGCGGTTTCCAGCACGCTGACCTGGTCTCCCCGTTCGACGCCTTCGGCCGAAACCTGCACGTCAAAACCCCGGGCGATGCCGGTGATGGCGTTGATCACGGGATGGCTGCCCTGCCCGTTGATGTTCCGCACGAAGCTGCGGTCGATCTTGAGACGGGTCACGGGAAAGCGGTGCAGCAAGGACAGGGACGACAGACCCGTGCCGAAATCGTCGATGGACAGACCGACGCCCATGTCGCGCAAACCCTGGACCTTGGCCGCAAGAAATTCGTGGTCTTCCAGCAGGAGATTTTCGGTGATCTCCAGTTCGAGGCTGTCCGGTGGCAGGTTGTGCTGGGCGAGGGCCTTGTAGATGGCGTCGTTCAGGTCCGCCCGGTCGAAGTCGCGCAGGGACAGGTTGGTGGCCAGGCGCAGTTCGGGATACAGGCGGCGCCAGGCGGACAGCTGGGCACACGCGGTCTCCAGCACCCAGCGGCTGATGTCGGGCATGATGCCGACTTCTTCCGCCAGTTGCAGAAAACGGGATGGTGCGACGAGGCCGTGGTTACGATGCCGCCAGCGGATCAGTGCCTCCATGCCGGTCACCTGGTTGCGGGACAGGCTGACACGGGGCTGATAGAACAGTTCGAGTTCCCGGTTCGAGATGGCCAGCCGCAATTCGGTCTCGAGGCTGATACGCGCCCGGTACGCCGAATGCATGCCAGGTTCGAAGAATTCGTGGGATTCACCGCCATTGCGCTTGGCCTGGAACATGGCGATGGCCGCGTGCTGGGTGAGGGACTCTGCGTCGTCGCCGTCTTCGGGGTAGAGGGCGACGCCGATACTGCAGTTCAGGCGGACCTCGTCCTTGCCCAGAGAGAAGGGCTGCTCGAAGGCCTGGTGGATCTTGCCGGCAATGGCCTGGGCGTTGTCCTTGCCGCGGACGTCCGGCAGCAGGATCGTAAATTCGTCGCCACCCTGCCGCGACAAGGTGTCGCCCCGCCGCAGGCAGCGCTGCAGGCGGCGCGCGATGGCGCACAGGAGCGTGTCGCCTTCGCCCTGACCGAAGCGCTCATTGACGTCCTTGAAGCGGTCCACGTCCACCTGCATGACGGCGATCTGCCCCTTGCGACGCTTGGCCTGGGCCACGGCCAGGTCGAGCCGGTCGAAGAGGAGCTCGCGTCCGGGTAGTCGGGTGAGTGGGTCGCGCTGCAGGGGAGGGTTGCCGGCCAGTGCCGTCAGGCGGAGCGGCGGTGCGTGGCGGGCGACGCCATAGGTGCCCAGATATTCACCCGGCGTCGTGCCGTCCTCGTCGTGGTAGATGCCATGGGCGTTGAGCACAAAGGGCAGGGGCCCGGCCTCGCCGTCCTGGTCCGGACCGAAGGGACTGCGGGTGAGACGGACTTCCACATTGGCGGCGGCGCGCTGGCCGGTGCGGCGCTCGTGGAAGGTCTGACGGGTCCGCTCCAGATCCTCGGGATGGACGATCTCCGAGAAATGTTGGCCGATCAGGCTGTTGCGGCGATAGCCCAGCAGCGATTCGATGCGCGGATTGATGTAGTTGAAGCGTCCGTCCGGGGTGGTGGTGAAGATCAGGTCGGGGGAGCTTTCCACCAGATAGCGGTGCATGTGCTCGGACGATTGCAGGCGCTGCAGGGTGAGGCGGTGACTGCGCTCCTGCTGACGTTTGCCGAGGACCGACTGGACGGCACGACGCAACTGGTCGGGGTCGTAGGGCTTGCGCAGGAAGTCCTGGGCGCCGCGGCGGAGGGCGGCAATGGCCGCTTCCATGGAATCCTCGCCGCTGATGACGATCACCGATTCGTTGCGGTGATGGCTCGACAGCCAGTTCATGACGGCGAGACCGGTGGCGTCGGGCAGGCGGTAGTCGAGGATGATGAGGTCGTAACTGGCCGCGCCGAGGCGCACGAGCGTTTCGGCGACGGAGCCGCAATCTTCGATCAGGCGGTCATCGCCTTGAAGCAGGGCGACGACCGAACGCCGCAGGGACGGCTGGTCATCGACAACAAGTATGCGGATCAGAGGATCGGGTGCGCCTCGGTTTCCCGTCTCGGGCGGGAAGAAGGGGCGCTCCCCGGGAATGACCATGGATGGACTCCCTGTGAATTATTGTTTTGCGCCGCAATGATGCATCAATTCAGGGGGTGCCCGCCAGCGGTATGAAGATCTGGAACACTGTGCCGGAGCCCAGCTGACTGCGGCACAGGACGGTCCCCCCATGCGCGGTGATCAGATCGCGTACGACGGGCAGGCCGATCCCGCCTTCCGTGCGGCCGGCGCCGCCGGGCACCGGTGCAAAGAGCGTCTCGATGCGGCCGGGGGGCAGGCCCGGTCCGTTGTCGACCACGCGGATCTCCAGGCACGAGGTGCCGTTGGCGTTGATGCCGGTCCCGACCGTGACGACGAGCTTGCCGCCTTCCGGAATCGCTTCGGCCGCGTTCTTGAACAGATTGACGAGGACCTGCTTGAGGGCATCCGGAGCGATGGCTGCGGACGGCAGATCGGGCGTGGTGCGGACTTCGAACTGGATCCCGCGCCGCGCGAACAGGGCGTCACCATAAAGGGCACGCAGGTCGTGGAGAATTTCGGTGACGCCGCTTTGAGCCGGGCCGTCGGCCGCAGGCTCGCGGAAATCGGGGGCGCGACGGACGAGGTTGCCGATGCGGTCGAGTTCGTCGTTGAGCACGCCGAGCTGTTCGCGGATCGCAGCATCCTCGATCCGTTCGTCGATGATGCCCAGGTAGGTCTTGATGACGGTGAGCGGGTTGCTGGCCTCGTGGGCGAGGCGCCGGGCATGTTCTGCATAGCGCCGCGAGATGGTCTGCTCCAGGTCGTCGCGCAGATGCTGGCTGGCACGTTCTTCGGAGAGGCGCAGGGTGGCCGACAGGACGAGATCGCGGCGCAGGGCGCGTGTGCTGTCTGGCGGGTCACTGTCCGCGCTGGCAAAGGCGAAGACGGCGACGCCCGCGTCGTGATGATTCTTCCAGGGTACGCAGAGCATCCCGTCGCTGCCCAGCCAGCGGGACACCTGCCAGTCGATGGCGCTGCGGCCGGGCGGGCGTTCGTCGCAGCGGTAACGGGTCTCTGCATTGCTGCGAGCCGCTTCGGCGATGGCACTGGTGTCATCGGCCAGGGTGACGCACATCTGGTCGAGGGACGGATGGGTCGCGCTGGCGCAGCCGACCAAAGCAAGTCCGTTATCGCTGCGGACGAAGAGTGCGGGTGCGTCGAGCCCGAGGAGCAGGCGCGCCGCCCGGGCGAGACCATTGCGCGCTTCTTCTGCGCTGGCAAAGGTGCCACGGGCAAAGGCATTGAGTGCGGCACGGGAGATGCCCGTGGTGCCGGCTTCGGGCGCAGGTGCCACATCCGGGCCGAGGGCCCAGGGCAGGGCGAGCATCGCCGGTTCGATGGCAACGCCGAAATCGCTCGCTGCGTCATTGACCTGCGGACCGGTTTCGGCGAGCAGGCTGACCAGCACGCTGCCGTCGAGGCCTGCCAGGTGGCTGGCGATATCGAGGGAGAGGGCCGACTGGGTCTGACGATAGCTGGCCAGCTCCTCGGCGGCGGCGATGAGGCGGACCAGCAGGTGAGCCGAGCGCAGCTGCACGGGCGAGGTCTGGTGCAGCAGGATGGCGTCGGCGACCAGGGCCCCCAGACCGCACTGGTGGGCCAGTTCGGCCGAAATCGTGCTGTGGTCGGCGCCGTAGCGTTCCCATTCGGCTGCACTCAGGGCCTTCTCGTCGCTCAGCGCGGCACGCATGGTCACGTAGCCTTCCTGATGTTCGGCGAGCCAGAGCTGGCCGACATCGTGGAGAAGCCCGGCGACGTACGCATCTTCGGGCGTCGGGTAGGCGGTCTCGCGGGCCAGGTGAAAGGCCAGTTCGGCGACCAGCTGGCTGTGCAGGGACAGGTTGCGCAGGGAGCCGATGGAGGTCCGCTGTCCGGGTGCCGGTACGGCGTGGCGCAGGAACCAGGCCTGCAGCAGGCCGGGATCGAGTTCGGCGATGCGCCGCTCGACAGCCTTGAGCGGCGTGCTGCGCTCGTCGCGACCGAGGGGGGCCGTTGTGAGGATTTCGAGAAAGAGGATCGGATCCCGGCAGATCCGCAGGGAGATGTCTTCACTCGACGTCGTGCCTTCCGCGACCACCTTGAGCAGGGTGGCGGCGCATTCCGGCAGCGCAGGCATCCGCGATACGGAGACCGGGCTGGGAAGCCGCAGGGAAAGCGATCTGGTGTCAGGCATGAAGGCAGTGATAAGGGTTGGACGGTTGCCGCGAAAGGCTTGATCCAATTCTAACCGTAGGCCTGAGGGGACCGGCTGTGACAAATGTTCGGTCGTTCCGGGACGTTCGTGACCCAGTTCGCAAACGAACGAAGAGTTCGCAAAGGATTGTTCGGCCCCCCGTTGCAGGGCCGAAATGAAGCCGGTATCAGCCGAACTGCAGGCTGTCGGCGAAGCCGAGCGCTTCGAGGTGGGCACGATTGATGACATCGGCAGAGATGTGCAGATCCGCCGCGAGTTCCGTCAGGTGTTTGTCATCGAAGCCTTCCAGCGCACGGGCCAGCTTGAGGAAGGGGGCGTAGACACCTTCGCCGCTCAGCAGGGCGTCGGCGATGGGTTCAGGCAGGTGCATCTCCTCAAGCGCAGAGTGCAGGCTGGCGCCGAGGAGCAGGTGGAGCATGGAGAAGGCGCCGGTGATGAACAGGTTGTCGAGCTGGTTCCTGTCGAAGAAGGCTTCGCCGATGCGTTCCATGAAGCGACCGCGGGCGATGGCCGTCTGCATCAGGGCGGGCGCCGACGGATCGCGGCTGGCCGAGACGAGGAGCACGGACAGCCACTTGTGCAGCTTGTCGTAGCCGAGGATGGTGACGGCGTGACGGAAGGACTGGATCTCGCACATCAGCCCGAAGCCGGCCGAGTTGATGTAACGCAGCAGTTTGTAGGACAGCGCCACGTCCTGCTTGAGAACGGTCTCCACCTCCTTCACTTCGGCATTGCGGCGCACCAGATTGAGCAGGCGCACGATCTGAGCGTGGGATGGCGCCAGCTTGCCGCCTGCGTTGAGGCCCTTGAGGAAGAACCAGCCGGAGGCGCCGTCATAGCCGCTGCCGATGGCGGCGCGGAAGGCGGGGAAGTCCTCCAGTCCCCAGGCAATGCTGAGTCCTGGCGGATCGAGGGGCGCCGGATGCTTGTGGGCGTCCATGATCACGAAGCGCCAGTCCACGTCGGGCGGCAGCGTCACGTCCGGGTGATACCAGGTGAGGTTGAGGCTGACGCCCTGGGCCCGTAGCTGGGGAATGAGCTGCTGGGTCAGGGGATGGGCGATGGCCTGGGTGGGGATTTCCACCATGGCGTTGGCCGGAGCGATCCACTCCAGCAGGTCGGGCGTGGGGACCAGCCGGTAAAGGCTGATGAAGACCGGGTGGGTGGCGGGCCACACGTCTGCCACACCGTCGAGGGTCTGCACGACTTCGCCCACCGATTTGGCGTGGACGACCAGCCGGTTGGCGGTGATCTTGTACTGCTTGTTGATCACCGGTTCGCGGGTGATCAGGGCGGTGTGGCTCATGGGCGTCCTCGTGGCGGTGCGGGTGTCAGGCCCCGCGGGCGTCGTTCGAGAAGCTGAAGGCGTCGGCGAAGAAGGCGTCGGGCGGCAGGTCGCAGCGCGCCACCAGATCGCTGCGGGCTGCGTCGATCATGGCGGGCGAACCACAGGCGTACACCTCATGGCCGGACAGATCGGGCAGATCTTCCATCAGGGCGTGGTGGGCCAGACCGCGACGACCGTCCCACGCCTCGCCGGCCGGGACGTCGGAGAGTACCGGCACGAAGCGGAAACCCGGCAGGCGGGCTTCCCAGGCGCGGGCCTCATCGAACTGATACAGTCCGGCGCGATCGCGGCTGCCCCAGTAAAGGGTCATCGGTCGTGTCGAGGCGTCGGCAATGGCCTGCTCGACGATGCTCTTGATGGGTGCGAAGCCGGTGCCGCCGGCCAGCAGCACGACGGGTTTAGCGGCGCCGGGCTGCAGGCCGAAGCTGCCGAGGGGGCCCTCAAAACGCAGGATTTCCTTCTCTTTGAGGCGCTCGAAGACGTGGGTGGTGAACTGGCCGCCGGGGACCAGGCGCACGTGGATCTCCAGATGGTCGGCGCCGTCGAGCGGCGCGTTGGCGATGGAGAAGCTGCGCCGCTTGCCGTCGGCCAGGAGGAAGTCGATGTATTGCCCGGCGCGGAACTGGAATCGTTCGCTGGCCGGGAGCTTCAGATCCAGCACGATCACGTCGTCGCAGAGGCGCTGCAGCTTCTGCACGCGGCAGGGCATCTTCTTGACCGGGATCTCGCCGACCAGATTGACCTGACGGACTTCCAGTTCGAGATCGGTCAGGGGCCTGGCGCAACACATCAGGGCCATGCCCTGGGCGCGCTCGGACGCTGTGAGGCTTGATTCCGAATAGCGCCCGAGGTCCACACGCCCTGAGACAACCTTGCCCTTGCAGACACCACAGGCACCGTCACGGCAGCTGTAGGGCAGCAACAAGCCTGCCGCAAGGGCGGACTGGAGGAGGGTTTCATCGGCAGAGGCGGCGAACTGGTGGGCGCCGGGCTGGAGCGTGACCTGGAACGACATGATGGATGGCCGTGAGATAATGAACGGATGAGTCGTGTGAAAACGAAGCGGGTTCTGATTGTTGGCAGCGGCGACGTGGCGCGCCGGCTGATTCCGTGGCTGGCCCGCCGCTGTCGGGTGTTTGCCGTAATCCGGCGCCCGGAAGAGCGGGAAGCGCTGCGGGCGCTGGGCGCCGTGCCGCTGGTGGCGGATCTGGATGATCGGGCGAGCCTTGATCGGCTCGCCGGCGTGGCGGACGCCGTCCTGCATTGCGCACCGCCGCCCGGACAGGGTTCCGACGACCCCCGGACCCGCAGCCTGCTGGCCGCGCTGTCGCGACGCGCCAGTCTACCACGTCGGCTCATATACATAAGTACGACGGGCGTTTACGGGAATTGTGGCGGTGCGTGGCTGGATGAGACGCGTCCTGTTGCGCCGGCGTCGTCACGGGGCGTGCGCAGGGTCGCCGCGGAGCGCCGCCTGCGCAGCTTCGGGACGCGCAGCGGGTGCGGGGTGAGCATTCTGCGGGCACCGGGTATCTATGCGGTTGACCGCCTGCCCGTGGAGCGCATCCGGCGGGGCGATCCGGTGCTGGCGGCGGACGACGATGTGTTCACCAACCATATCCATGCCGACGATCTGGCCCGGCTGCTCGGCTTGAGCCTGTTCCGCGGCCGCGCAAACCGGGTCTACAACGCCTGCGACGACAGCCAGATGCGGATGGGCGACTATTTCGACGCCGTGGCCGACGCCTTCGCCTTGCCGCGGCCTCAGCGCCTGCCCCGGGCCGAGTTGATCGCACAGGTTTCGCCCCTGACTCTGTCGTTCATGTCCGAATCCCGACGCATTCGCAATGACCGCATCAAGCGGGAACTGCGTGTCCGTTTGATCCATCCCACCGTCGCAGACGCCCTGAAGCGTCTGGCCTGAGTCCTGACCCCACTATTCCGTTTCCTGAGCCTTCCCATGCTGATCGTCAAAGCCCTTCACATCATCTTCGTCACGAGCTGGTTTGCCGGCCTGTTCTACCTGCCACGTCTGTTCGTCAATCACGCCATGGTCACCGATCCGGCGACCATCGAGCGTATTGCGCTGATGGAGCACAAGCTCTACCGCTTCATGACGCCTCTGGGCATCCTGGCCGTGCTCCTCGGCATGTGGCTGTGGTTCGGCTACGGCTTCGTCGGCGGCTGGCTGCACGCCAAGACGGCGCTGGTCACCCTGCTGATCGTCTATCACCTGTATTGCGGCCGCCTCCTGCGGGCCTTTGCCGAGGGGCGCAACACCCGCAGCCACGTGTGGTACCGCTTCTTCAACGAGATTCCGGTCCTGGTGCTGTTTGCGGTGGTCTTCCTGGTGGTCCTCAAACCTTTCTGATCGTTCTTTCCGGTACCGTCTCTTGGATTTCTTTGCTCCCGTACCCCGCGGCCTGGAGCCGCTTCTTGTCGACGAACTGCGCAGTATCGGCGCCGTCGATCCCAAGGCGCTGCCCGGCGGCGTCCAGTTCTCCGGCGACTGGGCGGTGTGCTATCGCGCCAACCTGGAAAGCCGCCTGGCCACCCGCGTGATGCTGCAGGTGGCCTCCGGGCGCTACCGCAGCGAGGACGACGTCTATCGCATTGCCTACGCGCCCACCTGGGCCCGCTGGTTTACGGCGGATCAGACCCTGCGGGTCTTCGTCACGGCGCACAAGTCGCCCTTGCGCAGCCTGGAATTCACCACCCTGCGCATCAAGGATGCGGTCTGCGATCATTTCCGCAGCGTGGCCGGACGACGGCCCAACGTGGACACCAAGGCGCCGGACGTGCGCATCCACGCCTTTCTGTCGGCCGATACCGTCACCTTGTATCTGGATACCTCCGGAGAGCCGCTTTACAAACGCGGGTTCAAGCCGGCCGCAGTCGAGGCACCGCTGAAGGAGAACCTGGCGGCGGGCATCCTGCGCCTGACCGGCTGGCAACCGGGATCCGAGGCGCTGGTGGATCCCATGTGCGGCAGCGGCACCTTCCTCATCGAGGCGGCCCAGATGGCTCTGGATGTGGCGCCGGGCTTGGGGCGGCGCTTTGGCTTCGAGAAGTTCAAGAACTTCGAGCGCGACCAGTGGTTGCCGATCCGCCAGGCCGCCGAGGCCCGGCGCCAGGCGCCGCGCCCCTTGCCCATCCATGGCTCCGACATCCTCGAGGCCCAGGAACGCAAGAGCATCGTCAATCTGCGCAGCGCGGGCCTGGACGGCTGCGTGACGGTCTCGCGCACCGACATGCTGGAACTGGCGGCGCCCGCGGCGAGCGGCGTGCTGGTCGCCAATCCGCCCTACGGCGTGCGCCTGTCTGACATGTCGGAACTGCGCGACTTCTATCCCCGCCTGGGCAGCGCCCTCAAGGCCCACTGGGCGGGCTGGCGCTGCTACTTCTTCAGCGGCGACCCGGAGCTGCCCAAGGGCGTCCGTCTCAAAGCCAGCAAGCGCACGCCGCTCTTCAACGGCGCCATCGAATGCCGGTTGTACGAATTTGCGATGGTGGCCGGTTCGGCGCGCAAGCCGAAGGGGGAAGGCGGCGCCGCGGACGCAGATTGACCGGCGGCTGAAGCGTGGCAGAAAGCGTCGCGAGCGCGTCGGGGTCGTCGTGAGAAACGCGGCCGTACATGGGGTACGGCGAGTATCACCGCGGCGAGATCGAGGCGCTTAGCCGCTTTGTTCGGCGCTTCAGACGATGTCGAGATTCTGGATGCCGGACAACATGTCGTTGTCTCCCCGCCGGCTCTTGAGCTTGATCTGCAGACGCAGGTCGTTCATGGAGTCGGCGTTGCGCAGGGCGTCCTCGTAGGTGATGAGGCCGCGTTCGTAGAGGTCGAACAGGCTCTGGTCGAAGGTCTGCATGCCCAGTTCGGCCGAGCGCTTCATCACGTCCTTGATGCCGGGAATCTCGCCCTTGAAGATCAGATCCGAGATCAGCGGCGAGTTGAGCATGACCTCCACTGCCGGTACCCGACCCTTGCGGTCGCACATGGGCAGCAGGCGCTGGGAGATGAGGGCGCGCAGGTTGAGGGAGAGATCCATCAGCAACTGGGCGCGACGCTCTTCCGGGAAGAAGTTGATGATCCGGTCGATGGCCTGGTTGGCGCTGTTGGCGTGCAGGGTGGCCAGGCACAGGTGACCGGTTTCCGCGAAGGCGATGGCGTAGTCCATGGTCTCCCGGTCGCGGATCTCGCCCATCAGGATGACGTCGGGGGCCTGCCGCAAGGTGTTCTTGAGGGCTGCTTCCCAGGAGTCGGTATCGATGCCCACTTCCCGCTGGGTGACGATGCAGTTCTTGTGGGGATGGACGAACTCGACCGGATCCTCGATGGTGATGATGTGGCCGTAACTCTTCTCGTTGCGGTAATCCACCATTGCGGCGAGTGAGGTGGTCTTGCCGGTACCGGTACCGCCCACAAAGACCACCAGCCCGCGCTTGGACATGGCAATGTCCTTGAGCACGGGCGGCAGGCCGAGTTCGGTGAAGTTGGGAATGCGCTGGGGAATCGTTCGCAGCACCATGCCGACCTGGCCTTGCTGGATGAACGCGTTAGCCCGGAAGCGGCCGATGCCGGCCGGCGAGATGGCGAAGTTGCACTCTTTGGTGGCTTCGAATTCCGCGGCCTGGCGGTCGTTCATGATGACCCGCGCCAGTTCGGCCGTGTGGGCTGCGCTGAGCACCTGGTTGGACTGGGGCGTGATCTTGCCGTCCACCTTGATGGCGGGCGGGAAGCCGGTGGTGATGAAGAGGTCGGACCCGTTCTTCTGCATCATCAGCTTGAGCAGATCGTGCATGAACTTGAGGGCCTGGTCGCGTTCCATGGCGCATTCCTGTCGGGTGAAGGCCGATCCGGGCGTCGGCTGTTAAGAATTGTAAATCACTCCACCATTTTGATGAGTCACCCGGTGAAGGAATCCTTGTTGGCGGCATAGACGCGGGCTTCCACCGCCGAGATCTGGTTGCGCCGGATCAGGTCCGTGAGGCTCTGGTCAAGGGTCTGCATGCCCAGGTTCTGACCAGTCTGGATGGCCGAATACATCTGGGCGACCTTGTTCTCGCGGATCAGGTTGCGGATGGCCGGGGTGCCGATCATGATCTCGTGGGCGGCCACGCGCCCCGAACCGTCCTTGGTCTTGAGCAGGGTCTGGGAGATGACCGCGCGCAGGGATTCGGACAGCATCGCCCGCACCATGTCCTTTTCGGCCGCGGGGAAGACGTCCACGATCCGGTCGATGGTCTTGGCGGCCGACGAGGTGTGCAGGGTGCCGAACACCAGGTGGCCGGTTTCGGCTGCGGTGAGGGCGAGGCGGATGGTTTCCAGGTCGCGCAGTTCGCCCACCAGGATCTTGTCCGGGTCTTCCCGCAATGCCGAGCGCAGGGCGGCGTTGAAGGACAGCGTGTCGCGCGCCACTTCCCGCTGGTTGATGAGGCAGCGCTTGGATTCATGCACGAATTCGATCGGGTCTTCCACGGTGAGGATGTGGCCGTACTCGTTTTCGTTGATGTAGTCGATCATCGCCGCCAGCGTGGTGGACTTGCCCGAGCCGGTGGGGCCGGTGACCAGCACGATGCCGCGGGGCTGGTTGCAGATGTCCTTGAAGATCTTCGGGCAGTTGAGTTCTTCCAGGGTGAGGACCTTGGACGGAATCACCCGGAACACCGCCGCGGCGCCCCGGTTCTGGTTGAAGGCGTTGACCCGGAAGCGGGCGAGGTTGGGAATCTCGAAGGAGAAGTCGGTTTCCAGGTGTTCCTCGTACTGCTTGCGCTGGGTGTCGTTCATGATGTCGTACACCATGCCGTGCACATCCTTCTGCACCAGCGCGGGCAGGTTGATGCGGCGCACGTCGCCGTGCACCCGGATCATGGGGGGCAACCCGGCTGACAGGTGCAGGTCGGACGCTTTGTTCTTGACCGTGAAGGCCAGCAGTTCGGTGATATCCATGGTCGGAAACTCTCAAGAAGGGCGGTCGGTGCGAAGGCGCGGCAAAAAGGGTCGCCGGTGGGCAGTGCTATACTCGGCGGCCTTGCAATCTACGGCTCGAGCCTCTCCGGATTTAAGCTTGAACGATTATATGACAGGCATTTCCGTCGGCCTGCAAAAGGTTCGTGACCGGATTTCGACCGCAGCGCAGGCGGTGGGACGCGATCCTCACGGGGTGACGCTGCTGGCGGTCAGCAAGACCTGGCCGGCAGAGTGCGTGCGGGCCGCCGCCGCCGCGGGGCAGCGGGCGTTTGGCGAGAACTACGTCCAGGAAGGCTGCGCCAAAGTGGACGCGCTGGCGGATCCGGACCTGGAATGGCATTTCATCGGTCCGCTCCAGAGCAACAAGACGCGGTCGGTGGCCAACCGCTTCGTGTGGGTCCATTCCATCGACCGGCTGCGCATCGCCGAACGCCTGTCGGCCCAGCGCGACGTGCATCTGCCGCCCCTCAACGTGTGCCTTCAGGTGAACGTGAGCGGTGAAGCCAGCAAGAGCGGCGTGGCGCCGGGCGAGGTGGCCGATCTCGCCGCGGCCGTGGCGGCATTGCCGCGCCTGCGTCTGCGTGGCCTGATGGCGATTCCCGAGCCGACCGACGACGTGGCCCTGCAACGCCGGCGCTTCGCCAGCGTGCGGGCATTGCGCGACGAACTCAACGCCGCCGGATTCGGCCTCGACACGCTCTCGATGGGCATGTCTGCCGATCTGGAGGCGGCCATCGCCGAAGGCGCCACCCTCGTGCGTGTCGGCACGGCCATCTTCGGTGCCCGCAACTGAGCACATTTCATCCACTCCACGAAAGCGAACAGATGAAGATTACTTTCCTGGGCGGCGGCAACATGGCCACAGCCCTGATCGGCGGTCTGGTCAAACAGGGCTTTGACGCCACCGGCGTGCAGGTCGTCGAACTCTCGGCCGAGGGTCGCGAAAAGCTGGCGACCCAGTTCGGTGTGCGGGCGGTCGACGCGCTCGATGACACGGCGCTGGCCTGCGATGTGCTGGTGCTGGCCGTCAAGCCCCAGCAGCTGCGGGCGGCCGTCGCGCCCTTCGCCGGCCGTCTGGGAGCCCAGGTGGTGGTGAGCATCGCCGCCGGGCTGCGTCTGGCCGACATCGGCCGCTGGCTGGGCGGTTACCGCACCCTGGTGCGCGCCATGCCCAACACACCGGCGCTGATCGGGGCGGGCGTTACGGGGCTTTATGCCGATGCCTCGGTGTCTGCGGAAGGCCGGGCCGCTGCGGAGCAGGTGCTGGCGGCGGTGGGCAGCACCGTGTGGGTGCCGGACGAGGCACAGATCGACGCGGTGACGGCGGTGTCTGGCAGCGGTCCGGCCTACGTCTTCCATTTCATCGAATGCCTGGAGGCGGCGGGCACGGCCCTGGGATTCGACGCGGCCACTGCACGGAAGCTGGCCCTCGATACGGTACTCGGCGCCGCGAAGCTGGCGGCGGGTAGCGACGAACCGCCGTCCGTGCTGCGCGAGCGGGTGACATCCAAGGGCGGCACCACCGAGGCGGCGCTCAAGTCTTTTGCCGCCGACGGCCTGCCGGCCATCATCGCCCGTGCGGTGGCTGCCGCCGAGGCCCGCGGGCGGGAACTGGGCGAACAGCTCGGCCGCGACTGAGGAGGACATTCCATGTTCGGCAGCCTGATCCTGACCATCGTGGATACGCTCGGCAGCCTGCTCGCGGGCGTGCTGTTGGCGCGCTTCGTCATGCAGTGGCAGCGGGTGTCCTTCCGCAATCCCCTCGGCCAGTTCGTGCTGGCCACCACCGACTGGCTGGTGATTCCGTTGCGCAGGCTGGTGCCCGGTCTGTTCGGGCTGGACATGGCCAGCCTGCTGCCGGCCTGGGTTGTGCAGACGCTGGTGGTCTTTGTGACCCTCTGGGTGCATGGCGTGATCGGTCGCGCCGATCCGCTGAGCCTGCTGGCGGTGATGTGGGGCGTGGGCCTGCTGGAGACCGTGAAGGTGGCGCTGTACCTGACGATGGGCGTGGTGCTGATGTCCGCGATCTTCTCGTGGGTAAATCCCCATGCGCCGCTGGCGGGCGTGGTGTATGCGCTGGCCGACCCTTTCCTGCGGCCGTTCCGGCGTCTCGTCCCGCTCATCGGCGGTGTGGATCTGAGCCCGATCGTGCTGCTCTTCGTGCTCCAGATTGCGCTCAGCGCGCTGGCGTTTCTGCGTTTCTCGCTGCTGGGCATGGCTTGACGCAGCCGTGAGCTGGTTCAGCCATACCGCCGACGGTGGCCTTGTCCTGAATCTTCACATTCAGCCTGGCGCAAAGAAGACCGAGTGCGCCGGTCTGCATGGCGAGGCGCTGAAGATCCGTCTGGCCGCGCCGCCAGTGGACGGCAAGGCCAACGCGGCCCTGGTGGCGTATCTCGCGGAGATGCTCCGTGTGCCGAAATCGGCCGTGGTGCTGGTATCCGGCGAGACGTCGCGGGCCAAGCGGGTGCGGGTGAGCGGCGCGGAGGAGGGCCGCGTCGCAGCTCTGGCGGCGCGGGGCTGAGAAGGGGTATTCGCCGTGCGTGGGTACAGGGTGGGGGCCATCGCTATCCGGGCCGGATCGTCCCTGCTCTGGTGGCACTGGCGCCCGGGGAACGAGTCGTTCATGACCGTGTCACAGCGACGGGTTATTCAGGTCCTGGGAGGCGTCCGATGGTCTTCGAGTGGTGGCACTGGCTGGTCCTGGGCATCGCCCTGGTGATCGCCGAGCTGGCGGTTCCGGCCTTCTTCCTGATCTGGTTCGGGCTGGGTGGGCTGCTGGTCGGGTTGGCGCTGCTGGTCCTGCCTCTGGGCGGCACGGCGCAGATCGCCCTGTGGGTCGCCGCTTCGCTGGCCATGGTCTTCCTGTGGTTCAAGGTCTTCAGGCGCGGTGAGTTCAAGACCCTCATTGGCCAGTCGGACGCTCACGTGCTGGGCGAGATCGGCCTCCTGTCCCAGGCGGTGGCGCCCTTCGAGCGGGGGCGCGTGCGCTTCCAGAAGCCGGTGCTGGGGGCCGACGAATGGGTGTGTCGCGCGGACGAGGCCATCGCAGCCGGTGAGCGGGTCAAGGTGGTGGCGGTGGAAGGCAGTTTCCTGAAGGTGTCAAAGGTGTGAGGAGCGTGGCATGAGCAACGGCATGGTGGTGGTTCTGGCAGTCCTGGTCTTTGCGCTGGTGACGCTGGCGAAGGGCGTGCGCATCGTGCCCCAGGGCGAAGAGTGGATCGTGGAACGGCTGGGTAAGTATTTCGGCACGCTCCGGCCGGGGCTCAACCTGATCATTCCCTACCTTGACCGGGTGGCGTACCGGATGGTGACCAAGGACATCATCCTCGACGTGCAGGAGCAGGAGGTCATCACCCGCGACAATGCGGTGATCCTGACCAACGCCATCGCCTTCCTGAAGGTGACGGATCCGGTCAAGGCGGTGTATGGCGTGACGGATTTCTCAGAGGCGATCCGCAACATGATCATGACCACGCTGCGCTCCATCATCGGCGAGATGGAACTGGACGAGGCCCTGTCGAGCCGTGACAAGATCAAGGCGCGCCTGCGCGAGAGCATTGCCGACGAGGCGGTGGATTGGGGCCTGACGGTGAAGTCGGTGGAGATCCAGGACATCAAGCCGTCCGAATCCATGCAGCGGGCCATGGAGCAGCAGGCCTCCGCCGAGCGGGAACGCAAGGCCGTGGTGACGCGGGCGGAAGGCGCCAAGCAGGCGGCCATCCTCGAAGCGGAGGCGCGCCTGGAGTCCTCCAAGCGCGATGCCAATGCCCAGGTGATGCTGGCGGAGGCGTCGGCCGAGGCGATCCGCCGGGTGACCGCGGCGGTGGGGACCGAGACAGCGCCGATGCTCTTCCTGCTGGGCGAAAAGTACATCGCCTCGCTGGAGCGCCTGGGGGCGTCGGAGAATGCCCGCGTGGTGCTGCTGCCGGCCGATCTGCAGGACGCGGTGAAGGGCATCCTCGGCAAGCGCTGACGGGATTCGCCAGACGATGTCCGGGCTTCTGTTCGGCCCGCCGGCCGGGTAGCATTGCGCCCCATGCTCGCTTACATCCTGCGCCGTCTGTTGTACGCCCCGCTGATCCTCATCGGGGTGAATCTGCTGACCTTCGCCCTGTTCTTCGTGGTGAATACGCCGGATGACATGGCGCGCATGCAACTGGGCGTCAAGCGGGTGACGCCCGAGGCCATCGAGCGCTGGAAGGTGGAGCGGGGTTACGACAAGCCGCTGATGTACAACACGGCGGCGCAGGGGCTCGATGCCCTGACCGACACGATCTTCTTCCGCAAGTCGGTGCGCATGTTCGTCTTCGACTTCGGCCGCGCCGATGACGGACGTGACATCGCCCAGGAGATCCGCAGCCGCATGGGGCCGTCCCTGGCGGTGGCGCTGCCGACCTTCATCCTGGGCCTGTTCGTGACGGTGTCGCTGGCGCTGCTGCTGGTGTTCTTCCGCGGCACCTATCTGGACTTTACCGGCGTGGTGCTGTGCGTGGCGGCGATGTCGATCTCGGGTTTGTTCTACATCATCGGCGGTCAGTGGCTGGTGTCCAAGATCTTGCATCTGGTGCCCATCTCCGGCTACGGCGAGGGGCTGGACGCTTCGCGTTTCCTGATCCTGCCCGTGGCGATCGGTGTCATTGCCGGCATCGGCGGCAGCGCGCGCTGGTATCGCACCGTCTTTCTCGAGGAAGCAGACCGTGATTACGTGCGCACCGCCCGGGCAAAGGGGCTTTCGGAATTGCAGGCCCTGTTTGGTCATGTACTCAAGAACGGGATGATCCCGATCCTCACAGGTGTGGTGGTGGTGATCCCGTCCCTCTTCATGGGCAGCCTGATCACCGAATCCTTCTTCGGCATTCCCGGTCTGGGCAGCTACACCATCGACGCGATCAATGCCCAGGATTTCCCGGTGGTGCGGGCCATGGTCTTCATCGGATCGGTGCTCTACATCATCGGCCTGATTTTGACGGATCTGTCCTATACGCTGGCCGACCCGCGGGTGAGGCTGGAATGAGGGGCGTCCAGCCTGTGCTCCTGGGGACCGATGTCCTGATCTTCGCGTTGCTCGCACTGGTCGCACTCGTCATCTGGCGAGCCCGGCGCAGCGAGCCCTTGAGGGACGCCTGGCGCCGGGTCGGCGAAAGCGCTGTGGGCATGGCGTCCTTGGGCGTGCTGCTGTGCTTCGTGCTGGTGGGCGGGCTGGACAGTCTCCATTACCGGGAGCGGCTCGCGCCGCCGGCTGGCGCGGCGCCCGGCGAGAAGGGGCCCTTATCCACCGAGGTGCGCAGTGCGCTGGACGCGTTGGCGGCGCCCCTGAGGGCACGGACCGAAAAAACCTATTCTGCGCCGCTCGCCCTCCACCTCTTTGCCCGCGAGACGGTCGAACGGCCCGATGGCAGCCAGAGTCGGGAATTCCCCCGACTTCGGCATGCGGGAAAGGATCTGCGCTATCCCGAATCAGACCACGTTGGCGATGTCATCGGGCGAGGCGGGCTGGGGCTCGCCGCCGGATTGGGCGTGTGGGCAGGCGTGGCTGCGGTGGTCGTGCTGGGGGTCGCGCGCAGCCGTGGGGTGCCTGTCGGCGCGGCGTGGCGGGCGCTGTCCCGCGGCAAGGGCGGGCTCGCCTGGCGGGCGCTTCTGCTGACCCTCCTGGGGGTGCTGGCGATTGCCGGACCGGCGCTGATGCTGGCTGCGGAGTACCACGTCTTCGGGACGGACAAGGTAGGGCAGGACGTGCTCTATCTGACGCTCAAGAGCATCCGCACGGCGCTCGTGATCGGCACCCTGACGACCTTGCTGACCCTTCCCCTGGCCATCGCGCTCGGCATTCTGGCGGGCTATCTGGGGGGCTGGGTGGATGATCTGATCCAGTACGTCTACACGGTGCTCAATTCGATACCCGGTGTGCTCCTGATTGCCGCGGCCGTTCTGATGATGCAGGTGGTGATCGACACCCATCCGCACTGGTTCGATACGGCCGCGGACCGGGCCGACGCGCGCCTGTTGGCACTGTGCTTCATTCTCGGCATGACCAGCTGGACCAGCCTGTGCCGGCTCCTGCGAGGCGAGACGCTCAAGCTGCGTGAACTGGAGTACGTACAAGCGGCGCGTGCCTTTGGCGTGTCTACGGCACGCATTCTGCTCCGCCACGTGCTGCCCAACCTCATGCACTTGGTGCTGATCGCCGTGGTGATGGATTTTTCAGGATTGGTGCTGGCGGAAGCCGTGCTGTCCTACGTGGGCATCGGCGTCGATCCGAACACGGTGAGTTTCGGAACCATGATCAATGCCGCACGCATGGAACTGGCACGGGAGCCGATGGTGTGGTGGAGCCTCGCTGCGGCCTTCGTGTTCATGTTCGTGCTGGTACTGGCCGCCAACCTGTTTGCCGACGTGGTCCGCGACGCCTTCGATCCCCGCTCCGTCTGACGAGACCGCTCAGCTTGTGCTGGCGGCCTTGCGGCTGCGAGGTTTGCGGCTGCTGGCGGGCGCATTGCGGAGCAAACGGAGTTCCTCCCCCAGCTGTCCGGTGATCGTCTCGGGATCGGGCACCATTGATGCGTCAACCATCAGGCCGACCTGATAATGCCCTGCGTAGCTGAGAATGCTCATGGACAGCCCCATGTCGCCGGTGACCGGGCTCCAGAACATCTGCTCGCTGATGCGGGCGCCATCCACGTAGCGCGCCTCGGAAGCGGCCGGCACGTGGCAGAGCAGGGCGCTGGCCTTGGCAGAGACCAGTCTGAGGGCCTGGGCCTGGACGGCGCGGGGGGTCTGACCGATCAGGTTGAAGAGGCCCAGGGTGTCATGGGCCCGATAGGCGTCTTCGAAATCCTCCAGTCGGCGCTGGATCTCTGCCAGGCGGGTGACCGGATCATCGATGCCTACGGGCAGGGCCAGCGGCAGGATGCCGCCGCGGTTGCCCAGGGGGTCCCGGGCCTTCTCGCCACGCAGATTGACGGGGACGAGGGCACGTAATTCAACCCCCTCGGCGCCGTCACCCTGGCGAACGAAAAAGCGCCTGAGGGCTCCCGCCAGACAGGCGAGCAGGGTGGCATCGTTGGTGGCGCGATGGGTACGGGCGGCGGCCTGGACGCTGGACGCTGCGAGCGGTGCGCTCCAACTTGCGAGCTTGGTGCCCTGAGGGGTGCCCTTCAGGCAGGTACGGGAGTCGTCACGCATGCCCATAAGCTTGCCGACTTCCATGGTCAGTGCCGCGTTGGTACGGGCGTAGTCGAAGACCTGCTGGGGATAGAAAAGGAGACTCCAGTACTTGGCCCATGCCGCGCCCGAGAGCTTGATCCCTTCGATCATGGCCTGGGTGAGAGGCGCGTAGAGGTGTTCGAAAAAGCTGGCGTCAAACTGGCCGGCCGGCGGTATGGCGTCTTCCGGCGTGGTGGGGTGATCGTCCGTGAGGGACTGGACGACGCCTATAAGGGCGATGCTGTCAGCGATGCATTGATGGACGCGCACCACCACGGCGCTGCCATGCCGGTATTTTTCGACCAGATGAAGCTGCCAGAGGGGACGACCGGGGTCGAGCGGTGTGCTCGCGAGCCGGCCCACGAGCGCCTGCAGTGCGTGACGGGGATCGGCTGCGTCGGGGAGGGCGAAGGTCTGCACATGGTAGTCCAGGTCCACCCGTCCCGATTCCCAGATGGCGCCGACCGTATCGCGGATGACATGCTGACCAAAGCGATCGAGGCGCAGCAAGCGGCGGCGCAGGATGTCTTCGAGGCGGTCTCGACGCAGGCGCGTATCGAACACCAGCACGCCCGTGACGTGGAGGCGATTGGTCTCACGGTCGAGCTGAAGCCAGGTCATGTCGAGGCTGGCCAGGCGTTCGGTCGTGTTCATGGCGGTCTCCGGTCTTGTTGTGATCGTGCGATTGGCATGGTGTCGCCGAAGGTTCATTGTGCGCCGAATCGGTGTGTTCGTGGGAGGAAGGGCTGCGGACGCTAAAGCCCATTCATCCGGGGCCGTTAGTCTCCGTGAAGCGCAGTGTTGCGCTCGATTTTCGACCCGGATTCCGTTTAATGACCGCCACGATTCCTTCGCCCGACGACGTACTCGAACTCCTCGACGAGGACGCGAGCGCCGCTGTGCCGGGAATGGCAGATGCCTGGACCGTGCTGGTGGTCGACGACGATGCAGAGGTGCATCAGGCAACCGAATTCGCGCTGCGTGATGCCATCGTCTGCGGGCGCCGGATTGCGTTGCTGCATGCGACGTCGGCCGCCGAGGCCCGGGCGCGGATCGCTGGGGATGACGATATTGCGGTCATCCTCCTCGATGTGGTGATGGAAAGTCCGGATGCCGGTCTTGCCCTGGTGCACACCATTCGCGAGACATTGGGGCGCAGCGAGGTGCGGATCGTGCTTCGCACCGGTCAACCTGGCTATGCGCCGGAAATGAAGGTGATCCGCGAGTACGACATCAACGACTACCGGACGAAGGCTGAACTGACCCACACGCGCTTGCTGACGACGCTGACGGCAGCCATCAGGGCGTATGAACAGATCCGCCGCCTGTCGGTCGGAATGCGGGGCATGCGGGAGATTGCGCTTTCCGGCGTGCAAGGGGAGATTCCCCGTTCTGTCGCGGAGTTCGCCAGTGTTGCGCTGGGCCGCATTGAGTCGTTGGTGGGGCGTCCGATTCAGGCGGCGTTTTGCGGTCCGACCGGCGACGGCGGGACACTTGAGGACCGCTTGGGCATCCTTGCTGGACGCGGCAGCTATTCCTGCGAGGAGGGGGCCTTGCTGTCGGAGCTGAGAGACGCGGCGTGGGTGGAGTCGATACGTCGCGCGCGTGCCCAGCAGGCATCTGTGTTCGGCGACCGGACGATGTGCCTCTTCCTGGGCAGTCGTTATGGCAAGGAAGCCTGCGTTCTTGTAGATCTGGATCGCCCTGCTGACGAGATGTTGCGGCATCTGGTCGGCGTCCTGGCCGCGCACCTGCGGGTTGCGTTCGAGAACGTTCTCCTCCTTGAGCGGCTGAACTTCTTTGCCTATTTCGATCAACTCACCCGCCTGCCCAATCGGACCTGTTTTCTTGATCGTCTCGATGCCGCGCTGGCACGCCTCGATGGCGGTGGCTGGGTCCTGGGCATCATCGACATCGTTCGTTTCTCTGAACTGAACAACGCGCTGGGGCATCGCAGTGGTGACGCGCTGTTGGTTGACGTGACGCGCCGACTCGGGCATCGGCTCGGTCCTGAGGCCTTTTTGTCGCGTCTGGCAGGCGACGCGTTTGGCGTGTGTTGGCGCACGGGGCATGAAGAGGCCTCGGCAGTGCTCGACGTCTTCGCGACGCCATTCGGTGTGCGCGGACATGCAGTCCCGATGCGGGCCCGCGCGGGATTCGTCGACGTCGTGCCTGTGGCCGGCGGTGCGGTTGAACTCCTCAAACGCGCCAATCTGGCACTGGCTCAGGCCAAGCAGCAAGGCGATCAGCACTGCAGCTTCTATGCCAGCGAGATGGAGGAACGGACACAGAGCCGGGTACAGCTGTTGAACGAATTGCGGTCGGCGCTTCATCTTGGCCAGGGACTCGAGTTGTTCTACCAGCCGCAGGTGCGCCTGGGCGACAAGATGGCGGTCGGCTGCGAGGCCCTGATTCGGTGGTTCAAGCCGGATGGCGAGATGGTCTCCCCCGACGTGTTCATCCCACTGGCTGAATACACCGGACTGATCGTCGAAATCGGGGACTGGGTGCTCGCCGAGGCTTGCCGTCAGCTTGTCCGCTGGGACGCAGAGGGGCTGCCCCCGATCCGGGTGGGTATCAACATCTCGGCTGCCCAGTTCCGTGAGCCGGACTTCGTATCGAAGGTGCTTGCTCAGATCCACGAAACCGGGATCGATCCTTCGCGCCTGGAACTGGAAATCACGGAGTCCGTCGCTGTGGATGACCCCGAATCCGTGGCCCGGCAACTGAGGGAGCTCAAAGCGCTGGGCTTCAGTGTGGCCGTCGACGACTTCGGGTGCGGTTTTTCGTCACTTGGTAGCCTCAACCGCTTGCCTTTTGACCGGGTGAAAATCGATCGCGCGTTTGTGAGGGAGCTGACGCCCTCAACGGCTGAAGGTTGCATCGCCCGGATGATCGTCAAGCTGGCCGAAAGCTTGGGCTTGAAAGTGACAGCGGAGGGCGTGGAGACCGAGAGTCAGGCGGAACTGCTGGAGTCGATGGGGTGCGAAGAGATGCAGGGCTTCCTGTATGGATGCCCGATGCCGGCCCCGACTTTTCAGGGCTGGATGAAATCCCGCTTCGGTACCTTGTTCGCGGAGCGCTGATTTATTTTTCCAATGTTGTTGACGTCGTTGAATAGTTCTTTATAATGC
>DAOQMM010000009.1:0-59875 GCA_035335645.1 Rhodocyclaceae bacterium | reverse complement strand
GAGCAACGAGCCCGGAAACGACAAAGGCCAACCCCGAAGGATTGGCCTAAGTCTTTGATTCTGTTGGTGGTGATGGGCAGAATCGAACTGCCGACCTACGGGTTATGAATCCGTCGCTCTAACCGTCTGAGCTACATCACCACACTGAGCCCGCTATAATAGTGGACCGAATCCACCCTGGTCAAGAAAAAGGTCATGAAGAAGTTGTATATCCGTACGTTCGGCTGCCAGATGAACGAGTACGACTCCGACAAGATGGCGGACGTGCTCGGCGCTGGCGAGACGCTGGTGAAGACGGACAATCCGGAGGAGGCTGACGTGATCCTGTTCAACACCTGCTCCGTGCGCGAAAAGGCGCAGGAGAAGGTGTTCCACGATCTGGGGCGGGTGAAGCACCTGAAACAGAAGAACCCTGGGCTGATCATCGGCGTGGGCGGCTGCGTGGCGAGCCAGGAAGGGGAGGCCATCGTGCAGCGGGCGCCCTATGTGGATCTGGTCTTCGGACCCCAGACCCTGCACCGGCTGCCCAAGCTGATCGCCGAGCGCAAGGCCACCGGGCGCCCCCAGGTGGACATCTCCTTTCCGGAGATCGAAAAGTTCGACGCGCTGCCGCCGGCGCGCACGGAAGGGGCGAGCGCCTTCGTGTCGATCATGGAGGGCTGCTCCAAGTACTGCACCTTCTGCATCGTGCCCTATACCCGTGGCGACGAGGTCTATCGCCCCCTGGCCGACATCCTGGCCGAGGTGGCGGGGCTTACTGCCCAGGGCGTCAAGGAGATCACCCTGCTGGGGCAGAACGTCAATGCCTGGCGTGCGCCGCTGGACGGGGCCGCAGGCGAGATGGCGGATTTTGCCTTCCTGCTCGAATGCGTGCACGAGATCCCCGGCGTGGAACGCCTGCGCTACACGACCTCTCATCCCCGCGAGATGACCGCCCGCGTGGTGGACGCGTATGCCCGCCTGCCCAAGCTCGTGTCCCATCTGCACCTGCCCGTGCAGGCCGGCTCCGACCGGGTGCTGGCGGCCATGAAGCGCGGCTACACGGTGCTCGAATACAAATCCCTGGTGCGCAGGCTGCGTGCGGCGCGGCCGGACATCTCCCTGTCGTCCGACTTCATCGTGGGCTTCCCGGGCGAGACCGAGGCGGACTTCGAGCAGACCATGAAGCTCATCGACGAACTGGGCTTCGACACCTCCTTCAGCTTCGTCTACAGCCCGCGACCCGGCACGCCGGCGGCGGACATGGCCGACGACACGCCCCAGGACCTCAAGCTGGCCCGCCTAGCGCGTCTGCAGAAAGCCGTCGAGGCCCACGCCGCGCGGATCAGCGAAGCCATGGTCGGCTCGGTGCAGCGCATCCTGGTGGAGGGCCCGTCCAAGAAGAACCCGGCGGAGCTGGCCGGGCGCACCGACAACAACCGGGTCGTCAACTTCGCCGGCAATTCGCGCATGATCGGCCACTTCGTGGACGTCACCATCGTCTCCGCGCTGCCCCATTCCCTGCGTGGCGAACTGGTGCTCAAGGACTAGAATGGCGCCTTTCGGGCCGGTGCCCGCGTCCTCTCCAAACCTCCCCGCGTGAAGAACAAAGCTCTGGAAGTGGCCTTCGAGCCCGCCGACAACACCCGGCTGGCCAACCTGTGCGGCGTGCTGGACGAAAACCTGCGCCAGATCGCCACCGCCTACGACGTGGAGATCGCCCGTCGCGGCGAGCGCTTCAGCGTCCGCGGCCACCTCGTCCAGGCGCGGCTGGCGGCGCAGGCCCTGCAGCATTTCTATGATCTGGCCGGCGAGCACCTGAGCATCGACACCGTGCAACTGGGCCTCATCGAACTCGCCAACCGCAGCCAGGCCAGTCACTCGGCGCCGGCTTTGCTCACCCGCAAGACCGAACTCCACGGCCGCACGCCGCGCCAGGTGGACTACATCCGCCAGATCCAGGAGCACGACATCACCTTCGGCGTCGGCCCGGCCGGCACCGGCAAGACCTACCTGGCCGTGGCCAGCGCGGTGGATGCCTTCGAGCGGGAGCAGGTGGAGCGCATCATCCTGACCCGCCCGGCGGTGGAGGCGGGCGAGCGGCTCGGGTTTTTGCCCGGCGATCTGGCCCAGAAGGTGGACCCCTACCTGCGCCCGCTCTACGACGCCCTCTACGACCTGATGGGCTTCGACCGGGTCGCCAAGCTCTTTGAGCGCGGCTGCATCGAGATCGCGCCGCTGGCCTTCATGCGCGGCCGCACCCTGTCCCGCGCCTTCATCATCCTCGACGAGGCCCAGAACACCTCGCCGGAGCAGATGAAGATGTTCCTCACCCGAATCGGCATCGGCTCGCGGGCCGTCATCACTGGCGACCTGACCCAGGTGGACCTGCCCCGCGGCCAGCGCAGCGGCCTTGGCGAAGCCCTCCAGGTGCTCGCCGACGTGCGCGGGGTCGCCTTCACCCGCTTCCTCAAGGAAGACGTGGTGCGCCATCCCCTGGTCGCGCGCATCGTGGCCGCCTACGAATCCCATTCGGCCACCCCGGCCCCGACCACATGACCGCCTCCGCGCTGCCCCGCCGCCTCGATCTGTCCGTGCAATATGCCTGTCACCGGGATGGCGTACCCTTGCGGGCCGACTTCCGGCGCTGGCTGCGGGCCGCCGAATCCGGCGCCGCGCGCATCACCGTGCGCATCGTGGATGAAGCCGAGGGGCGCGAACTCAACCGGGATTATCGCGGCAAGGATTACGCCACCAACGTCCTCACCTTCGCCTACGCCGAGGGCGAGGACATGCCGATGCCGGAAGGCTTGCCGCTGATGGGCGATCTGGTGCTGTGCCGCAGCGTCGTGGAGCGCGAGGCGGCCGAGCAGGGCAAGCCCCTGGCGGCCCATTACGCCCATCTGGTGGTGCATGGTATGCTGCACCTGCAAGGTTTCGACCATGAGGCCGACGCCGACGCCGAGCTCATGGAAGCCCGCGAGCGGGCCATCCTGGCCGAACTGGGGTACGACGACCCCTACGCGCTGGAGCACTGACGGGACGGGGTGAGCAATGCGCCATGGGCGATGTGTCCATCGCCCATGGCCCATTTCTCATCCACCCCTTTTATGGAACCCTCCAGTAGTAAACCGTCATTGCTTGAACGACTTTCGGCCCTGCTCACGCGGGAGCCGGAGGATCGCGAAGAACTGTTGCACCTGCTCCATGCCGCGCATGAGCGCAACCTGTTCGACGCGGACGCCCTGGCCATCATCGAGGGCGCCCTGCAGGTGTCGGACATGCGCGTCGCCGACGTGATGATCCCGCGGGCCCAGATGGACGTCGTCCGCGTGGACGACAGCATCGAGGACATCACCCGCTTCGCCATCACCGCCGCCCACTCCCGCTTTCCCGTCATCGGCGAAGGCAAGGACGACGTGATCGGCATCCTCCTCGCCAAAGACCTGCTGCGGGTCTTCGCCGGCGAAGCCTTCGATCTGCGCGACATGCTCCGGCCGGCGGTCTTCGTGCCGGAATCCAAACGCCTCAACGTGCTCCTGCGGGAATTTCGCGTCAGCCGCAACCACATGGCCATCGTCGTGGATGAGTACGGCGGTGTCGCCGGCCTGGTGACCATCGAGGACGTACTCGAACAGATCGTCGGCGACATCGAGGACGAATACGATTTCGACGAGGCCGCCGACAACATCCGCCTCGACCAGGCCGGGCGTTACCGCGTCAAGGCCGGCACCGAGATCGACGACTTCAATGCTGCCTTCGGCACCACCTTCAGCGACGACGAGTACGACACCGTCGGCGGCCTGCTGATCCGCAAGCTTGGCCGCCTGCCCAAGCGCAATGAGGTGATCGTCCTCGACAACCTGCGCTTTCAGATTCTGCGGGCTGACAGCCGGCGCGTGTATTCCCTCCTCGTGGAGCGCACGCCTCAGGCCGGCGTGATCGGCGGCTGATGTCCCGCCTGCGTCCGGTCCTCGCCTGGGCGGCGGGGGCGGCGTCGGTGCTCGCCTACGCCCCATTCGAGTATTTTCCGCTGGCGGCCGTGGCCCTGGCCGTGCTGTACGCGCTGCTGGGCCGCGCGGCCGATGCGGCCATCACGCCCGGCGCCCGCCGGCGGGCGGGATTCCTCATCGGCTGGGCCTGGGGCTTCGGCGCCCTGGGGGCCGGCGTGTCGTGGCTGTACGTGGCCCTGCACCGATTCGGCGGCATGCCGATGCCCCTGGCGGGGAGCGCCATCGCCCTGTTCTGTGCCGTGATGGCGCTCTTCGCCGGTGGGGCGGGAGCGCTCTTCGCCGATCTGCGGCGGGGGCGGCCATGGGCGGACGCGGCCCTCTTCGGCGCGCTGTGGCTGCTCACCGAATGGACCCGCGGCTGGCTGTTCACCGGTTTTCCGTGGCTGGTCAGCGGCTACAGCCAGACGCCGCCGAGCCCGCTGGCGGGCTTTGCGCCGGTGTTCGGCGTGTTCGGCGTGGGCGGGCTGCTGGCGTGGATCGCCGCGCTGCTGGCCGAAGCAGTGACGCGGCGGAGAATCGCCTGCGCGGGTCTGGTCCTGCTTGTCGGCGCGGGGGGCGCCGCCCTGCGTCCGGTGGCATGGACCGTACCCGTCGGCGCGCCGCTGCAGGTGGCGCTGCTCCAGCCCAACATGGAGCAGGATCTGAAGTGGCGGCCCGACATGCTGCCGCGCTGGCTGGACATCCACCTGGAACTGCTGCGGAACAACCCGGCGACCCTCGTGGTGTTGCCGGAAACCACCCTGCCGCTGCTCCTGGAGCATCTGCCCGACGGTTATCTGGACGCCCTCACCCGCAGTGCCGCGGTGGGCGGCGACGCGATCCTCGGTGCCTTCGTGCGGGATGGGGACGGGCGCATCTTCAACGCCGCCGTCAGTGTGGGGCGCTCGCCGACCCAGCATTACGCCAAGCATCACCTGGTGCCCTTCGGCGAGTACTCGCCGCCCCTGTTCCGCTGGTTCTACGATCTGGTGCACATCCCCATGGCCGACCAGACCCGTGGCGCCGAGGTGCAGCCGCCCATGAGCCTGGCGGGGCAAAAGATCGCGGTCAACATCTGTTACGAGGACGTCTTCGGCGAGGAGCTGATCCGCGCCCTGCCCGAGGCGACCCTGATGCTCAACCTGTCCAATCTGGCCTGGTACGGGGACTCCTTTGCCCAGCCCCAGCACCTGCAGATCGCCCGCCTGCGTGCGCTCGAGAGCGGGCGGCCAATGCTGCGCGCCACCAACACCGGCATGACCGGGCTGGTCCAGCCCGACGGCACGGTGAGCGCCGCGCTGCCCGCCTTCACCCGCGGTGCCCTGCAGGTGGCGGTGCGCGGCTACACCGGCTCGACGCCTTACGGGCGCTGGGGCAACGGCCCGGCGGTGGGCCTCGCCGCCCTCGTGGTGCTGGTGGTGCTGGCCGGGCGGGTGCGCGGTCGGACCCCGATCTAAGTCAAATCTCCGCCGACAGTGGCGGCGTATCATCCCTATCGCCTTTCTCCCCTCCAGGTGCTCCACCATGATGCGTCCTTATCCCACGAACAGCCCCGAAGCCCTGGCCCGCCTGGTGGCCCTGGCAATCCTCGCCGATGGCCGTCTGCACAACCAGGAGGTCAACTGGATCCGCGAGCACGATACTGCGTCCCTCATCGGCGTCGAGCAGGACACCCTCGTGCAGGTGCTCCTCGACTGTTGTCGCGATCTGCTCAGCGAAGGCGGGCGTGGTCGCGTGGATCTGCTCAGCGAAGCCCGCCTGGCTCCGCTGGCCGAGGAGATTGCCGATCCCGCCCTGCGCAAGGTGGCGATCTCCGCCGTGCTGGTGGTGGCCAAATCGGATGGCCGCCTGAGCAGCGAAGAACAGACCCTGCTGCGTTTCCTGTTGTCCCGCTGGGACATCGAACTGCAGGAGCTGGTCTGATCCGAAGGGCCGCGCAGCCTGCTGCGCGGCCACCGGGCGGCGCCCGCACGGCGCTGTCCGGCACCTGTCCGCATAACAACAAGTCCATTTCAAGGAGATCGCCCGTGAGCGACCAGATCAAGTATCTGCTCGACGAATCCCGCCTGCCCAAGGCCTGGTACAACATCGCCGCCGACCTGCCGGTACCGCTGCCGCCGCCCCTTCATCCGGGCACCCTGCAGCCCCTCGGGCCGGCGGATCTGGCCCCCCTGTTCCCCAACGCCATCATCGCCCAGGAGGTCTCCACCGAGCGCTACGTCGACATCCCCGAGCCGGTGCGCGACGTCCTGCGTCAATGGCGTCCCAGCCCCCTGTTCCGCGCCCGCCGGCTGGAGAAGCTGCTCGATACGCCGGCCAAGATCTATTACAAGTACGAAGGCGTGTCGCCCGCCGGCAGCCACAAGCCCAACTCCGCTGTGCCCCAGGCCTGGTACAACGCCCA
Organism: Rhodocyclaceae bacterium; assembly: GCA_035335645.1. GTDB lineage: Bacteria > Pseudomonadota > Gammaproteobacteria > Burkholderiales > Rhodocyclaceae > Zoogloea. Next base: position 53,500 of record DAOQMM010000009.1, on the reverse strand, counting down.
GGAGGGCGTGAAGCGCCTGTCTACCGAGACCGGTGCCGGTCAGTGGGGGTCGTCCCTCGCCTACGCGGGCGGGCTCTTCGGCCTGGACGTGACGGTCTTCCAGGTGCGCGTGTCCTACGACCAGAAGCCCTACCGCCGCGCCCTGATGGAAACCTGGGGCGCCCGCTGCATCGCCTCGCCCTCGCTGGAGACCGAGAGCGGCCGCGCCGTCCTGGCGAAGACGCCGGACCATCTGGGTTCCCTGGGCATCGCCATCTCCGAGGCGGTGGAAGTGGCGGCGAAGCGCGACGACACCAAGTACGCGCTCGGCTCCGTGCTCAACCATGTGCTGCTGCACCAGACCATCATCGGTCAGGAGGCCATCGCCCAGCTCGAGATGGCGGGTGACGATCCGGATGTGGTGATCGGCTGCACTGGCGGCGGTTCCAATTTCGCCGGCATCGCCTTCCCCTTCATCGGCCTCCAGCTGCGGGGCGGGGCGAACGCCCGCCGGCGCCGCATCCTGGCGGTGGAGCCCTCGGCCTGTCCGTCCCTCAGCCGCGGCCAGTACGCCTACGACTTCGGCGACACCGCGCACCTCACGCCGCTGGTCAAGATGCACACCCTGGGCAGCGAATTCACGCCCCCCGGCTTTCACGCCGGCGGCCTGCGTTACCACGGCATGGCGCCGCTGGTGAGCCATGTGAAGGAGCTGGGTTTCGTTGAGGCGCGCAACTATCACCAGAACGCCTGCTTCGAGGCCGGTGTGATGTTCGCCCGCAGCGAAGGCATCGTCCCGGCGCCGGAGGCCAATCACGCGATCCGCGCCGCCATCGACGAGGCGCTGCGCTGCAAGGCGGAAGGGCGCAGCGAGACGATCCTGTTCAGCCTGTCCGGCCACGGCCACTTTGACATGGCGTCGTACACCAATTACCTGGCCGGCAAGCTGGTGGATCAGGATTACGACGAACAGGAACTGGCCATGGCCCTCTCCGGCCTGCCCCGCGTGCCGGTGTGATGGCCCCCGAGCGGGCCGCCGCCTGGCATGCCCGCTCGCCGCAGGACGTCCTCGACGCCCTGCGCAGTTCGCCCCATGGCCTGACGACGGCCGACGCCGCCGAGCGCCTGCGGCGGTACGGCCCCAACCGCCTCCCCGGCCGGCCAGGGCCCGGGCCCTGGCAGCGCCTCGCCCAGCAGTTCCATCAGCCCCTCATCTACATCCTCCTCGCCAGCGGCGCAATCGCCCTCCTCCTGGGCGAATGGGCTGACGCCGGCGTGATCTTCGGCGTGGTGCTGGTCAATGCCCTGATCGGCTTCGTCCAGGAGGGCAAGGCCGCTGACGCGCTGGCAGCCCTGGCCCGCAGCGTGGCGAGCGCGGTCACGGTGCTGCGCGACGGCCGGATGGTCGCGTGCGAGGCGGTGGAGCTGGTGCCGGGCGACGTGGTCCGGCTCGGTGCCGGTGACAAGGTGCCGGCCGACCTGCGCCTGTTCGACGCCCGCAGCCTGCAGATCGCCGAGGCGGCCCTCACCGGCGAGTCCGTCGCCGTCGCCAAGGACACGGCGACGGTGCCGGCGGACGGGGTGCTGGCCGAGCGGGCCTGCATGGCCTATGCCGGAACGCTGGTGACCGCGGGCCAGGGGTGCGGGGTGGTCGTGGCCACCGGCGCGGACACGGAAGTCGGCCGCATTGCTCACTTGCTGGACGTCACCGATGCCCTGGCGACCCCCCTGACCCGTGCCATGGCCGGATTTTCCCGGGTGCTGCTGTGGCTGATCCTCGGACTGGCGGTCTTCGGCTTCGTGGTCGGCTGGATGCGCGGTGAAGCCCTTGCGGACATGCTCATGGCGGCGGTGGCGCTGGCGGTGGGGGCGATTCCTGAAGGGCTGCCCGCGGCGGTGACCGTCACCCTGGCGATTGGCGTGGCGCGCATGGCCCGCCGCAAGGCCATCGTCCGGCGCCTGCCGGCGGTGGAGACTCTGGGCAGCACCACGGTGATCTGCTCCGACAAGACCGGCACCCTCACCGAGAACCGGATGACGGTGAAGGTCCTGTGGCAGGGCGGGCGGTCCTTCGAATGGGCAGAAAACACGCCGGAACCCTCCGCCGAGCCTGGACGCGCCGGGCTGCCGGCCGGCCTGAACGAACTGCTCGTGGCGGGCGTGTTGTGCAATGACGCGCGCCTGCAGGCGGATGCCGCCGGCGGGCCGGCGAGCGGCGACCCGACGGAGGTGGCCTTGCTCGTGGCCGCTGACGTGGGCGGACTCGACGGCGCTGCGCTGCGCGGCGCCTGTCCGCGGCTTGGCGAAATCCCCTTCGATGCCGCGCGGCCTTACATGGCCGTGAAGGTCTGTGTGGCGGACCATCCGGTGGTGTTCGTCAAGGGCGGGCTGGAGGCGCTGCTGCCGCGATGCGCGGCGCAGATCGGCGTGGATGGATGCCCGGAGGCGCTCGATCCCGCCGCCGTGGAGGTGGCCGCCACGGCGCTGGCCGCTGACGGATTGCGGGTGCTCGCCTTTGCGCGGGGCGGGGACGGCACGCTGGGTGCGGAGCTGCCGGCTCAGGGGCTGGTCTTCCTGGGCTTGCAGGCCATGCAGGATCCCCCGCGGCCGGCGGCGATCCGCGCCGTGGCGGCCTGCCGTGCGGCCGGTGTCACGGTGAAGATGATCACCGGTGACCATGCCGCCACCGCCCTCGCCGTCGCGCGGCAGCTCGGCATCGCCGCCGACGGTGACGCCGTGCTCACCGGCCGCGATCTGGCGGGTCTCGACGCCCTCGCCCTGCAGGCCGCGGCCATGCGGGTGAACGTGTTCGCCCGTGTGGAGCCGGCCCAGAAGCTGCGGCTGGTGCAGGCGCTGCAGGCGGGGGGCGAGGTGGTCGCAATGACCGGCGACGGGGTGAACGATGCGCCGGCCCTCAAGGCGGCCGACATCGGCGTGGCGATGGGCGCCGGTGGCACCGAGGTGGCCAAGGAGGCGGCAGCGATGGTGCTCACGGACGACAACTTCGCCACCCTGGAGGCCGCGGTGGAGGCAGGACGCGGGGTCTTCGACAATCTGGTGAAATTCATCCTGTGGACCCTGCCCACCAATTTCGCCGAAGGGCTGGTGATCCTCTTCGCGGTGCTGGCCGGCACCACCCTGCCCATCACGCCTTTGCAGATCCTGTGGATCAACATGACCACCGCCGTGCTGCTGGGCATGACCCTGGCCTTCGAGCCCATCGAACCGGATGTGATGGGCCGCCCGCCACGGCCGCCCGGTGCGCCGGTGCTGGACGCGGTGCAGATGCGCCGCGTCGTGCTGGTGGGCGCGCTGCTGGTGGCGGCGGCCTTCGGCCTGTTCCTGCGCTGGCGCGGGTTCGGGGCGAGCCTCGAGGAGGCGCGCACGATCGCCGTGAACGTCTTTGTTGCCGGCGAGGTGGCCTATCTTTTCAACTGCCGCAGCCTGCGCGGCGGCTTCTGGCGCGGCGGCGTGCTCGCCAACCCGTGGTTCTGGCTCGGGATCGGTGCGATGGTCGCCTTGCAGGCGGCCTTTACCTGGTGGCCGGCGATGAACCGGCTCTTCGCATCGGCGCCACCGCCGCCGGCCGCGTGGCTCGAGATCGGGGCGGCGGCCTGGGCCCTGGCGCTGGCGGTCGGCTTGGAAAAGCGCCTGACGGGCGGATCGGCATCCCGCCCAGGCGCGGCGCGGATCGCCCGCTAGACGCGGAAGTGGCTGACCTGGTCGCGCAGGCTGCCGGCGATGCGTTCCAGTCCGACGGCCGCCTCGGCGGCGCCGCGGATGGTCTTGGTGGTGTTCTCCACCATGTTGGAGATGTCCTCGACGCGCTGGGCGATGGCCGTGCTGGCAGCGCTCTGTTCGCGGGTGGCGTCAGCGATCTCGTGGACCCGTTCGAGGGTCCGGGTGGCGCCGTTCTCGATGGCCGCCAGGGATTCGGCGGCCGAGGCGGCGAGGCTGACGCCCTCGTCCACCTCGGGCAGGGCGGCGTTCATCGCCTCCACGGCGCTGCCCGTGTCGCTCTGGATGCCGACGATCATCTGCTCGATCTCGGTGGTGGCGGAGGAGGTGCGTTCAGCCAGCTTGCGTACTTCGTCGGCCACCACGGCGAAGCCGCGGCCCTGCTCGCCGGCGCGGGCCGCCTCGATGGCCGCGTTGAGGGCGAGCAGATTGGTCTGGCCGGCGATCTCCTTGATCACGTTGGCGATGGACGACACCTGGGAGATGCGGCCTTCCAGGGCACGGATGCGCGTGGAGGCACCCAAGACGGTCTCTGACATCTTGCGGATCGCGCCAGAGGCCTGCTGGACACGCTGGGTACCCTCGGCGGCGAGGCGCATGGCTTCCTGAGAGTTGTCCTCGGTGTCACGGGCGCTGCTCGAGATGTGGCTGGAACTGACAGTGAGCTCCTCCATGGCCGCGGCCATGGCCGCGGTGGCGTCGGACTGGCGGATGGCGGCGTCGGCCACTTCACCGGACACCTGGCTGATGTGGTCGGCGTTGCTGACGAGCTGGACGGCGCTGCGGTTGATCTCGCCCATCATGGTGCGCAGCGACGCGATCATGGTGGACAGGGCGTGGAGCATGGAGCCGGGGCGGCTGTCCTCCAGGCGCAGGGAGAGGTCGCCGTCCGCCACCTGCTGCATGATGGCCGTCGCCTCGCGGGGTTCGCCGCCGAGTTGCCGGATGATGCTGATGCCGACGCCCCAGCCGGCCACGCCCAGAACGATCAGCAGCACCGCGGAGATGCCGCCCAGGGTCCAGGCGATGGCGCGGAATTCCACGTCCACGTCATCCACGTAGATGCCCGTGCCCAACACCCATTGCCAGGGACCGAACTGGGCGGCAAAGCTCACCTTGGGCTGCGGATCGGTTCCGCCGGGCTTGGGGAAGAGGTAATCCACGAAGCCTCCTCCGGCCAGGGCGGCCTTGACCAGTTCCGGGATGATGGCCTTGCCGGTACTGTCCTTGGTGCCACTGGCGTCGGTGCCTTCCTTCTCGGGGCGAGGAGGCATCAGGATGTAATGGCTGGTGGTGCTCACCACGAAGATGTAGTTGGTGCCCTCGTAGCGCAGGGTACGCAGGGTTTCGATGGCCGCCTTGCGGGCGTCGGCATCGGAGAGCGCGCCGGACTGGGCGAGGGCGTGGAAATGCTGGAGCACCCCGAGGCCCAGCTGGACGACGTAGCGGGTCTGCTGCTTGCGGTCGTCCATCATGCTGGCGTGCAGCCGGAACAGGCTGACGGTGCACAGCGCGACGAGACCGATGAGGGTCAGCGCGACGAGAATCCGCATCCGCGTCGCAACACGCAGTTCGGACAGGTTCATGACGAGGGCTCTCCAGGACGGACGTACACGGGAATCAACGGGCGCGGCGGTGGATATGTATCAATTTGTATATTGGCTGCCATTACGGCAGAAAATACCCCTGCCTTGAGACGGGTCTATGTGATCTGTTCCACGGAGCGCCTCCCGGCGGGACAGGAGCCTGCCGAGTCCGGCGAAACCCAGTAAAATCCGCGTTTTGCCCTTTCTGCGCGGCTCACCGCCGCCGAGCGTCCATGTCAGTCCATAAACCGACTTTCCAGCAGATCATCCTGCGGCTGTCCAACTTCTGGGCGGAACGCGGCTGTACCCTGCTCCAGCCCTACGACATCGAGGTGGGGGCCGGCACCTTCCACACCGCCACCTTCCTGCGCGCCATCGGCCCGGAACACTGGAACGCCGCCTACGTGCAGCCCTCCCGGCGGCCCAAGGACGGCCGCTACGGCGAGAACCCCAACCGTCTGCAGCACTATTACCAGTACCAGGTGGTCCTCAAGCCCTCGCCGGCCAACATCCAGGAGCTGTATATCGACAGCCTGCGGGCGCTGGGCATCGATCCCAACGCCCACGACATCCGCTTCGTCGAGGACGACTGGGAGTCGCCCACCCTGGGCGCCTGGGGGCTGGGCTGGGAGGTGTGGCTGGACGGCATGGAGGTGACCCAGTTCACCTACTTCCAGGAGGTCGGCTCCCTGAGCTGCAAGCCGGTGCTGGGCGAGATCACCTATGGTCTGGAGCGCCTGGCCATGTACCTGCAGGGCGTGGAAAACGTCTACGACCTGGTCTGGTCGATCGGCCCGGACGGCACGCCGGTCACCTACGGCAACGTCTACCACCAGAACGAGGTGGAGCAGTCCACCTACAATTTCGAGCACTCCAACGTGGAATGGCTGTTCCGCCTGTTCGGCGAATACGAAGCCGAGGCCAAGCGCCTGATGGCCGTGCCCCTGGTGCTGCCGGCCTTCGAGATGGTCATGAAGTGTTCCCATACTTTCAACCTGCTGGATGCCCGCGGCGCCATCTCGGTCACCGAGCGCGCCGCCTACATCGGCCGCGTCCGCGCCCTGGCCCGGGAAGTGGCCCAGGCCTATTTCAATTCCCGTGAAGCCCTCGGCTTCCCGATGCTGAAGAAGGAGGCCGCGTGATGACCGGCGCGACCCTGCTTGTCGAACTGCTCACCGAAGAGCTTCCGCCCAAGGCCTTGCCGCGCCTCGGTCAGACCTTTGCCAAGGGTGTCGTCGAAGGCCTGCGCGCCCGCGGCCTGGCCGCGGCGGAGGGCGCCTTCCGCTGGTTTGCCACGCCACGCCGGCTGGCCGTCAGCGTGAGCGGTGTGGTGGCCGAGGCCGCCGCCCGCGACGTGACCGAAAAGATCATGCCGGTGTCCGTGGCCCTCGACGCCGCCGGCCAGCCCACGCCTGCGCTGGTCAAAAAGCTGGAGGCGAAGGGTATTCCCCTGTCGGCCGTGGCCACCTTCGAGCGGCGCCTGGACGGCAAGGCCGAGGCCCTGTTCCACACCGCGACGGTGCCCGGTGCGCGGCTCGCCGACGTACTGGCCGGTATCGTCCAGGACGCCCTCAAGGCGCTGCCGATCCCCAAGGTGATGCGCTGGGGCGACAGCGACGTGGCTTTCGTGCGCCCGGTGCATTCGCTGCTCATGCTCCACGGCGCCGACGTGGTGCCCGGCACCGTGCTGGAACTGGCGGCTGGCCGCGTCACGCGGGGCCACCGCTTCATGAGCCGCGGCGAGATCGTCGTCGCCACGGCCGACGCCTACGAGCCCACCCTGCTGGCGGAAGGCAAGGTCGTGCCCGATTTCGCCGAGCGCCGCGCCGACATCGAGCAGCAGCTCGTCCGCGAGGCGGCGCGCCAGGCGGCCAGCCTCGGGCAATACGCCGACCTGCTGGACGAGGTCACCGCGCTGGTGGAGCACCCCACGGTCTACGTGGGCGAGTTCGAGGCCGAATTCCTCGCCGTGCCGCAGGAATGCCTGATCCTCACGATGCGCGCCAACCAGAAGTATTTCCCCCTGTTCGACGCCCAGGGCAAGCTGCTCAACCGCTTCCTGATCGTCTCCAACATGCGTCTGGAAGATCCGTCCAACATCGTCACCGGCAACCAGCGCGTGGTGCGTCCGCGCCTGTCGGATGCCCGCTTCTTCTTCGAGCAGGACCGCAAGGCCGGCCTCAGCTCGCGGGTCGGCAAGCTGGATTCGGTGGTCTATCACAACAAGCTCGGCTCCCTGGGCGACCGGGTGCAGCGCCTCGATGCGGTGGCGCGGGCCGTTGCCGTCAGGCTCGGCGCCGACGACGCCCAGGCCGGCCAGGCCGCGCGCCTGTGCAAGGCCGACCTGGTCACCGACATGGTCGGCGAATTCCCCGAGCTGCAGGGCATCATGGGGCGCTACTACGCGCTCCACGAGGGCGCCCAGGCGGTTGTCGCCGATGCCATCGAGCAGCACTACCGGCCGCGTTTTGCCGGTGACGCGCTGCCCGACAGCAACATCGGCCGGGCCCTGGCCCTGGCGGACAAGCTCGATGCCCTGGTCGGCTTCTTCGGCATCGGCCAGGTGCCCACTGGCGACAAGGACCCCTTCGGGCTGCGTCGTGCCGCCCTGGGCGTGCTGCGTATCCTCATGGAGGCGCCGCTGCCCCTCGACCTGGCGGCCCTCATCGCCGACGCGGTGGCGAGCTTCCCGCCCGGCGTGCTCACCGCCGAGGTGGATGCGCCCCTGTTCGACTTCATGCTCGAACGTCTGCGCAACCTGCTGCGTGACGCCGGCCATGCGCCGGCCGCCGTGGACGCGGTGCTGGCCCTGCGCCCGACCCGCATCGATCTGGTGGTGCCCAAGCTCGAGGCCGTCGCCGCCTTTCAGCAGTTGCCGGAGGCCCAGGCCCTGGCGGCAGCCAACAAGCGCATCGTCAATATCCTCAGGAAGGCCGGTGGCGAATTTGCCGAGCCGGAGGTGGCGCTCCTCGCCGAGGACGCGGAGAAGGCCCTGTTCCACGCCATCGTGGATGTGGCCCCGCTGGCCCGCTCCCACTTCCAGAACGAGGCCTACACGGACGCGCTGCGCGTCCTGGCCGGCCTGCGGGCGGCGGTGGACCGCTTCTTCGACGAGGTAATGGTGATGGCCGAAGAGCCGCTGGTGCGGCAGAACCGCCTGGCCCTGCTCAACCAGCTCGCCGGGCTGATGAACCAGGTGGCGGACATCTCGCGCCTGTCGGCGTGAGACGGACGGGGGGATTCATGAAGATCATCGTGCTTGACCGGGACGGCGTCATCAACCAGGACTCCGACCAGTTCATCAAGTCGCCCGAGGAATGGAAGCCCATTCCCGGTTCGCTGGAAGCCATCGCCCGCCTCAATGAATCCGGCTGGCGCGTGGTGATCGCCTCCAACCAGTCCGGGGTGGGGCGTGGCCTGTTCGACATGGACACCCTCAACGCCATCAACGAAAAGATGGTCAAGGCGCTGGCCCAGGCGGGCGGGCGCCTCGATGCGATCTTCTTCTGCCCCCATGCCGCCGACTCCACCTGCGACTGCCGCAAGCCCAAACCGGGCATGTTCCGGCAGATCGCCGAGCGCTTCAACGTGGACCTGCGCGGCCAGCCGGTGGTGGGCGACAGCCTGCGCGACCTGCAGGCCGGTGTGGCCGTCGGCTGCGCGCCTTACCTGGTTCTGACCGGCAAGGGCGGCAAGACCCGGCTCGATCCCGACCTGCCGGAAGGCACGCAGATCTTCCCCGACCTGGCGGCCGTCGTCGCACAGATCACGGCCTGAGGAGGCAACGGTGGTCCTGATCCGCAACCTGCTGTTCATGCTGGCCCTGGCGGTGTTCACGCCGCTCTACGCCCTGATCGGCGTGCTCAGTTCGCCCTTCGGGCCGCAGACGCGGCACAAATTGATCCGCGGCTGGCCGCGCATCATGGGCTGGGTCATCAAGCACGTGCTGGGGATTCCCTACCGTCTCGTCGGCGCCGAGAACATTCCCCGGGAAGGCCCGGCCATCATCGTCTCCAAGCACATGTCGGCGTGGGAGACGATCCTGCTGCAGGACATCTTTCCGCCCATGGTCTTCGTGCTGAAGAAGGAGATCCACAGCATTCCCTTCTTTGGCTGGGGCATCGCCCGCATGCCGATGATCGCCATCGATCGCGCGGCCGGCAAGGACGCCCTGACCCAGGTGGAGGCCCAGGGACGCGAACGCCTCGCCGAGGGCTTCTGGGTGACCATCTTCCCGGAAGGCACCCGCGTCGCGCCGGGCAGCAAGAAGCGCTACAAGGCCGGCGCCTCGTGGCTGGCGGCCCAGACCGGTGTGCCCGTGGTGCCGGTGGCCCACAACGCCGGCGAGTTCTGGCCGCGCAACGCCCTCTTCAAGCGCCCGGGCGTGGTGACGGTCAGCGTCGGGCCGGTCATCGACACCAAGGGCCTCAATGCCGAGCAGATCAACGCCAAGGCGCAGGCTTGGATCGAAGGCGAGATGCGCCAGCTCTTCCCGGGGCACTATCGCCCGACCCGTCAGCGCGCGGCCGAGGCGGTGGAGCCGGCCGCGGAGTGAGCCTTCCGGCGTCGCCGCGGAAGGACGGACTGCAGCGGGAGGTCCTGCTGGACGGTGTGGCGATCGCCTACACCTTGAAGCGTAGCGCCCGCCGTACCTTCGGCCTGCGGGTGGACGCGCGGGGGCTCACCGTCGGCGTCCCGCTGCGGGCCACCCAGCGGGCGGTGGACGCCTTTCTGCACGACCATGCCCGCTGGATCCTCGACAAAGTGCAGGTCCACGCGGCCCGCGCCGAGGCACCCCCGTTTGCCGTGGTGGAGGGCGCCGGGTTGCCGGTGCTCGGTGAAACCTGGACGCTACACCTGTCGAAAGGACTCAACCGGCTGGTCTGGCACGAAGGGGGCGTGACGGCGGACGCGCCGCGCATCCTCGAAATCGCCCTGCGCGCCGGCAGCGATCCGGCGGCCGTGTTGCGACGGGGCGTACAGCAGCGGGCGCTGGAGGTGTTCCGGCACCGGGTTGCAGAGTTCTGCCTACGGATCGGCCAGCCGGTGCCGACGGTGGGGTTGTCCTCCGCGCGCACGCGCTGGGGCAGCTGCAGCCGGCGCAGCGGCATCCGCCTGCACTGGCGGCTGATCCACCTGCCCCTCGAGCTCGTCGATTACGTCGCGGCGCATGAGGTTGCCCATCTGCTGGAAATGAACCACTCGCCACGCTTCTGGTCCGTGGTCGAGTCGGTCTATCCCGAACACGTGGTTGCCCGTGCCCGTCTGCGGGCAGTGGCGGCCTCCCTCCCGCAGCTTTGATCGAAGGACTCCCCATGCGCATCCTCCACACCATGCTCCGCGTTGGCGACCTGGAACGCTCCATCGCTTTCTACACCGAAGTGCTCGGCATGCGCCTGCTGCGCCGCAGCGACTATCCGGACGGACAGTTCACCTTGGCCTTTCTGGGCTTCCAGGACGAAGCGGATGGCGCGGTCATCGAGCTGACCTACAACTGGGGCGTGACGTCCTATGCGCTGGGCACGGCCTATGGCCACATCGCCCTGGAGGTGCCGGACGCCTATGCCGCCTGCGCCGAGATCAAGGCGCGCGGCGGCAAGGTGACCCGCGAGGCGGGGCCGATGAAGCATGGCAGCACGGTGATCGCCTTCGTCGAGGATCCGGACGGCTACAAGGTGGAACTGATCCAGGCCAAGAACCGGGGCTGAGGGGCCGGGGCCGGGCGAAATCCCCGTCCGGCAGGCACCGTACGGTCAGGCGTCCGCCGGGGCGACGCTGCGGAAGGCCTCGTGCAGGGCTGCCAGCTCCCGCTTCAGCTCGGCCAGGACGGCGGGTGCGTCGCTGAGATGCTTGTGGCGCCCGAGCTGTTCCAGCTGCATGGCCCTGGCCTGGGCGCGGCAGGCGAAAAAGTTGGCGACGGCGCCCTTCAGCGCGTGGGCGGCGGCATTGACGGCTTCCGCGTCCTGATGGGCGATGGCGTTTTCCAGTTCGCCCACCATGCGTGGCTCGTCGTGCAGGTACATGGCGATGAGCTGCGTGAGTAATTCCTCATCGTCTCCCAGATTGGCCAGCACCGCCGCCCGGTCGAACACCGGCCCGAGGGCGACGGTCTCGTGGGCCACGGGCTGAGGTGGCGGGTCGCTCTGGTCGGCGTGATGGATGAGGGCTTCCACCAGGTCCGGGGCGTTGATGGGCTTGGACAGGTAGCCGTCCATGCCGGCGTCGAGGCAACGCTCCCGGTCGCCCTTCATGGCATGGGCGGTCATCGCCACGATGGGCGTGTGGGGGGTGCCGGCCGCTTCGCGGCGGCGGATCTCGGCGGTGGTCTCGAAGCCGCCCATGACCGGCATCTGCACGTCCATCAGGATGATGTCGAAACGCTGGCGGGCGTGCAGTTCGAGGGCCTCGGCGCCGTTGTTGGCCACCGTGACCTGGTGGCCGAGCTTGGCCAGCAGGCGCAGGGCGAGGGTCTGGTTGATGGGGTTGTCCTCGGCCAGCAGGATGTTGAGGACGCGCTTCTGTTCGCGCAGGCTGTGGCGGGTGATCAGCGGGCGGTCGCCGTCGGCTTCGCCGCCCACGTCGCAGGACAGGAGGATCGCGTTGAGCAGGTCCGAGGCCTGGATGGGCATCGGCAGATAGGCGGCGATGCCCATTTCGCGGCAGCGGGCGCCGTCACCGCGACGCCCCCGTTCGGCCAGCAGGATCACGGACAGGGGGCGGGGCGAGGCGGCGGAAAGGGCACTCGCCAGGTCGAAGCCATCCATGTCGGGCAGATCGCGGCCAAGCAGGGCGACGCGGTAGGGGCTGCCCCGCTTGGCGGCGGCGAGGAGTTCCCGGTGGGCGGCGCTGGCGTCACTGACCATCAGCGGCGACATGCGCCAGTGGGTGAGGAGCTCCGACAGGATGCCCCGGTCGGATGCGCTCTTCACCACGACCAGCACGGGTAGGCCTTCAAGTTCGGTGTCGGTTTCCACGGGTACCACCGACTGGCCAGGCTCGAACACGGCGTTGAACTCGAAGGTGCTGCCCTGGCCCGGCTCGCTCGTGACACGGATGCCGCCGCCCATGCCCTTGACAAGCTGGGCGCTGATGGCAAGCCCCAGCCCGGTGCCGCCATAGCGGCGCGTGGTGGAGGTGTCGGCCTGGGAGAAGGCGTCGAAGATGAGGCCCTGCTTGTCCCGCGGGATCCCGATCCCGGTGTCCTGCACGCTGAACGTCAGCTCGATGCGGCCCGCGTCCTTGTTGCCCGGTGTGGGATGCACGCGGATGCGGACCTCGCCGTGGGGCGTGAACTTGATGCCGTTGGAGATGAGGTTGATGAGCACCTGGCGCAGGCGATGGGGGTCGCCGCGCAGGGTGTCGGGGGTCTGCGGTTCGATCTGGGTGACGAGCTGGAGGTCTTTTTCGGCGGCGCGCTGCTGCAGGGTGCGGGTGGCCAGGGAGATGCAGTCGCGCAGGCTGAAGTCGATGTGCTCGAAGTCCAGCTTGCCGGCTTCGATCTTCGAGAAGTCGAGGATGTCATTGATGATGTTGAGCAGGGATTGGGCGGAGCTTTTCACGAGCGTCAGGTACTCCCGTTGTTCGGCGTCCAGATCGGTGTCGAGGGCGAGGTCGGTCATCCCCAGGATGGCGTTCATGGGGGTGCGGATCTCGTGACTCATGTTGGCGAGGAAGTCGCTCTTGAGGCGGCTGTTGGCCTCCGCGGCTTCCATGGCCATGCGCATGGCCTCCTCGGCGCGCTTCTGGTCGCTGATGTCGCGCAGGTAGGCGGTGAACAGGCGGCGGCCCGAGCTGATGGCCGGCACGATGGCCACGTCCACCGGAAAGGTCTGGCCCCCGGCGCGGGTGACGAGGGTTTCGAAGCGCTGACCGGCTTCGTCCCGACGTTCGGGATCGAGGACCTGTTGCAGGATCCGCTCCTGTTCATCGCGCCGCTCGTCGGAGAAGATGAGGTCGCCCACGTACTGGTGCAGGGCGTCCGCGCGGGAGACACCGAAGCTGCGCTCGGCGGCCGGATTGAATTCGATGATGCGTCCGCCATCGTCCACGGTGACGATGCAGTCCAGGGCGGCTTCGGTGATGGCGCGATTGCGGGATTCGCTGTCGGCCAGGGCGGACTGGCCGTCGTAGAAGCGGATGGAGGTCCAGTTGAGGGCGTCCACGAGCTTGCGGATTTCCTCAAGGCGGCTGGGCTCGTTGAGGACCGCGCCTTCGCCGGTCTCCAGGCCTTCGGCGAAGGCGGTGGCCCGCTCGAGGCTGTGCAGGGGGCCGCGCAGGAAGCGCCGGATGATGACGGCGCCGAGTGTGACGGTCAGCAGACCGGTGATGAGGCTGTCCTCGACGATGTGCGCCAGGGCTTCGCGGGCGGCGGTCGGGGCGATCTCGAGGCGCAGCCAGCCGCGGGGGACATCATCGCGGATCTCGGCCCAGGCAACGATGGCGTCGGTCTCGCCCTGGCGCGTGGCCGGCTGCGTGTCGGCGGGCAGGGTGAGGGGCCGGTCGGCGGCTGCATCGAAGCGGGGCGCGCCCTCGGTCACGCTCACGCCGGCAACCGGCAGGCCGTGAAGGTCGGTGACGGTGAGGTGGAGCATGTCGCGCTGGCGGGCGAGCGCTTCAAGATGGTGCGTCAGACCGGTCCGATCGCCGGCGGTCAGGTGGGGCGCGAGATCGTCTGCCAGGTGCCGGGCGCTCTCTTCGGCGCGCTGACGTTCCAGGCGCTCCACGTAAGCGGCCTGTTCGACGGCGGTGTACAGGGCGTAGATGCCGATGGCGAGCCCGAGCAGGACGGTGAACAGCAGGGTGAGCTGCTGGCGCAGGGAGTCAAGCCCGAGGAGGCTGGCGAGACGGTCGAACAGCGCTTTCATTCGTCGCGGTAACGGTCCCGGATGGCCAGCACCTCGTCCCAGCGCAGCAGGAAGGCGTCGATGCAGGCCGGGTCGAAATGGGCGCCGCGCCCATCCTTGAGAAACTGCACGGCCCGGTCGAGCGCCCAGGCGGGCTTGTAGGGCCGCTCGGAGGTGAGGGCGTCGAAGACGTCGGCGACGGCGACGATGCGCCCCGACAGGGGAATCGCCTCGCCCGTCAGTCCGCCCGGATAGCCGCTGCCGTCGAACTTTTCGTGGTGGCTGAGGGCGATCTCGGCGGCCAGCTGGATCATCGGTGAGGACGAGCCCTTGAGGATGTCGTGGCCGATGCTGGCGTGCTGGCGCATGATGGCCATCTCCTCGTCAGTGAGTCGGCCGGGTTTGAGGAGGATGTGGTCGGGTGTGCCCACCTTGCCCACGTCGTGCATGGGGGCGGCGCTGAGCAGGCGTTCGCAGAATTCGGCGCCGAGCCCGAGCTGCTCGGCGATCAGCCGCGAGTAGTGGGCCATGCGCAGGATGTGGGCGCCGGTCTCCGGGTCGCGGAATTCGGCCGCGCGGGCGAGGCGGGTGACGGTCTCGCGTTCCCGCGCCACGATGTCGGCGGTGGCGCGGCGCACGGCTTCGCGCAGGTCGTCGTTGTAGTGGCGCATGCGCAGGTGGGACAGGCGCAGGGCGAGCATGGTGCGCACGCGGGGGTCGAACTCGTAGCGGTCGATGGGCTTGGTGAGGAAGTCGCTGGCGCCGGCGGTGAGGCTCTGGTAGCGGATCTCCTTTTCGTGGGCGGCGGTGACCATCAGGATGGGCACGGCTTCGGCCGGGTGCACCTTGCGCAGGCAGGTGATGAATTCGATGCCGTTGAGGTCCGGCATCATGTAGTCGACGATGACCAGATCGGGTTCGTGCTCGCTGCACCACTGCAGGCCTTCGAGGGGCGAGGTGAAGCAGCGGATCTCGGTGTCGGGCGGGGCGATTTTGCGGACGAGGGCCTGGATCAGTGTGAGATTCAGGGGGGTGTCGTCGACGATGGCGATGGCCATGCTTGCTCCAGGAAGCGGGACCGGGAGAGGAATCCGGCCAGAGTCCTCAGATTATCGGCCCGTTGTCCTCGAAATTGAATGAACGTCCGGCAGGTTTTGCAGAAATGCTCATGGGATTTTCTGTGCCCCCGGTGGCCGGGGCGGTGCGGGGCATCGCGAGGGTGAAGGTGGTCCCGACGCCCAGCTGGCTGCTGACCTCGAGGCGGCCTCCCAGCACCCGCGTGACCATGTTGTAGACGATGTGCAGGCCGAGACCGCTGCCGCCCGTGCCCAGGCGCGTGGTGAAGAACGGGTCGAAGATGCGCCCCAGGTGGGCCGGGTCGATGCCGTGGCCGTCGTCCCGGAAGCACAGTGTGACGCCCGCCGGGCCGTCGGCGGCGGGGGTCAGGGTGATGGTGCCGTGGTCGCGTCCGGCGAAGGCGTGGACGAGGGCATTACTGACCAGGTTGGTGATCACCTGGCCCAGGGGGCCGGGGTAGCTGTCCATCTCCAGGGCCGGGGCGGGCTCGATCCGGAGGGTGTAGGGCGTGCCCTTGAACATGGGGCCGAGGGTCGTGACCACTTCGCGCAGGACCTCGCCGAGTTCGAAGCGGCGGCGTTGTTCGCTGGTCTGGTCCACCGCCACCTGCTTGAAGCTGCTGACCAGGTCGCGGGCCCGGCTGAGGCTGCGCAGCAGCAGGTCGGAGGCGGTGCGGACGCTGTCCAGGTAGCTTTCCAGATCGCTGCGGCGCAGGGGGCCGGCCGCCTTGCGGTGGGTCAGCTCGTCCGTCCGGGTCGCGAGGGTCGAGGTGACCGTGACGCTGTTGCCAAGGGGGGTGTTGAGCTCATGGGCGATGCCCGCCACCATGGAGCCGAGGGCGGCGAGCTTCTCGCTGCGCACCAGGTCTTCCTGGGTCCGGCGCAGGGCTTCGAGGGCGTTGGAGAGTTCGGTGGTCCGTTCCACGACGCGCAGTTCCAGGCCCTGGTTGAGCTCTTCGATGCGAGCCTGGGCACGGCGCAGTTCGCTGATGTCCACCATCGCCCACAGGGCGCACTCTTCGTCGCGGATGCGCAGGCGCTGCCCGGAGATGAGGCAGGTGGCGACGTCGTCCCGGTTGCAGGGCCGGATGCGGATTTCCTGCTGCGCGAGCACGTCGCTGGAGACTACCCGGGCGTACAGATCGTCGTAGGCGCGAGGATCGGTCCAGCAGCCGAATTCCCCGGACGTGCGTCCGAGCACGGTGTTCCGCTCGATGCCGAAGAGGCGTTCCCAGGCCGGATTGGCATCCACGTGGGTGCGATCGCCGACCCGCGTGAGGGAGAGGGCGAAGGGGGCCAGGTTGAAGATCGTGGCGAACTTGCGTTCGCTGTCCCGCAAGGCCTTCTCGGCCGCCTGCTGCTCCGTGATGTCGTGGATCATGCCCACCAGGCAGGGTTCATTCTCCAGGGTGACCATGGAGACATTCAGCAGACACGTCCGCCGGGTCTTCCAGCGGGTGCCGAGCGTGCACGGGAAATCGGTCACGGCACCGTGCACGCTGAGCTCGTGGAGCATGGCCTCGCGCTCTTCCGGGAAAGCCCACAGACCCAGTTCGACGGCCTGGGCGCCGATGGCCTCGTCGCGGCGCCAGCCGGTCATCCGCTCGAAGGTCGGATTGACCTCCAGCAGGTGGCCGTCCAGACGGCTGATGGTGAGGTAGTCCGGACTGGCCCGGAAGGCCGCGGAGAACATGGCCTCGGACACGCGCAAGGCGTCCGCGGCGGCCCGGCCGATGCGTTCCAGGCGCCGCGGCTCGGTGACGTCGCGGATGACGGTGAGGAGGCCGTCGCGTCCGCGGACGCGGATCAGGCGGGCGCGCAGCAGGGTTTCCAGCACACGACCGTCCCGGTGGCACAGGGTCGCCGGCTGGTCGGAGACGTCATGTCCGGCACGCAGGGTGTCGAGGACAGTCCGGGCGTCGGACGGATTGCACCATAAGCCGAGGGCCTCGGCCGTGCGCCCGAGGGTGGCTTCACGGGGGTGGCCCAGCGTGTCTGTCCACCCCTGATTGACGTCGTCGATGCGTCCGCTGTCCGGATCGCTGAGCATGACCGCATCGGGCAGCAGCCGGAAGACCTGGGAGAGGCGTTCCTCGCTGTCCCGCAAGGCGGCCTCGGCCTGCTTGCGGGCCGTGATGTCCTCCACCGTGGCGACGAAGCCTTGGAGGCTGTCGCCGGCGGTGATGGGGGCCACGTGCACCGACAGCCAGCCTTCCGTCGCCCCGCTCTGCACGACGCGCCGCTCGTAATGGGTCTGGCAGCGCAGGGCGCGTGCCTCGGCCCAGGCGGCCGAGACGCGGGCGGCATCTTCGCCGTCCATGCGCTGGGTGTCCGGACGCGTGCGCAGTTCTTCGTCGGTGAGGCCGCTCAGGGCCCGGTAGCGGGAGTTGGTGTATTGAAACTGACCGTCCGGGCTCACCACAAAAAGGCCCAGGTCCGAGCTCTCGGCAAGCGCCGTGAACCGGCTGTGGGATTCTGCCAGCGCGGACTCGGCGGCGATCCGGCGGTCCATCTCGGCCCGCAGGTGGGTGGTGAGGCGCGCCTCTGCGGCGTTCTGCAGGCACAGCGCATTGATCAGCAGTGCGCAGCCGAGGCCGGAAAGGGCCAGGGCGGCGGCCAGGGCGCGGGCCACGCTGCCGTCCGCCAGCACGCCCGCGGAGCCCGCGAGGAGCACGAGACCCCAACCGCCAAGGCCCACGGCGGCGAGACGGTGTCCGGTGCCCGGCTGGTACGTGGCGCGTCGCCAGAAGACGCGGGCTGCGGCGAAGGTGAAGGTGATCGCCACGGCATCCACCGGGAGCGTGCGCAGGACTTCCGACCGTCCCGGCGCCGTGGGGACGAGGGCCCACAGGGCGGCCAGCAGGGGCAGCAGCATGACACGGGGCGAGTGTCCGTCGCCGGTGACCCGGCCCAGACCGATCCACAAGGCGGCACTCATCCCCATCAGACCGACCGGGGCGAGGAGCGCCAGCGGCAGGTGGGTGAGCGCGGGGGCCAGCAGGGCAGCGTCGTGGACGGCATGGCAGGCGAAGGCGGCGGCCCACGCCCGCAGGGCAGTCTGGGGACGCTCCACGGCGGCCACGTAGCGCAGGCTCGCGGCCAGCAGCATGGAAATGGCCAGGGACAGGGCCAGCGCAGCGGAGGGGGAGATGGCGAACATGCGGGTCGCCGCGCGGATCAGGCGAGCGCCTTGAGGAGCGCCGCTATGGTGTCGAAGCCCATGTCGTAGAAGCGCTGGAGCAGCGGGGCGAAGCGCTCCAGGGCGAGCATGATGACGCCGAAGCCGACCGTCAGGGTGATGGGGAAGCCGATGGCGAAGAGGTTGAGCTGGGGGGCGGCGCGGGTGAGGATGCCGAGGGCGATGTTGGTGATCAGGAGCGCAGTGACCACCGGCAGGGCCAGCAGCAGGCCGGCTGAAAAGGTGACGGCGCCGAAGCGCACCAGCACCGCCCAGCCGCCGGCATGGAGGGGCAGGGCGTTGACCGGCAGCCATTCAAAGCTGCGCGCCAGCACATCGGCCATCAGCAGGTGGCCGTTGAGGGCCAGGAAGATGAGGGTGGCCAGCAGGGTGAGGAATTCGCCCACGACGGCGGTCTGGCCGTTGGAGCCCGGATCGAAGAAGGTGGCGAAGGACAGGCCCATCTGCAGGCTGGTGAGTTCGCCGAGCACGTCCAGGGCGGCGAACACGACTCGCATGGCAAGGCCCATGGCCAGGCCGACCAGGGTCTGCTGGAAGATTGTCAGCAGGCCGCTCCACGACCCGAGCGGAATGGCCGGGATCGGCGCCAGGGCCGGTACGATGCCGAGCGCCAGGGCGAGGCCCGCCACCAGGCGTATCCGACGCGGCAGGGCTGTGTTGCCGAACACCGGGGCGCTGCTCACCATCGCCAGGATGCGCGCCAGGGGGTAGGCGAAGAGGGCCAGCCAGGCGTCCAGCTGGGCGGCGGTGACGGTGAGCACGGTCAGCCGATCATGGCGGGGATGCTTTCGAAGAGCCGGCGGATGAAGTCGGTGAGGAGGGTGATCATCCATGGGCCGGCCAGCACCAGGGTGATGAAGGTGGCCACCAGTTTGGGCACGAAGGACAGGGTCTGTTCGTTGATCTGGGTGGCGGCCTGGAAGATGGAGACCACGAGGCCGGTGGCCAGCGCGGCGATGAAAAGGGGCGCCGACACCAGCAGGGTGAGCTCCAGCGCCTGGCGGCCCAGGTCGATGACGGTGGTGGGGGTCATGGCAGCGTCCGTCCGTGGAAGGGGTCAGCCGAAGCTCTGCACCAGCGAGGCGACCAGCAGGTTCCAGCCGTCCACCAGCACGAAGAGCATGATCTTGAAGGGCAGGGCGACGATGGCCGGGCTCATCATCATCATGCCCATGGACATGAGGACCGAGGCCACCACCATGTCGATGATGAGGAAGGGAATGAAGATGATGAAGCCGATCTGGAAGGCGGTCTTCAGCTCGGAGGTGACGAAGGCGGGGATCACCACGCGCAGGGGCAAGTCTTCGGCCTTGTCCACCTTGGGGGTATTGGCGAGCTTGGAGAACAGGTTCAGATCGGGTTCGCGCACCTGACGCAGCATGAAGCCCTTGACTGGTACGCTGGCCCGCTCGACGGCCTGGTCGAAGCTGATTCGGTTTTCCTGAAGGGGCACCCAGGCATCGGTGTAAATGCGGTCACCCACCGGCGCCATGATGAAGAAGGTGAGGAACAGGGACAGACCGACGATCACCTGATTGGGCGGCGAGGTCTGGGTGCCGAGGGCGTGGCGCATCAGGGACATGACGATGATGATGCGCGTGAAGCTGGTCATCATCAGCAACATCGCCGGCAGGAAGCTCAGGGCGGTGAGCAGCAGCAGGGTCTGCACCGGCAGGCTGTACTGGGTGCCGCCGCCGGGAGCGGGGCCGCTGGTGAGGGCGGGCAGGGCCTGGGCGAGGGCCGGCAGGGGCAGCAGCAGGAGCAGGGGCGTCAGGCGACGCAGGCGGGCGGCGGTCATGGGGCGCGGCGCTCCAGAGTCTGCCGGAGCCAGCTCTGGAAGTCCCGCTCGCCGGCCGGGCGGGACGGCACGGCGGGCAGATCGGTGGCGTCCAGGGTGTGGAGCGGGGTGACACGTCCTGGTGCGACACCCAGGACCAGCAGCTTGCCGGCCACCTCCACCAGCACGACCCGCTCGCGCGGGCCGACTGCGGTGGCGGCACGGACCTGGAGCAGCCCGGCGCCGCCGGCGCGGGCCACGCCGCTGCGGCGCAGCAGGTGCAGGGTGCCGAAGAGCAGGCCAATGACCGCACCGAGGGCGAGGAGCGTCTGCACCACGCTGCCGGTGAGGTCGGGTGCGGCGTCACCGGCCAGGGCGACTGGACCGATGGACAGGAGCACGGCAGGGACGAGGGCGCGGCGCATGGACGGACTTCTGGCGGGGAGAATCACAGCATAGGACGCCCGGGCGACGGGCCATGGGAGGAACAGGCACGCAAAACCGGCACTTTTTCATGTATTGCCTGCGCTTCAATGAACTGCCGTCGCGGCCGTTACTCAAAGCCGGAGGTATGACGAGGAGGTTCGATCATGTTGCTCTGGCGTCGTGAGGTTCAACCGGTGGTCAAACCCGTGCCGGAGGCGGTGCCGGTGTCCGCCCAGGCGGACTATGAGGAAAAGCGCCAGCGGGCGCTGCAGATCCTCGGCGAGCGCTGGCTCCTGCATCGGGCCAACGCGCCGGATCGTCGTCCGGTGCGCTCGGTGCTGGGCGGCGCGGCCGGTCGGCCGCTTTCCTGAAGGGCGCCCAAGCGCGATCGGAACAGGGGAGGGCGCACTTCCGCGGGGGCGGACGTGCGCGGGCAGCGTTCAGCTGCGCAGTTTGCGGATGCGTTCGGCAGGCGTGATGATGTCCGTCAGGCGGATCCCGAACTTGTCATTCACCACCACCACTTCACCCTGGGCGATCAGGGTGCCATTGACCAGCACGTCCATGGGCTCGCCGGCCAGGCCGTCCAGTTCCACCACCGAGCCATGGGCCAGCTGGAGGAGGTTGCGAATGGCGATCTTGGTGCGTCCCAGTTCCACGGTGAGCTGCACCGGGATGTCCAGGATCATGTCGAAGTCGTTCAGGGTGCCGCTCTTGGTGCCGGCCTGACCGAAATCCGGGAAGAGCTGGCTGGCAGGTTTGGCCTGATAGGGCGATTCGTCCACACCGGTCGCCGGATCGGTGAGCCCTTCGGAGGCGGCCTGCTCCTGCATGGCCGCGGCCCAGTCGTCATCGCTGACCTGGTTGTCGTCGGGGGCGTCGGTTTCGGTGTCTGACATGGCTTACTCCTGAGCCTTGGCGGGCGGGCTGTCTTCGTCCTGGGCGAGGAAGCGCTCGACCTTCAGGGCGTACTGGCTGCGCTGGATGCCATAGCGGCATTCGAAGATGGGAATGCCGTCCACCTCGGCCTGGATGGTTTCGGGGATGTTGAGCGGGATCACGTCGCCGGGCTTCATGCCGACGATGTCCCGCAGGGTGACGTGGGCTGTGCCCAGGCGGGCGACGAGTTCCACCTCCGCCGTCTGCAGCTGGCGGCCCATCATCCCGACCCAGCGGTTGTCCTGGGTGATGTGGTCGCTCTGCATGGTCGAGTACAGCGTCTCGCGGATGGGCTCCAGCATCGAGTACGGGAAGCAGAAGTGCATTTCGGCCTGGGACCCGCCGAACTCCAGCGTGAAGGACGCCGCCACGACGATTTCGCTGGGGGTGGCGATGTTGGCGAACTGGGGGTTCATCTCCGAGCGGACGTACTCGAAGTCCAGCTTCTGAACGGGGGACCAGGCCTTTTCGTATTCGTTGAAGGTGACCTTCAGCAGGCCCTGGATGATGCGCTGTTCGGTGGGCGTGAAGTCGCGGCCTTCGACGCGGGTATGGAAGCGTCCGTCGCCGCCGAAGAGGTTGTCCACCACCAGGAACACCAGGTTCGGGTCCAGCACCACCAGCGCGTTGCCGCGCAGGGGCTTGGCGATGAACAGGTTGAGGTTGGTGGGCACCACCAGATTGCGCACGAATTCGCTGAATTTCTGCACCTTGATCGGGCCGACCGAGATCTCCACATTGCGGTGCATGTAGTTGAACAGGCCGATGCGCAGGTACCGGGCGAAGCGCTCGTTGATGAGCTCCATCGTGGGCATGCGCCCACGGACGATGCGCTCCTGCGTCGCCAGGTTGTAGTCGCGGACGCCGTCCTGGCTCTCTTCGCCGCTGTCCGGCTCGTCGGTCTCCCCGGTGACGCCCTTGAGCAGGGCATCCACCTCTTCCTGGGAGAGAAAGTCCTGGGACACGGCCGCGCTTCCTTACTGGACGATGAACTGGTTGAAGAGCACCGCCAGTACCGGACCGTCGTCCTCGGGGCGGCGTTTGGCCTTCTTCTTGGGGTTGGGGGCGTAGCCGAGCACGTCGTTGGCCTCGTCCTTGACCTCGTCCGCCAGTTCCTCGCGGCCCTCGGCATTGGCGAGCTCGGAAGGTCGTTTGGACGATAGCAGCATCAGGATGCGGTGCTTGAGTTCGGGCATGTAGGCCTTGAGGGAGTCGCCCACCTTGGCGTCAGCGACGCGCAGCACCATGGTGGCCTGCAGGAAGTGTTCGCCCTCTTCCGGCGCGAGATTGACGGTGAATTGGTCCAGCTGCACGAAGACCGGCGGCTTGGACGGATCCACCTTGACCTTGGGCGGCTCGTGGTGGGCGGGCTCTTCCTCTTCCTCGCCCTCCGCGTGCTTCTTCTTGCCGAGCAGGAAGAACGCGGCGCCGCCGGCGATGGCCAGGATCAGGACCACCGCGACGATGATGATGAGTTTTTTCTTGCCGCCGCCCTTGGCGGGGGCTTCGCCTTCGGCGGCTTCGGCCTTGGCCGGTGCTTTCGACATGCTGGATCACTCCTTTTAGTGTCTGATTGTCATCCTGCACGGACGCCCGGAAAGCCCGGAATAGCGGCGGAAGCGCCGGCCATTTGTGCCTTTCAGGCGAACGTGTCCACCAATCCTTCGCCGCGGCGCAGCCAGGGACCGGCCGAACCGCCCTGGACGCTGCCGATGCCATCTACGCCGCGGGTGCCGCGGCCGGCAGTGCCGCGCCGTGGGCCGTCACCACCCTCGCCGTTGCCCGACTGGCCGGACGTGCCCACGGAGGTCTGGCCGAGGGCGATGCCGGCATCGCCGAGCAGCTCGCGCAGGCGCGGCAGGGCCTGCTCGATGAGATCGCGGGCGGCCGGCGTGGCGGCCACGAACTGGGCGCTGGTCTGGTCGCCCGATACGGAGACGGTCACTTCGACCTTGCCGAGCTGCGGCGGCGTGAGGGTGAGTTCGGCCTGGCTTTCGTGCTGGCCGACCATCCAGCTCACCCGGTTGCTGACCTCTTCCGGCCAGCCGGCATGGGTGGCAGGGGTGTGCACCGGCAGGCTCAGGGCGTTGCTGGCGGGTGTCGGGGCTTCGCCGCGGATCTGGGCCAGGGCGGCGGCGTGCAGGCCGGCGAAGCTGTTGGCGGGGGCGGCGTCGGTGCCGGCGGGCAGGCGTGGGGCATCGGCGCTGCCCGCATCGGTCGGTGTGGTTCGGAACGCGGCGGCGAATTCCGGCAAGCCTGCGGCAGTTTTTGCCGGCGATTTGCCGGTGGTGTCGGCCGGAGCGCTTTCGGCCGGCGTCGTCGGGCGCGGATCAATCGGGGGCGCGAGGAGGCCGGCGAGGGCCGCTGACGGCGACTCGGTGGCCGGTGCGTCGTCGTCGGTGCGTGCAGCCGGTCGGCCGTCTGCCTCGCTTCGGCCTGTCGCCTGGCCGAGGAAGAGGGCGAGTCCGAGGCGCTGGGGCGCTTCCGCGGACGGCGGCGCTTCGCCGGGCGGTGCCGCGGGCGCCTGTGCGGCGGCTGTGTCGTCGCGGGTCTTCGATCCTGCGCTGCCCGCCTCGTCGGCGCTGCGTGGCCGATCGTCCGCCTGGCGATCCACTTGCTGCTTGAGGGCAGACCCGAAATCGCCGTCGGCGGATGCCGATGCTTCCGGCGTGCGCGCGTCGCCGCTACGGGAGGCGGAGGCGTTGCCGCTTGGGGCGGGCGGGGCGACGGTCGCGATGGGGTTCAGGCTCGTGGCAGGCATGGCGGGTTCCTGGTGAGGATGCGGACAGGCGATCCACTGCAATCCGCATGCCATGCCGGTCCCGGCGGGGCGTTCAGGGCTCGCCGTCGTCGTCGGCGTCCCGGTCGCGGAAATGCTTGGCGGCGTGTTCGTCGGTGAGCCGTTGCTCCTGTTTCAGTTCCTTGCGGAGCTGGGCGGTGTGATGGCGCTGGGACAAGGTGTCAAAGGCCTTGACCTTGTTGCGCTCGTCCCGCCATGCCTGCTGACCCTGTTCGGTCCGCCGCCGGGAGTCGGAGGCCAGCTTCTGCTGCTGGGCGATCGCGTCGTCGAGCCGGGCGATGAAGGCGCTGTAGTTGCGCCAGGCGTCCGGGCCGATGCCGTTGCGGGCGGCTTCCATGAAGCGCGCCTGGTATTCGTCGCGATAGTCCTTGAGCAGGGCGAGCTTCTCTTCGACCGCGTGCTCGCTGGCAATCAGTTCGCCCAGGCGGCGCGCAGCCTCGTCCATGCGGGTGTTGGCCAGATCCAGCAGAGGCTTGAGGGGGAACGGCTCAGTCATCTTCACGTTCCTGGGGTGCTATCGGGCGGGGGGCGGGAATCTTGAGGGTCGGAGGCATTGGGCGGTTCAGGACGTGCCGGCGAACAGGGCTTCGAGTTTTTCGACGGCGCTCTCGTAGGGCTCGCTCTCCTCGATGCGTTGCTGCAGGAAGGCTTCCAGGCGCGGGTAGTAGGCCACGGCCTGGTCGAGGATGGGGTCGGAGCCGGCCTGGTAGGCGCCCACAGCGATCAGGTCGCGGGAGCGCTGGTAACGGGAGAAGAGCTGCTTGAAGCGCCGCACCACGTCAAAGTGGGCGGGCTTGACCAGGTTGTGCATCGCCCGCGAGATGGACTGTTCGATGTCGATGGCCGGGTAATGGCCCTGGTCGGCCAGATTGCGGGACAGCACGATGTGGCCGTCCAGGATGGCCCGCGCGGAGTCGGCGATGGGATCCTGCTGGTCGTCGCCTTCGGCCAGCACGGTGTAGAAGGCAGTGATCGAGCCGCCCCCTTCGGGGCCATTGCCGGCCCGCTCCACCAGGGCCGGCAGGCGCGCGAAGACCGAAGGCGGGTAGCCGCGGGTGACCGGCGGTTCGCCGATGGCCAGGGCGATCTCCCGCTGGGCCATGGCGTAGCGGGTGAGGGAGTCCATGATCAGCAGCACCTGCTTGCCCTGGTCGCGGAAGTATTCTGCGACGGTGGTGGCGTAGGAGGCGCCCTGCAGGCGCATCAGCGGGCTGGTGTCGGCTGGAGCGGCGATGACGACCGAGCGGGCGAGCCCTTCCGGTCCCAGGTTGTGCTCGATGAATTCCTTGACCTCGCGGCCCCGCTCGCCGATCAGGCCGACGACGATGACCTCGGCGGCGGTGTAGCGGGCCATCATGCCGATGAGCACTGATTTGCCCACGCCGGAGCCGGCGAAGAGCCCCATGCGCTGGCCGCGGCCGACGGTGAGCAGCGCGTTGATGGCGCGGATGCCCACGTCCAGGGAGCGGGAGATGGGCGCGCGCTGCAGCGGATTGACCGGCCGTGCCTGCAGGGAGCGGGTGTGCTTGACGTCCAGCGGGCCGAGGCCGTCGAGGGGCCGTCCGGCGCCGTCTACCACGCGGCCGAGGAGGGCGTCGCCCATGGGCAGGTGCTTGGCCCGGTCGGAGGCCCGGCGGCGCGGTTCGATGCGCTCGCCGGCGATGAGCTGGGGCTGGGTCGGTTCCACCGGCAGGACCTGGGCGCCGGGGGCGAGGCCGAAGACGTCATCGGTGGGCATCAGGAAGATCTTCTCGCCGTGGAAGCCCACCACTTCGGCCTCCACCGTGCCGCCGCCCGGCACCACGATGCGGCAGCCGGAGCCGAGGGGCAGCTTGAGGCCGGACGCTTCCATGACCAGGCCGTTGATGCGGGTGAGGCGTCCCGAGAGTTGCAGCGGCGAGGTGGCGTTGACCAGCTTGCGGCTGTCGTGGAGGAAGGCCCGCCAGGTTTCGAGGCCGTGGTCCATCAGCCTTCGCCCTCCCAGGGGATGTTGCGGCCCAGGTTGTCCATGATGCGCCGCCAGCGGGTCGGGACGGTGGCGTCCACCTGGCTGCCGCCGCCCTCGATGCGTGCGCCGCCGCGGGCGACGCCGGCATCTTCCACGAGGCGGTGGCCGGCGTGGGTGAGGAGTTCGCCCAGGTAGTCACGCACCATGCCCAGGTCTTCCGGGTTGAGATGGATCTGGGCGTGGGCCTGGGGCAGCTGGACGAGGGCCTCGCGGATCAGGTCGACGACGCTCTCCGGGCGGGTCGCGAGGGTCTGGCGGACCATCAGGCGGGCGACCTCCAGGGACAGGGCGAGGACCTCCTCGGCCACGTCCGCGTCGAGGCGGCTCATGGCCGCTTCGAGGCCTTCCACGAGCCCGTGCAGACGCATGGCCTCCATGCGACCGCGGGCGGTGGCTTCCTCGTAACCGGCGGCATAGCCTTCCTTGCGCGCCTCCTCGTGGATGCGCTCGATGTCTTCGGCGGTGGGGAGCTGGATGTCCGGTTCGGGCAGAGGCAGCGCCGCCTCGGCGGGGGAAGCTTCGACCGGTGGCGGTTCGGACGGATCGGGCGCCGGGGCGGTGGCCGTCACGGCTGCGTCGGGGGGCGGCTCGCCGGGGGGCGGCGCCAACGCTTCGGGCGGCGGTGCGTCGAAGGAGGGGAAGTCCCAGCGACGGTAGGCCCCGCTCGCTTGGTGGCGGTTCAGGGCCATGGTCGGCCCCGGGGCTTACACGAAGGCATCGTCGCCCCCCTTGCTGGACAGGGCGATCTGGCCTTCCTCGGCGAGGCGGCGGGCGGTCTTGAGGATCTCTTTCTGCTCCGCCTCCACTTCCGACAAACGCACGGGGCCGCGGGATTCCAGATCCTCCTTGAGCATCTCGGCGGCGCGCTGGGACATGTTCTTGAAGACCTTTTCGCGCATCTCGGGCGGTGCGCCCTTGAGGGCGATGACCAGGGAGTCGCTCTGCACTTCCCGCAGCAGGGTCTGGATGCCCCGATCGTCGAGATCAAGCAGGTTCTCGAAGACGAACATCTCGTCGAGGATCTTCTGGGCCAGGTCCGGATCGTATTCGCGCACGTTGTCGAGGATTGCGGTCTCGGCCGCAGAGCCGACGAAGTTGAGGATGTCGGCGGCGTGGCGCACCCCGCCCATGGCGGTCTTCTTGACCGAGCTGGCGCCGGCGAGCATGCGTGTGAGGGCTTCGTTGAGCTCCCGCAGGGCCACCGGCTGGACGCCGTCCAGGGTGGCGATGCGCAGCAGCACGTCGTTGCGCAGGCGGTCGGTGAAGTGCTTGAGGATCTCGCCGGCCTGGTCGAATTCCAGGTGCACCAGGATCGTGGCGATGATCTGCGGGTGTTCGTTCTTGATGAGATCGGCCGCCGTCGGGGCGTCCATCCACTTGAGGCTCTCGATGCCGGCGGTGTCGGAGCCCTGTAGCACGCGGCTGATGAGGTGGGACGCGCGCTCGTCGCCGAGGGCCTTGGTGAGCATGGCCTTGATGTGCTCATGGTCGGCCTCGATGGGCGAGCCTTTTTCGGCCAGGGCCTCCACCTCGTCGAGGATGGCCTCCATGCGCTCCCGTGACTGGGCGGGCATCGCGGCCATGGCCGCGCCGAGCTTCTGCACTTCCCGCGGGCCCAGCAGTTTGAGGACCTCGGCGGCCTCGTCGGCGCCGAGGGTCATCAGTAACAGGGCGCTCTTCTCGAGGCCTTCATCGCTGCTCATTGACGCCCATCCATTCCTTGATCAGGTTGGCGACCACGCGCGGGTTGCTGCGGGCCAGATCGCGCACGCGGGCGAGCTTTTCCTCGTAGGCGAGGCGGGCCGCGGCTTCGGGGGAGAGTTCCACCTCGGCGCCTTCCTCGCCCTCTTCGCCCGGTTCGCCTCCGCCTTCCTCGCCGGCTTCGCCCGCGGATTCGGCGGACGCCTCTTCCTCGGCCTTCTCCGGGGGCGGCGGCATGACCTGCTTCATCAGCGGACGGATCACGCCGAAGGCGACAAAGGCGATGACCCCGGCAATGACCAGGTACTTGAGCAGCTCCTTGAACAGGGCGATGTTGTCCGGGTCCTTCCACAATGGGGTTTCCGGCAGATCCTTTTCCGAGGCGACGAAGGGGCTGCTCGCCACGCTGAGGGTGTCGCCCCGGTCCTTGCTGTAGCCGACGGCGTCGCGCACCAGATCCTCGACGCGCTTGCGTTCCTCCTCGGTGAGGGGGACCGGCTTGGCGTTGCCGTTCTTGTCCTTCTCTTCCTTCTGGTTGAGGGCCACCGCCACCGACAGGCGGCGAATCTGGCCGAGGGCCTTGCGGGTGTGCTGGATCGTCTTGTCCAGCTCGTAATTGATGGTGGCGTTTTTGCTCGTGCTGAGGGGGAGCTGGCCATTGGCGCCCGGTGTGCCCGGCACGGCCGGCGTGGTGATGGGGGCGGTGGCGGGCACCGGCGGCTGGTTGGTGAGAGCGCCGGGCACGCCCTGGGCGCCGGCGTCGCGGGTCTGGCTCTCGCTGCTCTGCTGGCTGCGGATGGCCTGTTCGGGGCTGGGGTTGGGGCGGTAGGTCTCGGCGGTCTGCTCGGTGACGTTGAAATCCACGTCGGCGGTGACCTGGGCGCGGAAGTTGCCCTTGCCGAACAGCGGCGTGAGGATGTCGTTGATGCGCTGGATGTAGCCCTCTTCCAGCTCGCGGGTGTACTTGATCTGGGTGGCGTCGAGACCGGCGCGCATGGGGTCCGGCTTTTTGGTGAGCAGGTTGCCGTCCTGGTCGATCACGCTCACGTTGTCGTTGGTGAGGTTGGGCACGCTGGAGGCCACCAGATGCACGATGCCCGCCACCTGGGAGGGGTCGAGGCTGCGGGACTGGTGCAGATTGACCATCACCGAGGCGGTGGGCTTCTGCTCGTCCCGCAGGAAGGCGGTCTGCTTGGGAATCGCCAGATGCACGCGGGCGCCGGCCACCGCGGCGATCGACGAGATGGTGCGGGACAGCTCACCCTCCAGTGCCCGCTGGAAATTGACCTGCTCGTGGAACTGGGACAGGCCCAGCTTCTGGGTCTCCATCAGTTCGAAGCCCACCAGGCCGCCCTTGGGAATGCCCTGGGCGGCGAGGCGCAGGCGCAGGTCGTGGACCTGGGTGCTCGGGACGAGGATGGCGTTGCCGTTGTCGGAGAACTTGTAGGGGATGTTCTGCTGCTGCAGGCTGGCGACGACGGCGCCGCCGTCCTTCTCGGCCAGATTGGAGAAGAGCACCGCGTAATCCGGCTGGCGGCTCCACAGCAGCACGCCCACCACCAGGGCGATGGCGGCAGCCAGGGCGGCGCCGGCAGCGATCTTCTGACGCTGGCTCAGGGCGCGGATGTTCTCCAGCACCTGGGTGAAGGGCGATGGGGGCGGAACGGGCGGGGCGGCGGCGTCTTCGGCTGCCATGGGAACAGTCTCCCTTTTACGGATGCACGCATTCTGGGCGCCCCGTCCTGCCGCCGACGGCGGAATTAGCGACGCTTTTTGCCGCCTATTTGCCGCCTAGGCGTGACAAGGGCGGGCATAAGCTGCGAGCCGGTGAAATTCGTTTCCGTGTGCCCATGATCCCGACCGTCGCCGAAGACCGTCTCGACGCGCGCCAGCTGGCCGAGGCCTTCCGGCAGTTCAGCGAGGCTTCCGAGGCCCTGACCGGCGCCTACGCCGGGTTGCAGGCCCAGGTCGGCCAGTTGACCGAACGCTTCAGCGTGCTGATGGAGGCGCTGCCCGCGGGGGTGGTGGTGCTCGATCGCGCCGGCGCGGTGCTGCAGGTCAATCGCGTGGTGGAGCGGATGTTCGCCACGGTGCCGCCGGGGACCCTCTGGAGCCATTTTTCCGGGTCCCGGCTGGTGGCCACCGAGACGCCGGGCGAATGGGCCGTGGCATGCGGCGACGGACCGCGGCGGGTGACCCTGCAGGAGGCGCCGCTGGAATCCGGCGAGGGCGGCATCGTGCTGATCAATGACGTCACCGAGGCCCATCGCGCCCGCCTGGCGGCCGAACGTACCGGCCGGCTCGCTGCCATGGGCGAGATGGTGGCGGGGCTGGCCCACCAGCTGCGCACCCCCTTGTCGGCGGCGCTGCTGTACACCGCGACCCTGGCCCAGCAGGACCTGAAACCGGGCGACCGGGACAAGATCGGCCTGCGCGCCCTGGAGCGCCTGCGCCATCTGGAAAAGCTGATCCGCGACATGTTGCTGTTTGCCCGCGGCGAGACCCTGGGACGTGAACCCTTTCCGATCTGCGACCTGGTGGCGGAACTCGCCCATACCCTGGAGCCGGTGGCGCGCGCCAAAGGCATCGCGCTGGCGGTCGAGTGCGATTGTGGCCGTACGGAAGTCGTGGGTGATCGCAAGGCCGTGGCCGGCGCCCTCACCAATCTGCTGGAAAACGCGGTGCAGGTGCTCGAGACCGGCGGGCACATCCGCTTCGACGCCGGTGTCGAGGGTGCTCATGCGTGCTTCCGCGTGGCGGACGACGGTCGCGGCATCGCTCCGGAATTACAGTCACGGCTGTTCGAGCCGTTCTTTACCACCCGGCCTGACGGCACCGGTCTGGGTCTGGCCATCGCGCGAGGGGTGGCGCGGGCCCACGGCGGCGACATCGGCATCGCGTCCGAACCGGGCCGGGGCACCACCTTCACACTGACCCTCGCCATGGGCGCCTGAACGGACGCCCGGCCATCCGAAGCAGTGAGAGATCACCCATGAACGATGCCCTCCACATCCTGGTCGTCGAAGACGATGCGCCCCTGCGGGACGCCGTTTGTCTGACCCTGGAAGTTGCCGGCCATACGGTCACCGGTGTCGGCGACGGCCCCGCGGCCTTGGCCAGGACGGACGACGAGGCCTTCAACCTGGTGATCTCCGACCTCAAGATGCAGCCCATGGATGGGCTCGAGCTGCTTGCCGAACTGCGCCGCCGCCTGCCCCAGCTGCCGGTGCTGCTGATGACGGCCTTCGGCGATGTGGAGAAAGCCGTGGACGCCATGCGGGGCGGGGCCTGCGATTTCCTGATGAAGCCCTTCGAGCCCCAGGTGCTGCTCGAACACGTGCGCCGCTATGCCGCGCCGGACCGGGACCCGGGCGGCATGGTGGCGGCCGACCCCCACACCCGCAAGCTCCTGGCCCTGGCAGCCAAGGTGGCCGAGACCGACGCGACCGTGCTCCTGACCGGTGAATCGGGCACCGGCAAGGAGGTGTTTGCCCGTTACCTGCACGAGCAGTCGCCGCGCCGCAACGGCCCCTTCGTGGCCATCAACTGCGCGGCCATCCCCGACACCCTGCTGGAAGCGACCCTGTTTGGCCACGAGAAGGGTGCCTTCACCGGCGCGGCCACCGCACAGGCGGGCAAGTTCGAGCAGGCTGCGGGTGGCACGCTGCTCCTCGACGAGATTTCGGAAATGCCCCTGGGCCTGCAGGCCAAGCTGCTGCGCGTGCTCCAGGAGCGGGAGGTGGAGCGGGTCGGCGGCAAGAAGGCGATCGCCCTGGACATCCGCGTCCTGGCCACCACCAACCGGGACATGACCAAGGAGGTGGCCGCCGGGCGCTTCCGCGAGGATCTGTACTACCGCCTCAACGTCTTTCCGCTGGCGATCCCGTCCCTGCGGGAGCGGCCCGGCGATATCGTGCCGCTGGCCCATCACTTTGCCCGTCTGCACGGGGCGCGCCTGCGTCGCAGCGCGCGCCTTTCGCCCGAGGCGGAGTCGGTGCTGGTGAGTTACCACTGGCCGGGCAATGTGCGCGAGTTGGAAAACACCGTGCAGCGCGCCCTGATCCTGAGCAGCGGCGAGTCCGTCTCGGGCGAGACGGTGCGTCTGTGTCTGCCTCACTGGAACGGGGAGCCGCTACGACCCGTATTGCGCCCGGCCACACCGGTGCCGGCAGATTTTGCCGGTGAGGCTTTGCCGGGCGGCAAGGAATTGCCGCGTCCGGCCAACATGAAGGATCTGGAGCGGGAACACATTCTGCAGGTGCTGCGGGAGGTGGGCGGCTCGCGCAAGCGGGCGGTGGAGCGGCTCGGGATCTCCGAGCGCACCTTGCGCTACAAGCTGCAGCAGTACCGGGAGGAAGGTTTTTTCCCGGGATGAGGTGCATTGCCCTGCGTGGCATGGGTCTTGCTGCGGTGGAGAGGCATTGAAGGAGCCGGAACATGGATACCCGCGGAGTCGATCAGATGTTGTCGGAGTTGCGCGCCACGGCGCAGACGGCCGCGGGCAAGCCTGCCCAGGCGGCCGCGGCGACCGGGCAGGCGGATTTCGGACAGGTGCTGCAGTCGGCGCTGGATCAGGTGAGCTCCGCGCAGATGCAGGCCCAGGAGATGGCCAAGGGCTTTTCGTCCGAGGATCCCAACGTGAACCTGCAGGACGTGATGGTGAACCTGCAAAAGGCCAACCTGTCGTTCCAGCAGATGGTGCAGGTGCGCAACAAGCTGGTGACCGCCTACCAGGACATCATGAACATGAGCGTCTGAGCCCGCCTGGAAGGCTCGTCCCCCACGTGATACAGCCGGCGACTGCCGGCTGTCTTCGTTTTGGGGGGCTTCAGCGAATCCGGTGTCGGGCGTTGAGCTCCCGCTCCGTGCGCAGGATGTAGCGCTGGATGGTGGTGGACATGTTGCCGGGCAGGCCGAGGAACTCGCAGCCCGCCCGTAGCATCACCTGGCCGTTGGGGTGGGTGATGCGGAACAGGTTGCGCACCTTGATCGCCGTGACGATGGGGCCGGTCTCGGGCAACATCAGGCGGCAGTCGGCGAACTCCATCTCCGGCTCGAAGGCCAGGCCCTGGGGGGGCACCAGCACGGCAATGCCGCCACCGCTGATGTCGATGACGCTGGCTTCCACGGAGCGGGGGCGGGCACTCTCGCCCTCGGCCACCGGGATGAGGCAGGACAGGCTGTGGGAGATCGGCGCGGTGAGACGGTAGTACTCCCGCCGCTGCAGGCGCAGCACCACGTCGGGCATGCGCACACGAAAGGCTTCGTGGCCCTCGAACGGAAAACGGACGATCTCGCGGGCCGCAAACTGGATCTTGATCTTTTCCAGCTGGGCGACGCAGATGAGCTGTTCGGCCCCTTCCACGCGACGGTTGAGGCTGTCGTCGGCTGCGGCGTCGAGGATCAGGTGGCGTTCGTCCGGGGTGACGGCGAGGAGGGCGGTCAGAAAGGAATCCGCGCTGGCGTCGATGAAGGCGCTGATCATCGCGCGCTTCTGCAGGAGGCCACGGAGGTTGAAGAGGATGTCGGTCTTTTCCCGCAGCAGGTACTGGGAATAATCGTCGGCCTGCAGGAGTTCGAACTTGAGCGGCATGATGGCAGGGATCCGGTTTCCGGGAGGGGCAATGATAGCCGGTCGGGCCGGCTCTTCCGGTAACGGCAAATTCCATACCAACGTAAGGCCGGCCAACAAAAAAGGGAACGTCGCCGTTCCCTTTTCCGGTGCGTGGGCGGCGTGCTTCAGCGGGTGGCTTCGCGCTCCACTTCTTCGAGGCTGGTGTGGCGTACGTCGCGGCCCTTGACCATATACACCACGTACTCGGCGATGTTCTTGGCGTGGTCGCCGATGCGCTCGACGGACTTGGCCACGAACATCATGTCGATGGCGTGGGAGATGGTGCGCGGGTCCTCGATCATGTAGGTGATGAGCTGGCGCATGATGCCCTTGAACTCGGCATCCACGTCCTTGTCCTGACGCACCACCTGGGCAGCGGCCACGGTGTCGAGGCGGGCGTAGGCGTCGAGGGCGGTGCGCAGCATGTCCACCACCGCGTCGGCAATGTGGCCGAGGCGGATCTGGGGCATGAAGGGGCTGGCGGAGGCGTGGATCTGCTTGGCGATCTTGGCGATCTTCTTGGCTTCGTCGCCGATCCGCTCCAGGTCTGTGATGGTCTTCTGGACGGTGCTGATCATGCGCAGGTCGACCGCCGCCGGCTGACGCTTGGCAATGATCTGGCTGCAGAATTCGTCAAGTTCGACTTCCAGGCTGTTGACGCGGGCATCGTTCTCGATGGTCTGGTCGATGAGGAGAAGATCCCCGTGGGCGAGACCTTCCATGGCCTTGACGATCTGCAGCTCGACCATGCCGCCCATCTGCAGGACGCGGGTCCGGATGCCTTCAAGCTCGGCGTCGAACTTCTTGGAGGTGTGCTCGTTCATGGATGTCCCGGCTCGGTGACTGATAGACGCGGAAGGCTATCAGTGCAATATGACAGATTTGTTTCAGGCGCGTTCGAAGGTCTGGACGCCCTGCGCGGTTGCCAGCAACAGCACGTCTGCGCCGCGCTTGGCGAACAACCCACTGGTGACGACTCCGACGATACCATCAATGGCGATTTCCAGTGTGACGGGGTCGTGAATGTTCAGGCCGTGTACATCCAGGATCAGGTTGCCGTTGTCGGTGACAAAGCCCTCCCGCAGCACGGGACGCCCGCCCAGACGCTCAAGTTCGCGGCTGACCTGGGCACGGGCCATGGGGATGACTTCGACGGGCAGCGGAAAACGTCCCAGTTGCGCCACCTTCTTGCTGGCATCACAGATGCACACGAAGCGCTGCGCCACGGCAGCCACGATCTTCTCGCGGGTCTGGGCGCCGCCGCCGCCCTTGATCATGGCCAGCGTGCCGTCGATCTCGTCGGCGCCGTCGATATAGACCGGGATGTCGGCGACGTCGTTCAGGTCCAGCAGGCGGATGCCATGTGCGGCGAGCCGCTTGGCGGAGGCTTCGGACGAGGGCACCGCGCCGACGATGCGCTCCTTGCGGGCTGCCAGGCCGTCGATGAAGAAATTGGCGGTGGAGCCCGTGCCGACGCCGACGATGGTGCCGTCCTGCACGTAGTCGAGGGCCTTCAGCGCGGCCAGCTGCTTGAGTTCATCCTGGGTCATGGCGGGTGCTCAACGGTAAAAGACGGATTTTAACGGCTCGGAGGGGGCCCTGCAGGCGTCAGATTCTGTGTCCACGGCATGTGGGTCAGCGGTGTGGGATAGAGTGGCCGGCACGCAGCCCCCGGCCCGTGCACGGCGCAGGCGCCGGAGTGGGCGGCTTTCCTGAGGAGGTACGGACATGGGTTTGCTCGATCAATTGGCGGGTCAGGTGCTGGGTTCCCTGGGGGGTGGCCAGGGACAGGGCGGTTCTGACCTGCAGCAC
The DNA here is from genome assembly GCA_035335645.1 of Rhodocyclaceae bacterium. Lineage (GTDB taxonomy): Bacteria > Pseudomonadota > Gammaproteobacteria > Burkholderiales > Rhodocyclaceae > Zoogloea. The sequence goes on along the minus strand of DAOQMM010000009.1, from coordinate 18,002 downwards.
ATGCTGCTCCAGGCCGTGTTGGGCCTGATCCAGAACGGCCAGGGCGGGCTGGGAGGCCTGGTGGCGCAGCTGAACCAGGCGGGCCTCGGCGAACAGGTGGCGTCGTGGGTCGGGACCGGTCAGAACCTGCCGGTGAGCGCCGATCAGATCAGCCAGGCCCTCGGTGGCCGGCTCGGAGACATGGCGGCGCAATTGGGTCTGCCTGCGGATCAGGTGGCCGGACATGTGGCCGAGATGCTGCCCCAGGTGGTCGATCACCTGACCCCTGACGGCCAGATGCCCCAAGGCGGCGATCTGCTTTCCGCAGGCCTGTCTGCCCTGGGCGGCCTGTTTGGCAAGGCGTAAGGCTTTCGGCGTTACGAGCGCCGGCGTCAGCCCGGTCCGGTCGCGACCGGCCGGGCCGGATCGGCGCACCATTCGCTCCATGAGCCGGCATACAGGCGGGAATCCGTCAGGCCGGCTACTTCCATGGCCAGGATGTTGTGGCAGGCAGTGACCCCCGAGCCACACTGGTGGATCACCCGGTGGGCATCCCCGCCCTTGATGAGGGTGCCGAACTCTTCCTGCAATTGCGCGGCCGGTTTGAAGAGTCCGTCCGGGCCGAGGTTGTCCCGAAAGAAGCGATTGATCGCACCGGGAATGTGGCCGCCGACGGGATCGAGGGTCTCGTTTTCGCCGCGGAAGCGGTCAGGCGCACGGGCGTCAATCAGGCACAGGGCCGGGTCGTCCAGATGGCCGTGCACGTACGTGGCATCCACATGGAGAGCGGGTTGCAGCCGCGGTGAAAACACGCGGGCGGTGAGTGCAGGGACGTCCTGGCTGAGGGCGCGTCCACTGCTGGCCCAGGCCTGGATGCCACCGTCCAGTAGGGCGACCGTCGGATGCCCGAGCCAGCGCAGCAGCCACCACAGGCGCGCGGCAAACATGCCGCCAGCGTCGTCGTAGGCGACCACCTGGGTGCCGGTCGTGACGCCCAGGCTGCCGAGCTTGGCGGCGAGCAGTTGCGGGTCGGGGAGGGGATGGCGGCCGTTGAGACCCGAGAGCGGGCCGGAGAGATCTTCTTCCAGATCGAGATACACGGCGCCGGGCAGATGTCCGCTCGCGTAGGCGTCGCGTCCATAGCGACGGTTGCGCAGATCGAAGCGGCAGTCGAAGAGGCGCCAGTTCGCGTCGGCCTGGTCTGCCAGTTCCGCGGCGCTGATCAGCGTGCCGAAAGTGCCGTTCATCGTGCGCGACCCTCACTGCACCGGCGATTCGACCCCGGCCAGCCAGGCGCGGGCGTCGTCCGCATCGTCGAACACGCGGACATCTGCGTTGACGAAGAGCTGCGACAGCCAGGCGCTCCAGCTGACCCATTGATCGCTGGTAACGACGGCAATCTGGGCGAAGTCGTTAGCGTGGGCGCGGGCGAAGCGGATCTCTTCGAGGGCCATGTCCACGGTGAAGCCGCTCATGGCGCGCAGGTCGAAGAACAGATTGACCGGGCCCTCGAAGCGCACCGTGTAGTTGAAGACTTCCTCGAATTCCTTGTAGTCGGAGAGGGTGAATTCGCCGAACACGACGGCGTCCACCTGGCCTGCGTCGTGGGTGATGGTGATCATCGCCGGATCCTCAGAGTCAATGGAGAAAGGGGAAAAAACCCATCGCCAGTGTAGCCCCCGACGCAGGGGGCTTCAATCGGATTCCGCGACGGGCGCGGGTTTGCGCGAGGCGAGGGAGACCAGTACGCCGCTGGCGACGATGAGGGCGATGGCGACGAAGGAGGTCCACGGCAGGCGCTCGTCCCACAGGAGGGCGCCGAACGCGCTGGAGAAGATCACCGTGGTGTAGGCCAGATTGGCGGACACGATGGTCTTGCCGTAGCGGTAGGCGCGAGTCATGGCGAGCTGGGCGCAGCCCCCGAATCCACCGACACCCAACACGATGGCCAGGCCGCTGGCGTCGAGGCGGTGCAGGTGATCGCTGCCCAGCGCCCAGGGCAGACCGAAGGCGGCGGTAATCAGGGAAAACCACAGGACGGTGCGGGCTTCGGGCTCTCCGGCGCGGCCGAGCTCGCGCACATTGATGTAAGCCAGACTGGCGATTAGGCCGGAGCCGAGTCCCCCCAGCGCACCGGGCCACTGGTCGGGTTGCAGGGTGGGCTTGAGGAGCAGCACGACGCCGACAAAGCCAAGGGCGACGGCCGCGTGGCGCAGTGGGCCGACGGGTTCGCGGAACCACAGGGCGAGGATCAGCGCGACGAAGATTGGCGACGTGTAGTTGAGTGTGACGGCGGTAGCGAGGGGCAGGATGCCCAGGGCGAAGAAGTAGCACATCAGGGCCACGGTGCCCGACAGACCACGGCTGAGCTGGAGCTTCCAGTGGGGCGTGGCAAAAGGGATGCCTTGCACGCGCAGCAGGACAGCCATCATCAACAGCCCGATGAGGCCCCGGTAGAACACCAGCTCGCCCGTGGAAAAGCGCAAGGCGCCGAGCTTGACGCATACGCCCATGCAGGCGAAGAGAAAGCTGGCAGCGATCATCCACAGGGATTGCATGGCGGGGATGGGAGCGCCGGGCAGCGCGTGGGAGGGGGACGTATTTTAACGGGCGACGTTCGCCGTCCGCGTGGGTCAACGAAAAAACCCCCGCGGGCGCAAACCCGCGGGGGTCTTCAACCAGGCGTGCCGGAGAGGGAGTCCGGCGATCCAGGCATTTCTTCTTAGTGGAACTGTTCTTCTTCGGTGGAGCCGGTCAGCGCCTTCACGGAGGAAGAGCCGCCCTGGATCACGGTGGTCACGTCGTCGAAGTAACCGGTGCCCACTTCCTGCTGGTGGGACACGAAGGTGTAGCCCTTTTCGCGAGCGGCGAATTCGGGTTCCTGGACCATCTCGACGTAGTGCTTCATGCCTTCGCCGCGGGCATAGGCATGGGCGAACTGGAAGGTGTTGTACCAGTTGACGTGGATGCCGGCCAGGGTGATGAACTGGTACTTGTAGCCGAGGGCAGACAGTTCTTCCTGGAAGGAGGCGATCTGGCTGTCGTTCAGGTTCTTCTTCCAGTTGAAGGACGGCGAGCAGTTGTAGGACAGCAGCTTGCCGGGGCAGGCGGCCTGGATGGCCTGGGCGAATTCACGGGCGAAGCCGATGTCGGGCACGCCGGTTTCACACCACACCAGGTCGGCGTACGGAGCGTAAGCCACGCCGCGGGAGATGGACTGTTCCAGACCGTTCTTGACACGGAAGAAGCCTTCCTGGGTGCGCTCGCCGGTGAGGAAGGGCTTGTCGTTCTCGTCGTAGTCGGAGGTGATCAGGTTGGCGGCTTCGGCGTCGGTACGGGCCAGGATCAGGGTCGGAACACCCATGACGTCAGCGGCGAAACGGGCAGAGATCAGCTTTTCGATGGCTTCACGGGTCGGCACGAGCACCTTGCCACCCATGTGGCCACACTTCTTGGCGGCCGCCAGCTGGTCTTCGAAGTGCACGCCGGCAGCGCCCGCGGCGATCATGTTCTTCATCAGTTCGAAGGCGTTCAGCACGCCGCCGAAACCGGCTTCCGCGTCGGCCACGATGGGCAGGAAGTAGTCGATGAAGCCTTCGTCGCCCGGATTGACGCCACGGGACCACTGGATTTCGTCCGCGCGCTTGAAGGTGTTGTTGATGCGGCGGACCATGGTCGGGACGGAGTCGTAGGCGTACAGCGACTGGTCCGGGTACATGGTTTCGGAGGTGTTGCCGTCGGCGGCGACCTGCCAGCCGGACAGATACACGGCTTCCAGGCCGGCCTTGGCCTGTTGCATGGCTTGACCCGCGGTGATCGCGCCGAAGGCGTTCACGTAGCCCTTCTTGGCGGCGCCGTTGACCTTGTCCCACAGGACCTGGGCACCGCGCTGGGCCAGGGTGTACTCGGGTTGCAGGCTGCCACGCAGGCGAACGACGTCAGCAGCGGAGTAACCGCGCTTGACGAGCTTCCAGCGGGGGTTTTCAGCCCAATCCTTTTCCAGGGCGGCGATTTGCTGTTCGCGAGTCAGAGACATAACGACATCCTTAAGAAACGTTGAGGGGGAGGGAAAACTGGGAGCGGGCAACCTGTGACCGGTTACGAAGCCGCGCTGTCGCACTTCTGACAGGAGGGGGGAAACTCTCTGTGAAATGTGCGTTTCAGTGAGCGAGAGTATAGGGGGGGATTTTGCACGGCAGCAACAGGTCTTATATAAGATATAAGAAATAAATTTCTCTATAAAATCAGATACAAGATCTGTTGTTTTTGTATTGTGAAACGCCGTTAGCGCAGGTGAAATAAAAAGTCGCTGCGCTGCACGGCGTTGTGTGTGAAGTCTTACACAAGCGGCGCGTCGGCGACGATCACGCCATCCTCATCCGCGTACAGCCAGTGTCCCGGTACAAAGGTGACGCCGCCGAAGGTGACCGGAATATCCTGGTCGCCCGCGCCCTTCTTGACGCTCTTCTGCGGATGGGTGCCCAGCGCGAACACGCCGATGTCCATGCCAGCGATGGGGCCCGAGTCGCGGATGCAGCCGTATACCACGATGCCGGCCCAGCCGTTCTTCACGCCCAGTGCGGCGAGCTGATCGCCCACCATGGCGCAGCGCATCGAGCCGCCGCCGTCCACCACCAGCACGCGGCCCGCGCCGGCGGTCTCCAGCGCGGAGCGGACCAGGGAGTTGTCCTCGAACACCTTGAGGGTGCTGATGGGGCCGGCGAAGCGGGTCTTGCCGCCGAAGCTGCGGAACATGGGGGCGACGACGCGGACCTTGCCTTCATTCGCGTCGCACAGATCGGTGGTTTGGAAAGTCATGTCGGTTTCCTGGGGGAGGGTCTTAAACAGGTCAACGAAAAAGGGCGGCCGAAGCCGCCCGCGATTGTAGGCCGTCCGGATCAGACTGTGGCCACGTCGGCCTCTTCCTCGAACTGCAGGGCCACCTTGCCATTGTCGTCCAGGTCGATGGTGACGTGCCCGCCACCGGCCAGTCGCCCGAAGAGCAACTCGTCGGCCAGGCTGGCGCGCAGGGTGTCCTGGATGAGGCGCGCCATCGGCCGTGCGCCCATGAGCGGATCGAAGCCCTTCTGGCCGAGCCATTCCTTGAGGCGGTCGGTGAAGTGGGCGTCCACCTTCTTCTCGTGGAGCTGGGCTTCGAGCTGCATCAGGAACTTGTCCACGACCTTCATCACGATGTCGTGGTCGAGGGACTTGAAGGAGATGGTGGCGTCCAGCCGGTTGCGGAATTCCGGCGAGAACATCCGCTTGATCTCTGCCATCTCGTCGCCGACCTCGCGCTTGGCCGAGAAGCCGATGACCGACTTCTGCATGGTCTCGGCGCCCGCATTGGTCGTCATGATGATGATGGCGTTGCGGAAGTCGGCCTGGCGCCCGTTGTTGTCCGTCAGGGTGCCGTGGTCCATCACCTGCAGCAGGATGTTGTAGATGTCCGGGTGGGCCTTCTCGATTTCATCCAGCAGCAGCACGCAGTGGGGCTTCTTGGTGATCTGCTCGGTGAGCAGGCCGCCCTGGTCAAAGCCCACGTAGCCCGGCGGCGCGCCGATGAGGCGGGACACCGCGTGACGCTCCATGTATTCAGACATGTCGAAGCGCACCAGCTCGATGCCCAGGGTGTAGGCGAGCTGGCGGGCGACCTCGGTCTTGCCGACGCCGGTGGGGCCGCTGAACAGGAAGGAACCGATGGGCTTCTGCGGATTGCCGAGGCCCGAGCGGGACATCTTGATGGCCTTGGCGAGGGCCTCGATGGCCGCGTCCTGGCCGAAGACCACGTTCTTGAGATCCCGTTCGAGGGTGCGCAGGGCCGCCTTGTCGTCGTTGGAGACGTTGCGCGGCGGAATGCGCGCGATCTTGGCGACGATCTCCTCGATTTCGGTCTTGCCGATGAGCTTCTTTTGCTTGGACTTGGGCAGGATGCGCTGGGCGGCGCCGGCTTCGTCGATGACGTCGATGGCCTTGTCCGGCAGGTGACGGTCGTTGATGTAGCGGGCCGAGAGTTCCGCCGCGCTGGACAGGGCCGAAGCGGAATACTTGATGCCGTGGTGCTGCTCGAAGCGCGACTTGAGGCCCTTGAGGATCTCCACGGTCTCGGGGACGGAGGGCTCGACCACGTCCACTTTCTGGAAGCGCCGCGACAGGGCGTGATCCTTCTCGAAGATCTGCCGGAACTCCGTGTAAGTGGTGGCGCCGATGCACTTGAGCTGCCCGGACGACAGGGCCGGCTTGAGCAGGTTGGATGCATCGAGCGTGCCGCCGGATGCCGCGCCGGCACCGATCAGTGTGTGGATCTCGTCGATGAACAGTATGGCGTTGTTGTGATCGACGAGTTGCTTCAGTACCGCCTTGAGGCGCTGCTCGAAGTCGCCACGATATTTGGTGCCGGCCAGCAGGGCGCCCATGTCGAGGGCGTACACCTGGGCATCCGCAAGGATCTCGGGCACCCGACCTTCGACGATGCGTCGCGCCAGACCTTCCGCGATGGCGGTCTTGCCGACGCCGGCCTCGCCGACCAGCAGGGGGTTGTTCTTGCGCCGCCGGCAGAGGGTCTGGATGACCCGCTCCACTTCCTTCTCTCGGCCGATGAGCGGATCAATCTTGCCGAGGAGCGCCTGCTGGTTGAGATTCTGCGTGAAGCTGTCCAGTGCGCCGCCCGCCGAGGGGTTTTCCGGCTCGGCCTCACCCTGTTCCGAAGATTCGTTCGGGCGCGCGGGACTGGCGCCGGACTGGGGTGCCTTGGTGATGCCGTGGGAGATGAAATTCACCACATCCAGGCGGGAGATGTTCTGTCTTTGCAGGAAATAGACCGCGTGAGAGTCCTTTTCGCCGAAGATCGCGACGAGCACATTGGCGCCGGTGACCTCCTTCTTGCCGGAGGACTGCACATGGAGGATGGCGCGCTGGATCACCCGCTGGAAGCCGAGCGTGGGCTGGGTGTCGATGTCTTCTGTGCCTTCGACGCGAGGCGTGTGCTCGTTGATGAAATTGGTCAGTTCCTTGCGCAGTTCGTCGCTGCGGGCCGCGCAGGCCCTCAGCACTTCGGCTGCGGAAGGATTGTCGAGAAGCGCGAGCAGGAGGTGCTCGACGGTGATGAACTCATGACGCTTTTGCCGGGCTTCGACGAAGGCCATGTGCAGACTGACTTCAAGCTCTTGCGCGATCATTTCAGTTTTCCTCCATGACGCAGGCCAGAGGATGCTGGTTCTGGCGCGCGTACGCGATGACCTGCTCGACCTTGGTGGCTGCGATGTCCCGGGGGAAGATGCCGCAGACGCCAACGCCCTCTCTGTGAACTTTGAGCATGATCCGCGTGGCTTGTTCGCGGTCCAGTCCAAAGAATTTCTCGATGACAGTCACGACGAAGTCCATGGGTGTGAAGTCGTCATTCAGCAGCATGACCTTGAACAAGGGGGGCGGTTTGATCCGCGTGACCTCCGTTTCAAGTACTGATTCGCCCTGCTTTTTTGTGACCATGCGGCCCATTCTAAACAACCTCGATGATTGTGCAAGAGAGAATTGACACACGATTTGGCACTGATTCGTGTTGGTGCAGAGGCCCTCGGATGGTGCGTTGCACGGCCATTTTCAGCGCTCCGGAGTGCCGCGTCCGCCTTGAAAGGCGCTGCGAAATTTTGACGCGATTGGTCGCGATCCTGCTGTATTGCAGCATGAAAATGCTGCGACTGGACCGTTGACGGTGGGGGGCAAGTGACGTAAAAGCGAAGCCGTGTCTGCGTCGGGAGGATGGTTGGCGCTTTGCCGCGGGGGCTTTTGGGGAAAAGCCGTCGGGCATGGGTATTACGCCAACCGTCCACGAGCACCCGCTGCAGACTCAGCCGGAGACCCGGTTCTGTATGACTGAAAACCAAGAAGGAAACTGCACTATGGCAACTGGTACTGTTAAGTGGTTCAACGACGCCAAAGGCTTCGGCTTCATTACGCCGGACGACGGAAGCGAAGATCTGTTTGCGCACTTTTCCGCGATTTCCATGAGCGGATTCAAGTCGCTGAAGGAGGGGGAAAAGGTTCAGTTCGAGGTCACGCAGGGCCCCAAGGGCAAGCAGGCGTCGAATATCCAGCGTGCCTGATCTCTCGACGCACCCTGGGCACTGTTTTGGTGCAGTGTTTGGGGGGCGTGTGAGGAAGGGTTCGTGAAAAACCGCCGGGTGCATCTGCATTCCGGCGGTTTTCATTTGCAAGATTGTGTCGCGGTTGACGATGGATCAGGGGGCGGTCAGGCCGTAGGGGCGCAAACTGGCGTTGCGCCGCGCAAAGCAAAAGACCCGCTCTGGGCGGGTCTTTCAGGTGCAACAAGCAGTCATCGCGTACCGGGAGCGATTACTTGAGCTTGACTTCCTTGTACGGCACGTGCTTGCGGGCGACGGGGTCGTACTTGCTGAATTCCAGCTTGTTCGGCGTCGTGCGCTTGTTCTTGGTGGTGGTGTAGAAGTGCCCGGTGCCAGCAGTGGACTCGAGCTTGATCTTTTCGCGGCCGCCTTTTGCCATGGTGGTTTATCTCCAGTGGGTGAAAGGCTCAGACCTTCTCGCCACGAGCGCGCAGCTCGGCGATGACGGTGTCGATGCCTTTCTTGTCGATGGTGCGCAGGGCGGCGTTGGTCACGCGCAGGCGCACCCAGCGGTTCTCGGCCTCACTCCAGAACTTGCGGTTCTGCAGGTTGGGCAGGAAACGACGCTTGGTCTTGTTGTTGGCGTGGGAGACGTTGTTCCCCACCATCGGTGCTTTTCCGGTTACTTGACAGACGCGAGCCATGTGTTGCTCCAAACAATTTTGAATCGGTAAGCCCTTAAGTCTATCAAAGCTTGTGAAGATGATGCAAGCCTTTGATGGGGCGGTCCTATCAGCACGTCACAGCAGGCCGCGTTCCGCGAAGGATACCGGCGACGCGGTGCCAGCGACGATGAAGTGATCCAGCACACGCACGTCGATGAGCGCCAGGGCCTGGGTGAGGCTGCGGGTGAGGAGCTGGTCGGCGTGGCTGGGTTCGCCGACGCCCGATGGATGGTTGTGGGCCAGGATCACGGCCGCGGCGTTACGCAGGAGGGCCAGCTTGACCACCTCGCGGGGATAGACGCTGGTCTGGGCAAGGGTGCCGCGAAACAATTCCTCGCTGGCGATGACCCGGTTCTGGGCGTCCAGCAGAAGGACCATGAAGACTTCGTGGGGCAGACCGGCGAGCTTGAGGCGCAGCCAGTCGCGCACGGCGCGGGGCGAATCGAGGACGTCGCGGCTGGCCATCTCTTCGCTGAGGGCACGGCGGGCCAGTTCCAGAACGGCCTGCAACTGGGCGTATTTGGCCGGGCCCATGCCGGGGATCGTGGAGAAGTCGTCCACCGATGCGGTGCACAGGGCCGACAGACTGCCAAAGCGGCCGAGCAGGTCGCGGGCGAGGTCCACCGCGCTCTTGCCGCGCACACCGACGCGCAGGAAGAGGGCGAGCAGTTCCGCGTCGGACAGTACTTCGGCGCCGTGGGCGAGCAGGCGTTCCCGCGGGCGTTCGTCCGCGGGCCAGTCGGTGATGGCCATCGGTGTAGAATCCGGATTCCAGAGGATTGCGGATCATACCATCGGCATGGCTGAACTTTCGGGCAGGAAAATCGTGCTGGGCGTCACCGGCGGCGTGGCGGCCTACAAGGCGGCAGAACTGGTGCGACTGCTGGGCAAGGCGGGGGCGGAGGTGCACGTGGTGCTCACCGAGGGGGGCGCGCGCTTTGTCACCGCGGTGACCTTCCAGGCCTTGTCCGGCCGCCCGGTCTGGACCGACCTGTGGGATCCGCGCATGGCCAACAACATGGCCCATATCGACCTGTCGCGGGACGCGGACGCGATCCTCATTGCGCCGGCCACCGCCGACGTGATGGCGCGTCTCGCCCAGGGCCGCGCCGATGATCTGCTGACGACGCTGTGCCTGGCGCGGGACTGCCCGCTGCTGGTGGCGCCGGCGATGAACCGGCAGATGTGGGAGCATCCTGCGACCCGCCGCAACGCCGTGCAACTGGCGGCGGACGGGGTGACCCTGTTCGGTCCGGCGGCGGGGGAGCAGGCCTGTGGCGAGGTGGGCCTTGGGCGCATGCTGGAGCCGGAGGACCTGTGCGAGGCATTGATCGGCTTCTTCCAGTCCAAGCTGCTGGCCGGCCGGCGCGTGGTGATGACCGCAGGGCCGACCTTCGAGGCCATCGACCCGGTGCGCGGGATCACCAATTCAAGTTCCGGCAAGATGGCGTATGCCCTGGCCCGCGCCTGCGCTCAGGCGGGGGCGGACGTGGCCCTGGTGAGTGGCCCGGTCGCGCTGCCGGTGCCGGCCGGCGTGGCACGGATCAGCGTCAGGAGCGCGCTGCAGATGCGCGATGCGGTGTTCGCCGCGCTGCCCGGTGCGGACGTGTTCATCGGCGTTGCTGCGGTGGCCGATTACCGGCCGGATACGTCGGCGGAGCACAAGATCAAGAAGTCGGGTGCGGCCCTGCAGATCAGCCTGACGCCCAATCCGGACATCCTCGCCGAGGTGGCCGCGCGCGCGGATGCGCCCTTCTGCGTCGGCTTTGCGGCGGAGAGCCGGAACCTGGATGAATACGCGGAAGGCAAGCGACGCGCCAAGAAGCTGCCCCTGGTGGTCGGCAATCTGGTCCAGGATGGTCTGGGGAGCGACGACAACCAGGTCGTGCTGTATGACGAGGCGGGTCGTCACCCGCTCGAACGGGCGCCCAAACCCGAGGTGGCCCGCGCCATCGTCGCGCATCTGGCAGGCCTGTTGCCGCCACTTTCCTGAATTCGTCAGCGGAGACTCACACCCATGCACAGCATCGACATCCGGATCCTCGACGGACGCCTCAAGGAACAGCCCCCGGCCTACGCCACCAGCGGCGCCGCGGGGCTCGACCTGCGCGCCTGTCTGGAGGCGCCGGCCCATCTGCTGCCCGGCGCGACGCTGCTGGTGCCGACGGGCATCGCGATCCATCTGGCCGACCCTGGCCTGGCCGCGATGATCCTGCCCCGCTCGGGGTTGGGGCACAAGCATGGCATCGTGCTGGGCAATCTGGTGGGCTTGATCGATTCGGATTACCAGGGGCAGATCTTCGTGTCCGTATGGAATCGGGGCCACGACAGCTTCACGATCCAGCCCATGGAACGCATCGCCCAGCTGGTGGTGGTGCCGGTGCTGCAGGTGGCCTTCAATCTTGTCGAGTCCTTTGACGTCAGCGAGCGTGGCGCGGGAGGCTTCGGCAGCACCGGGAAGCACTGATTTGAGTCGTCGCGGCATCCCCACCGGCGTGCATGTGCTGTTCGAGCGGGACAGTCGGGTGCTGTTGATGCGCCGGGCCGGCACCGGCTTCTTCGACGGACTCTACAGTCTGCCCGGCGGACACGTGGAGGAGGGGGAGTCCGTCGGCATGACAGCCCATCGCGAGATGGCCGAAGAACTGGGTGTGACCCTGGCGCCGGACGCAGTGGCGCTGCTGGGGGTGGTGCATCGCCGCTCGGACACCAACCGGATCGACTTCTTCGTGCGGGCCCTGACGTGGTCCGGTGAGCCGCGCATTGCAGAACCGGACAAGTGCGACGATCTGGCCTGGTTCGGGCGCGACGCACTGCCGCTGGCGCTGGTGCCCTATGTGCGGGACGCGCTGGCGGCCGGTGACGGCCCATGGCTGATGGAGTCCGGCTGGGACTGAGCGGAGCGCCGCGAGGCGATTCAGACGAAAAAGGGCGAAGCCGTGGCTTCGCCCTTTTTCATGCTGCGTGCGATACGGATCAGTCCGGAATGCTGAGCGTCCCGCTGCTGTAGGTGATGGTGTCACCGGCTGCCGGGGTGGTGGCGATGGCGGGCACGTTGGTGGCGCTGATCGCCGGTGCGGCGCCAGCCGTACCGCCCCGCGGCGTGGTGCGGATCACCTGGGAGGCGGGCAACGCGGCGCCGGTCTTGAGGTAGGCGTACATCAGGTCCATGGCGCGGTTGAAATACACATGCAGGGGAACAAGCCGGGTGTCGTAGCCGGCGACGGCCGCGTTGTTGTCGATGAAGGCGTCGAAGTGCTGGGCGTTGGTCACCTCGTAGTAGCGCAGCCTGCTGGTGGTGCCGTCTGCCTTCTGACTCATGCCGTAGTACGCGCGGGAGGCGTGATTGACCGGGATCAGGGTGTCGGACCGGCCCGACACGATGATGGCCGGCTTGCCGCCCAGTTCGCCCTTGAACAGGACCTCGTCGATGCCCTGACGCACGCGCTGGGACTGGGCGAGGAGCGTGCCCGTGAGCTTGGCGCCGGTGACCGGGTCGCTGCCGGTGACCAGCGAGCGGGCGCACAGGGCGCCGTCCAGGGCGCCGTCGGCCCGGTTGGTGGAGGGCGAGATGGCGAGCACATCGCGCTTGGCGCCGCCGACCGAGTCGTTATAGACCAGGTTGATGCCGGCTGTGGGCGGGACGCCGTTGCCGGTGGCGAAGATGCCGGCCTGGACCAGGGCGCTGGTGGCGGTGACGTTGCCGAGGGTGGCGCCGGAGGCGACGGTGGTGGCGAAGGTGAAGCCGCACACTTCGTCGGTCACGTTGAAGCGCCCGTAGGTGTTGATGTAGGTGACGACGATGGAGGGCGTGGCCAGGGCGTGATGGGAGGCGTGCAGCACGTCCTGCTCTGCGGCCCAGCCGTAGGCATGGAGCTTCTGGAGGGCGTCGTCGGCCTGTTCCTGGGTGGTGGTGCCGCTCACCAGACCCTTTTCCTTGAGGGACGTGCACCGGTTGGTGGCGTAGAAGGCAACGAGGCTTGCGCCGGGCGACCCGCTTGCTGCCGTGGCGAGGGCGGCGCAGGGCTGGTAGATGTTGGCGTAGGTGAAGTAGTCGATGAGGGGCTTGCCGATCGTCGCGACGGTGTTGCTGCCCTGTTTGATGGTGAGGCTGCTCACGTCCTTGGGCTGGATCTGCGGTTCGGTGACGGCCACGCCGTCGATGAGCCCGAGCTTGTCCAGCTCGGCCGCCTGCAGGGCGGCGCCGGCGCCGTTGGAGGCGGAGGAGGCGATGACGAGTGTGTTCCTGGGGGTCAGATCGCGCAGCTTCTTGCCATTGCTGACGGTGCCGTACTTCTCGTTGAGCACGTAGAAGGCGAAGCCCACGGCGTCGAGGGTGTTGCGGCCCCAGTCCTTCTCGGGGTTCTGCTGGGAGTGGGCGTGCTTGTAGGCGATGCGGTTGGGGCTCTTGAGGTTGTAGGCGTCCAGTTCGGCCTTGCTCAGATTGGCGGCGAACAGGGCGCGCTTGCCGGCGCTGGCGCTGCTGCTGGCCGTGCCGTCGATGAGGTTGACGGTGTCGGCGGCCAGGTCGTGCATGCCGTTGCCGCTGCCCTTGTCGGTGTAGGCGACGGCGCAGCCGTGCTTGAGGCCCCAGTCGCCGGCGGTGCCGATGGCGCCGTAGATGCCGCGGGAGCCGGAGGACGTGGCGGTGACGATGCAGGGCTTGGTCTTGTCAAAGCTGGCCGGCACCTGGACCATCAGCGTGACCTTGCGCTTGCCGCTGGAGTCGCCCGAATAGGCGATGGTCTCGTCGCCGGCGATCCTGCCTTCGCCCAGGGTGTCGTTGCCGCTGGTGTCGATGTTGGGGCCGTACAGGGTGGTCCAGCCGCCGGCGGTCTTGTTGGCGTCCACCAGCGCACGGTAGTTGGTGTGGATGGCATTGCGGCGCAGCTCGGCGGCGGTTGGCGAGGCCGCATTGACGTAGGCCGGAGCCGTGGCGGACGTCAGGCCGGTCTTGCCGAGGCCGGCGGTGAGCAGGTCGTCGGTGGTGCCGTCATAGGTCTTGGTGACGATGCTGTCGGTCCACACGAACTCGGGCACGCGGTTGAAAGTGGCGAAGCCGCTGCCGCTGGGCTGGGCATCCACGAGGGTGAGCAGGCGGTCGGTTTCGTCGCCCGGAGTGCTGTCGGTGGCGGGGGTGAAGGTGGCGCTGCGCAGGCTCTCCGGCCGCTTGCCGAGTTCCGCTTCGAGGGCGTCCAGCAGCTTGCTGTCGGCGGAGGCGATGGCCTGGCCGGTGACGCTCTTGAAACTGCCGGCGGTGAAGGCCGCGCGCAGGGCCGCGTTGCCGGAGACGCCGAGGGCGAGCTGGGCAATGCTGTCGGTGGCGTTATTGACGTTGACCGGCTTGCCCACGTCGTCGCTGCTCACCAGCGCATGCCAGGTGCCCTGGCTGCCAGTGATCTGGAGCATGAAGGGGAAGCTGAGATCGGCGAGGCTGAGCGTGTAATTGCCCGAGGCATCGGTGGTCACGCTGCGGGTCTTTCCGCTGGCATCCTTGACGGTCAGCGTGCTGTTGGCGATGGCCGTGCCTTCTGCCGCCGTGCCGTTGATCTGGCTGTAGCCGGTGCTGCCGCCGCCACCGCAGGCGGCCAGGACGAGGGCGCTGCCGATGGCGGCGGCAAGGGCCCGGATCTGAAAGCTGTTTTGCACGATTGTCTCCCCTATTGGTATGGATGCCGGATTGCTGCGAGGGTGTCGCATCGGCATGCATAGTGGGCGCGAAATCCAGGCGCGGCCACTGGGGTTTACGTGAATAGGGTCAGCCCTGATGGCCGTCCGCCGGGAACGGCGGCTGGGGCGACGGCGTCACGCGGGCGGTGGTTCGTCAGGACGCTCGGCGTAGAGCGTGCGGAAGCGCAATGCCTGCGGATAGGGGTAGAAATCCTCCACATAGCCGTTGCGGATCTTCTCCTGGGCCTCCTGCCAGAACCTGGGATCGAGCAGGGCCCGGTGATGCTTGAGGAAGGCCTTGCGGATCTTGGGCTGGCCGAGCAGGAAGGTGGCGAACTCCTCGGGGAAGATGTCGTGGGGCCCGGCGGAATACCAGGGCTCGCCGGACATCTCCATGTCCTCGTTGGGGGCGGGGGGGATCCGCCGGAAGTTGCAGTCGGTCATGTACTCGATCTCGTCGTAGTCGTAGAAGACCACGCGGCCGTAGCGGGTGACGCCGAAGTTCTTCCACAGCATGTCGCCCGGGAAGATGTTGGCGATGGCCAGCTCGCTGATGGCCTGGCCGTACTCCTTGACGGCCTCCTCAACCTGCTCGTCACTGGCCTTGTCCAGGTAGAGGTTGAGGGGCGTCATGCGCCGTTCGATGTACAGGTGCTTGACCACCAGGGTGTCGCCGTCCTCTTCGATGACCGACGGGGCGAGGGTGCGCAGCTGCAGGATGAGATCCGGATGGAAGCGGCTGCGGGGCAGGGCCACGTTGGAGAATTCCAGCGTGTCGGCCATCCGCCCGACCCGGTCCACCTGACGCACCAGCAGGTATTTGCGCTTGACCGTGGCCCGGTCCATGTTCTTGGAGCTGCCGAAGGTGTCCTTGATGATCTTGAAGACGTAGGGGTAGGACGGCAGCGTGAACACCAGCATCACCAGCCCGCGGATGCCCGGTGCCTCGATGAACTGATCGTTTGAATGGCGCAGGTGCGACACCAGGTCGCGGAAGAAGCTGGTCTTGCCCTGCTTGCCCAGGCCCAGCATGGTGTAGAGCTCCGAGCGCGGCTTGTTGGGCATGATGCTGCGCAGGAACTGCACGTAGCCTGAGGGGACCTCCATGTCCACCAGGAAGTAGGCCCGCGACAGGGAGAACAGCAGGGAGATGCGCCAGGTGTCGAGCAGGATGGTGTCCAGGTAGAGCATGCCCGAGGCACCGTGGCGCACGGCGAGGGCGAAGGGGATTTCCTGGTAGCCGTTGAGGCCCTTGCCGATGATGTAGGCGGTCTTGTTGCGGTAGAAGGCGGAGTACAGCACCTGGATCTGGCAATTCACCTCCATCCTGGGCCAGCCGCCCAGATGGGTCTCGACGGTGCGCAGCACGTAATCCACGTCCCGCTCCAGATCCTCGAAGCTGCGCTGCCAGTCGAAATCCTCGACGATGCGCCGCACGGTGGCGCGCAGGCCTTCGTCCTGGGGGTAGTAGCTGGAATAGGTGGGCGGGAAGGACTCGATGTAATCCGTCGAGATCGCCGGGCGGGTGAAGATGTAGTCGTTGCTGAAGTAATCCCGGTGCAGGATCTTGGTGGTGACGGAGTTGAAGAAGGTCTCCGCCAGCTCCGGCTGCTTGTGGTTGAGGAGCAGGCCGATGTAGTGCAGCTTGACGGCCTGCCAGGTGGCGTCATCGATGGATTCCGCGTCGAATTCCTCGTGCAGGCGCTGCACGGTCTCGTTGACCCGGTCATCGTAGAACTGCACCCGGTTGCGCACCGCCGAGAGCTGATCCTGCCAGTCGGCGGCCTCGAAGCTCTCCTTTGCATGGCGCGAGGTCTCCCGGAAGATCCGGTAGTGCTTGTTGAAGCCCTCGATCATCGCCTGGGCGATGGCCTGGGCGACGGGGTTTTCGTTGCCGTGGGTGTCCATTCAGCCTCCGCACACTCTCCATTCGGCCCGTTCGCGCGAGGGCGCGGGTACATCGCCGCGACAGGGTCGAGGCTGCATCTTAGCATCGCCCGACGGGCCTTCCGGAAGGGAGGCGAAACGCCCGGATCGCGCTGCACAGCAGCATTTCCGGCGCTTTGTGGCGTCATGCATTTCAGCCATAATCGTCGCCGCCAGACCCTGCCTGTCCACACCACCGGGCGGGTCGGCAGTGCTGCGATCGCGCCGGTGCGGGCCGCGTTACGCGTGTCACCTCGGGCTTGCCCCCGGTATCGGCCGATCTGCCTTTCCATCGAATTACGAGCGAGGGAACTGGAATGAGTACTTCACTGATCAAGGTGCCTGCCGGCGGCCAAAAAATCGTCCCGGGCCAGCCGACGCCGGACAATCCCATCATCCCCTACATCGAAGGTGACGGCATCGGGGTGGACATCACCCCGGTGATGATCCAGGTCATCGATGCCGCAGTCACCAAGGCCTACGGCGGCCAGCGCAAGATCCACTGGATGGAGGTCTACGCCGGCGAAAAATCCACCCAGCTGTATGGTCCCGATGAATGGTTCCCGAAGGAGACCTTCGACGCCCTCAAGGAATTCTCCGTCTCCATCAAGGGCCCCATGACCACGCCGGTGGGCGGCGGCATCCGCTCCCTGAACGTGGCCCTGCGCCAGGAGCTCGATCTCTACCAGTGCGTGCGGCCGGTGCGTTACTTCAAGGGCGTGCCCAGCCCGCTCAAGCAGCCCGAGCTGACCGACATGGTCATCTTCCGCGAGAACACCGAGGACATCTACGCCGGCATCGAGTGGGCGGCAGAGTCGGACAACGTGAAGAAGGTCATCGCCTTCCTGCAGCAGGAGATGGGCGTCAAGAAGATCCGCTTTCCGGAAAGCTCCGGCATCGGCATCAAGCCCGTGTCCATCGAAGGCACCACGCGCCTTGTTCGCGCCGCCATCAATTACGCCATCGCCAACGACCGCAAGAGCGTCACCCTGGTGCACAAGGGCAACATCATGAAGTTCACCGAGGGCCTGTTCCGCGACACCGGCTACAAGGTGGCGCAGCAGGAATTCGGCGCCCAGCCCATCGACGGCGGCCCGTGGTGTTCCTTCGTCAACCCCAGGACCGGCCGCACGATCATCGTCAAGGACGCCATTGCCGACGCCTTCCTGCAGCAGATCCTGCTGCGCCCGGCCGAATACGACGTGATCGCCACCACCAACCTCAACGGCGACTACATCTCGGACGCCCTGGCGGCCCAGGTCGGCGGCATCGGCATCGCGCCGGGCGCCAACATCTCTGACCAGTACGCCTGCTTTGAGGCCACCCACGGCACCGCGCCCAAGTACGCCGGCCTCGACAAGGTGAATCCCGGCTCGCTGATCCTCTCCGCCGAGATGATGCTGCGCCACCTGGGCTGGGTGGAGGCGGCCGATCTGGTCATCAAGGCCATGGAAGCCGCCATCGGCGACAAGCAGGTCACCTACGACTTCGCGCGTCTGATGGAGGGCGCCACCGAAGTGTCCTGCTCCGGCTTCGGCGAGGCGATGGTCGCGCGCATGTAACACCTCAGCCCCGCGCCGATCCCGGCACGAAAACGCCCCCGCATGTCGGGGGCGTTTTC
>DAOQMM010000008.1:24124-60551 GCA_035335645.1 Rhodocyclaceae bacterium | reverse complement strand
GTGGACAAAAAAACGGCGCCCCGAGGGGCGCCGGAAGGAGGGAGAAACACAACAGGGTCTTGCAACTTTCGACTGGCGAAAGATCCTTAGAAGAACAGGATGGCACCCGCGGAAATGGTGTTGTTCTTGGTTTCCGTGGCCGTGTTGGTGATCTTCTCGTTGTTGAATTCGCCGACGAGGGTCACGAACTTGTTCAGGCCGTGGTACACACCCAGGGTGTAAGCCTTGTTCTTGGTTTCGGGCGCGCCGTACACACTTTGAGTGCCGCCACCGGTGTCCTTGTTCTGGCCGTAGTTAATGCCGAACTTGGTCTTGTCCATCTTGTAGGTGCCTTGCAGGAAGTAGCCCTTGGAATCGGTCTTGTTGCCGTTGCCGTCGCTGCCGCCGAGGAATTGGGCGCCGATGGTGGACAGGCCCAGGCCCTTGCCGGTGAAGCCGTAGGCGACTGCTTCGAAGTTGTTGTAACCCGCCTTGGCGCCGGCTTCATAACCGGTCGCGTTATACGGTTTCATGCCGGCGCAGGCGGTGGTGGAAGCATTCGAGCAGCTGGTGTTCTGGGACACGAGGCCGCCCCACACCTTACCGGGCATGGCGCCCTTCCAGTCGTAATCCACCTTGGCCTGGAAGCCGGGCGCCTTGGTTTCGTCACCGGCGAACTTGCTCGGCTGGAAGATGCCGGCGGAGGCCTGCAGGCCGTTGTAGTTCGGGGTGGAGTAGGTGATCTGGGCCTGGAAGCCGGTGTACATGTAACCGTGGCCGATCATGCCGAAGGTGGTGTTGTACGGGATGCCGGCGTTGGAGGTGCCGCCGACGCCCAGCAGGGTCATGTCGGACAGGATGATGTTCTGACCGAACAGGCCGATGTCACGGCCGAACTTCAGGCTGCCCCATTCGTTGTTGCCGAATTGGAAATAGACGTTACGGGTGTCGATCTGGCTGTACGGGTTGGTCACGCCCGCGCCGCTGGCGTTATTGCCGATGGGCAGACCTACGACGGTGGAGTTGTTGTTGATGCCGGGCGCGAAGCTGAAGTGGGCCTTGATGTCCTGATCGCCGGCCTTGGAGGTGACGACGAAGTTGATCCAGCCGGGCAGCAGGCCGTTGGTCAGTTCACTGTTCTGGGTCTTGGTCTGGACGCCGGTGCTCAGGTTGGTGACCTTGGATTCCCGGTTCACGTAGAAGCCGTTGATGGTGCCGTTGATATCGACGGTCACATCGTTCTGCGTGAAGCTGACGGCTTGAGCGCCGCCGGCGGCAGCGGCCAGGCAGGCGAGGGCAACGGATTGAGCCAGAATGGACTTTTTCATATGAGATGTCTCCGATAGATTTTTTGGTGTCACCAGCAAAGCGCGGGGCAAGAGCGGCCGCTACTTCGTTCCTCCCAGGGTCGTGTTTTCGGGAAACACGCCGGAGCACATTTACTATCGCGAGGGGCATGCCAGGTCGTACGGGAACCTGTCCCGACTTTTTGTCTGTAAATTGCAACCGATTGTTTGTAAAGGAATGTTCTGCTTTGGGAGGCGGGCGCTCGGGGTTCGGGCCGACAGGAGGCTGTGTGCACAAATTGAACAGTGCCCCATGGAGCGACGAAAAGCGTGAAGCAGTTCATGACACGGAATGGAGCATGCTGTAACGCAGCATGAGCGATCCCTTCGCGTGCATTGCCGAGGCCGACGGCGATGAGTCGGGGCGGGCACCGGATCAATGACAGCGGCGTTTGACGTGGCGCCCACCGATGTGGCTCCGCCGCCGAGCGCGGGCTTGCGCCGGCCGCGGCTGGTAGAATCTCGCCTTCCATACTCTTGGTCCGATCCCTGTGTCTTCGATGGATTTCCGTTCCCGTCTCGCTGCTGCCTGGCACAGCCAAGATTCCCTGTTGTGCGTGGGGCTTGATCCCGATCCGGCACGCTTTCCCGCGCACCTCAAAGGTCGTCCGGACGCAGTCCTGCGCTTCTGTCTGGAAATCGTGGACGCCACGGCGGATGTCGCCTGTGCGTTCAAGCCGCAGATTGCCTATTTCGCAGCGGCGCGTGCCGAAGACCAGCTGGAGGCGCTCATCGCCCACATCCATGATCGCCATCCGCAGGTACCGGTCATTCTGGATGCGAAGCGGGGTGACATCGGCGCGACCGCACAGCAATATGCCCGCGAGGCTTTCGAGCGCTTTCAGGCTGACGCGCTCACGGTCAATCCCTACATGGGTTTCGATTCGGTGGAGCCGTATCTGGCCTATCCCGATCGGGGGCTGATCGTGTTGTGCCGGACCTCCAACCCCGGCGGATCCGACCTTCAGAACCTCACGCTGTCGAATGGGCGCCTGCTCTATCAGCACGTGGCGGAGCTGGTGGCGGAAAAGTGGAATCTCCATGGCCAGTGCGGGCTGGTGGTGGGGGCCACGTTCCCGGAGGAACTCGCCGACGTGCGTCAGATTGTCGGCGATGTGCCTTTGCTGGTGCCCGGCATCGGCGCCCAGGGGGGCGATGTGGAGGCCACGGTGACGGCTGGCCGGACGCCTTTGGGGGCCGGCCTGATGATCTCCTCCTCGCGCGCCATCCTCTATGCCGGCTCCGGTGAGGATTTCGCTGCTGCGGCCCGCCAGGTGGCGCTTGCCACCCGCGACGACATCAATCGCTTCCGCCGGTGAATTCTGGCAGAGCGGGCCGTGCTGCCCGTTCCGCCAGCGAAGCGCCTGCCACGACCCCACGCCCGTTCCGTTAGCGCGTCAGCCGCTGTGCTGAGGCGTCGTCTCGTCACGTTTTGCAGTGGCGACCCCTCCCCGAGAATCGGGTACGGACGGGTCGCCGCATGTGCAAGGCGATCGCCATCTTGCCAACTGGGTCACGTTCACCAATTTTTCACAAAACATTAAACATTGTAAAATTGTGAATTAATTCCGGTGAAATCCCATGAAGTTGGGAAATACGAGATAAATGCGTATTAATTTGCGAACGCTATCCGGCATCTGACTGAACATCCGTGCAAAGCCGAACGTCGAGGGTGTCCGGTCGGATCACGCCCGTCCGGCGCGGGCCGAGCGGCTCGACGAGCACGGCGGATTGTGTGGCGGAGCGTCCCTGAACGCCTGGGGCATCCGCCCAATCCCCCAACAGAGCAGGAGAACGAGAACAGATGGCTGACAAGAACCGGGTAGGGTGGTACTGGAAGCGCCTGCGCGACATGTCGGTGTCCGACATTGTCGGGCGTGCGGGCAGTACGGCTGCCCAGGTCGTGGGCCGGTACCGGGGCGCGGTGCCGGTGCCGCCGTTCAGGCTGGATCGGACGGGCGCGCGCTGGCTCCTACCGGAGGTGTCGGCCGAGGGTGACTTCATGGGGGTGGCTGACGAGGTGATGTCCGGCCATTGGCGGGTGCTTGCGCTGGATCAGGCGCCGCTGGGGCTGCCTCCGGACTGGAACTGCAACCCGCTCGATGGTGAGCACTTCCCCCTGAACGATGGGCGCACCTTGTCCCGTCGCGAGGACGGCTCGGGCGACATCAAGTATCTCTGGACGCTCAACCGCCATCGGGAGCTCGTATCGTTGGGCCTTGCGTGGCGAAAGACTGGGTGTCGCGACTATCTGGATGCCATCGGCGTGCTCATGTCGGACTGGCTCGAGAAGAGTCCCTACCCCCACGGGCCGAACTGGTCGAGCGCCGTCGAGGTGGCATTACGTCTGATGAACTGGGCGACGGTGTGGCAACTCATTGGCGGCCCCAATTCGGCGTTGTTCGCCGAACCGGTGGGCAAGGTCCTGCGTTCCGACTGGCTGGGTTCGGTGTGGCGCCATGCCGAGTTTATCCAGGCGCATCTCTCGCGCCCGGCCTCGGCGGGGAGCGATCGTCTCGGTGAACTGGCGGGCTTGTATGTGGCCGGTGCGACTTGGCCGTACTGGAGCCAGGCAAAGGTCTGGCGTGCGACCGGACGGGATGGGCTGGAGCAGGAGGTTCCGCGCCAGATTTCCGCCGACGGGGTGGTGCTGGAGCACTCCATGGCCGCCCAGCGCATGACCTGGGACGTATTGTCCATCGCTGCACTGGCGGCGCGTGCAACGGGCCGGGAGTTCTCCCATGCCCTCGGGTGCCGCCTCGAGGCCATGGCGGAATACGTGGCGGCGGTGATGGATACTGGGGGCAACGTACCCCAGTTTGGCGATTCGGACGACGGCGATGCCCTTGGCCTGGGGCAGGCGGCGGGGGGCTGCGCGTACCGCTCGATGCTGGCGACGGGGGCCTTGTTGTTCTCGCGGCCCGCGTTCGCCCGCAAGGCGGGCATGCTTGATCCGCGGACGCGCTGGTTGATGGGCGTCGATGCCGCGCGGCAGTTCGATCTGCTGCTGTTGAAAGCCTTTCCGTCCACCCTCCGCACGGCGTTTCCCGAGGGTGGCGTCTATGTGCTCGGTGCGCATCTGGATACGCCGCTGGAGTGGCGGATCGTTGCCGACGCGGGGGCACTCGGCGCCGGTGCGATGGCCGAGCACGGGCACGCCGACGCGCTGTCCTTCACCCTGTCCGTTTCGGGGCGGGAATTTCTGGTGGACCCCGGATCCGGGACCTATCACGGTCAGCGAGCCTGGCGCGACGCCTTCCGCAGTACGGCCCTGCACAACACGCTGGTGATCGGCAGCGAAGATCAGGCCGTGTCTGGCGGTCGTTTCCTGTGGAAGCGCAAGTACGCCGTGAGCGTCATCCGCTGGGAGAGCGATGCCGACGGGGACGTGCTGGTGGCGGAACACGATGGCTATCGCCGCTTGAGCGGCAAGCCCGTGCATCGTCGGACCTGGTCGTTCGACCGGAAGACCGACAGTCTCAGCGTGCGGGACGAGGTCATCGCCACCATGCCCCAGCTGGTGACCCTGTGCTGGCATTTTGGCGAAGACTGTCTGGTGGCCCGCAGCACCAAGGGGGTTGCCGTCCATAACGGGCCCGTGCGGGTTGACATGGTCCTGCCGTCCGGCGGGGACGTGAGCATCCTGCAGGCGTCCGAGCAACCCTTTGCGGGGTGGATTTCCCGCACTTATGACCGGCGGGTGCCCGCAACCACGGTGACGTGGCGGGGCACGCTGTCGCCGGGCGATGTCCTCGAAACCGAATTTCGCAAGGGCTGAGCGAGGCGCTCAGGACTGATCGGGAAAGAACAGGGCGATCACGGCAGAGAGTTCGTCCCGCACCCGGGCGCGCACTGCGCCCAGCATCGAGGCATCCGCCTGCAGGATGGTGACGATTGACGGCGATATGGTGGCCAACACGGCGTCCTCGTCCACCTCGTCGGCGTCGCTGGCCAGCAGATCATTGGCCAGGTGCAGGATGGCGGCTTCCTGAGTGTGGGGACCGGCGAGCAGAGGCATGAGCTGGGCGCCGATTGCGGCGGAAAATCCGGCTGGCAGGTGCCAGGCGGAGGCCAGCGCAGCGCCGACTTCCGCGTAATGACAGCCCACGACGGACTGTTCGGCCTCGTGGATCGGAATGTGGTGTCTGTGCGCGCGCTCCAGCGCGGCATCTGCCATATCCGGCGCGGCCTGGAACATGACCAGATGGCCGATGTCGGCCAGCAGACCTTCCACGAACATCCGCTCCGGATCCCCCAGGCCCAGCCGATGGGCTGCCGCGCGGGCGGCCAGACCCCGATAGACGCTGTCCTTCCAGAAGCGGCTCATATGCATGCGTGCCGGGCGGATTCCATTGAAGGCGCCCACGATGGCCGTGCCGAGCACCAGATCGTGAACCTGCTGCATGCCAAGCAGGTTCACGGCCCTTCCAACGGTCTCGATACGCCCGGGAAAGCCGAAAAGAACGCTGTTGACCACCCGCAACACGCGTGCCGTGATCGCCGGGTCGCTCGACACCGCTTCGGCGAGATCGTGCACGGAACTATCGGGATCGTCGAGGAGCGCACGGATGCGGTGGTACACCGCGGGCAGACTGGTCAGTTTTTCGATGCAGGCGACAAGTTCCTGGGGGGTTATCATGATGGCGCCGGGGGTGAGGGGAATGCCCTACTTACGGCTGCGGCGGTGCAGGGCTTTAGACCCTTGCAGGCGCGGAGCGGGCCTTCCGGGGGGCTCTGGGCGTGAAATACGACAGGGTTTCGTCCGCATCTTGACGTGCTTCCGGCAATTGCACACGGCGCGTCCGCTTTTGCTGCGGACGGCTTTCAGATTGCTTGATATTCTCGATTTTGATGATTCTCGGATGCCGGAATACGGTGTCCGATGCATGACCGAACCGAGGACCCGATGAAGATATTGAGCTGGAACATACAGTGGGGGCGCGGGGCCGATGGCATGGTGACGCTGGAGCGCACCGTGTCGGCGGTACGTACCCTGGGTGAATTTGACGTCATCTGTCTGCAGGAAGTGGCCGTGGCCTTTCCTGCCCTCCAGGGCGGCGTTCCGGTGGATGGCGTGGCCAGCATCGCGGCAGCGTTCCCGGACTATTCGGTCCACTTTGCATCCGGTGTGGACATGCCCGACGGAAACGGCGGTCGCAGCCGATTTGGCAATCTG
Source organism: Rhodocyclaceae bacterium (assembly GCA_035335645.1). Lineage (GTDB taxonomy): Bacteria > Pseudomonadota > Gammaproteobacteria > Burkholderiales > Rhodocyclaceae > Zoogloea. Next base: position 54,050 of record DAOQMM010000008.1, on the reverse strand, counting down.
ACCCTGTCGCGCCTGCCTGTCGGGCAGGTCTTCCGCCATAGCCTGCCACGTCCGCCCGAGCCGGGCATGCCGAGCATGCCGCGGGTCTGTCTCGAAACGGTGGTGGAAGGCCCGCAGGGCTGGGTGCGGGTGATGAACACTCATCTCGAATATTATTCGGCCGTCCAGCGCATGACCCAGATAGCCGCGTTGCACACACTGCAACAGGACGCCGTCAGACTCGCCAACGCGGGGGGTGACACGCCGGGCCGCAATGCGGCGCCGGGATCGCCCTTCGAGGTGTTGCCGCGTCCGGCGTCGGCGGTGATCTGCGGAGATTTCAACTGCGAGCCGGGCAGTCCGGAGTATTTCCGGATGATCGCCCCCATCGGACCGGACGTGTCAGGCTGGGAAGACGCTTGGCGGGCCTGCTACGGGGATATTCCGCACCTCAGCACGGTAGGGCTCAACGGCGCGGAATGGCCGGATCACGCGTACTGCTGCGATTATTTCTTCGTGAGCGCCGATCTGGTGGATCGGGTGGCTGCCGTTGCGGTGGACCAATTGACGGCCGCGTCCGACCATCAGCCCATCGTCCTGTCGCTCGACTGATCGCCGGGCAGGCGTGAGCAGGTAAATGCCTCGCGGGCCGAACCGTCCGCCGCCCATGTGTGGGCAGCGCGAAGGCGCTGTCCTCGGCGTTCATCCGGAGGGCGGGGCAGGGGATCCCCTCCCTGCCGCATCCGCTCAGAGCTTGATCAGTTCCTGGACGTAGCGTTCCGCGTTCTTCACGTAGCCTTCGGCGCTCGCCTGAAGACGGCTGATCTCGTGATCGGTCAGCTCGCGGATGATGCGCCCTGGCGACCCGCAGACCAGCGAACGGTCGGGAATCACCTTGCCTTCGGGGATCAGGGAATTGGCGCCGATCAGGCAGTGCTTGCCGATCACCGCGCGGTTGAGGACGACGGCGTTGATGCCGATCAGCGAACCTTCACCGATCGTGCAGCCGTGCAGCATGACCTTGTGCCCGACGGTCACATTGCGTCCGATGGTCAGGGGCACACCGTCGTCGGTGTGCAGCACTGACCCGTCCTGAATGTTGGTATTCTCGCCGATGGTGATCGGGTCGTTGTCGCCCCGCAGGATCGAGCCGAACCACACATTCACGTTGCGACCCAGTACCACGGATCCGATGACGGTGGCGTTTTCCGCGATCCAGACACCTTCTCCCAGCTCCGGCTGGCGCTCTCCGAGACGGTAAATCGGCATGTTATTTTCCTTTTGTACGGGGGGCTCGGCCGTGCCGCCGAAAGGCCGACCGAAGAGCGCGCCATAATATCAGGGTAACGAATGTGTGCAAGGGGAAAATCGTGCTTTACAGGCGCTTTCCGTAAGGGAAAGAAGGGCTTAGGCCGTCTGGATGGCATCGGGAGGCGCCTCTTCGGGCCCGCCTGCCGACCGACGTGTCGAATCGAATTCCAACAACAGGGGAGTCTGACCCATGAGTGATTTCGTCCTTTTCGAGCGCCGGGACAGCATCGTGACGCTGACCCTCAATGCGCCGGAAACCCGCAACGCGCTGTCGTCTCCGGCCGAATGGGAGGCGCTGGTCGACGCCTGTGAGCGTATTCAGGCTGACCTTTCGGTGAAGGCCGTGATCCTCACCGGGGCGGGAAGCGCCTTCTGTGCCGGCGGTAATGTCAAGGATTTCCGGGACAAGCGCGGGCTGGCCAGGGGCGGTGGGCTGGACATCCGCGAGAATTACCGTAGCGGGATCCAGCGCATCCCGCTGGCTTTCCATCGCCTCGATGTACCGACCATCGCGGCGGTGAACGGCCCGGCCATTGGCGCAGGCTGCGATCTGGCGTGCATGGCTGACATCCGCATTGCGTCCGAGTCGGCGAGCTTTGCGGAGAGCTTCGTCCGCCTCGGGATCATTCCCGGCGATGGGGGCGCCTGGCTGTTGCAGCGGGTGGTGGGCTACTCCAAGGCGGCGGAGATGAGCTTCACCGGTGATCGGCTCGACGCGGCCCAGGCGCTGGAAGCGGGGCTGGTTTCGCGGGTCGTGGCCCCGGACGTGCTGCTCGACGCAGCGATGGCCCTGGCCGAGCGCATCGCCGCCCAGCCCGGCCACGCGCTGCGCATGACCAAGCGTCTGATGCGCGAGGCTCAGACGCTGCGCCTCGAGTCACTGCTCGAACTGTCTGCCGCTTACCAGGCCCTTGCCCACGGTTCTGCGGACCATGAGGCGGCCGTGGCGGCGTTTCTCGACCGTCCCAAAGGGTGATCGCGCCATGAGTGATCTGGACGCGCTCCAGCGCCGTGTAAAGGCCTTTCGTGACGAGCGCGACTGGGGCCAGTTCCATGCCCTGCGCCACCTGATCGTGTCCCTCAATCTGGAGGCGGGGGAACTGCTGGAGCTGATCCAGTGGCGACCCGACGCGGAGATCGATGCACTGCCGTCCGATCCGGTCGGTCGTGAGGCACTGGCGGACGAATGCGCGGATGTGCTGCTCTATCTGCTGCTCATCGCCGACCGGGCAGGAATCGACCTGGGCGTGGCGGCGCTGGCCAAGCTCGAGAAAAACGCCGCCAAGTACCCCGTGGAACGCTTCCGCGGCTCGCGCCGCAAGTACAACGCGCCGGAGTGACGTACACGGCGCAGCGACAGGCGGGCCGAGGTGATAGCATCGCGCCCCTGACCGTCCCGCGCCGACCGGCGCCACGCCTGCCATGCTGAGCTACCGCCACGCCTTTCACGCCGGCAACCACGCCGACGTGCTCAAGCACTTCGTCCTCGTCCAGTTGCTGGAATACTTCAACCGCAAGGACAAGCCCTATCTGTACATCGACACCCACGCGGGGGCCGGCTGCTACGGGCTGGAAGAGGCCTTTGCGCGCAAGAACGCCGAGTTCGAGGACGGCGTGGCCCGGCTGCTGGCGCGCAAGGACGTGCCGGCCGAGCTGAAGAGCTATCTGCGCATCGTGCGGGATCTCAATCCGCCGGGCCGGCTGCGCCTCTATCCGGGCTCGCCGTGCTGCGCGGCGCCGCTGCTGCGGGAGCAGGACCGCATGCGCCTGTTCGAACTGCATCCGGCAGACAACCGCCTGCTGCACCAGACCTTCGCCGAGGCGGGCAGCAAGGTGATGATCAAGGAGGAGGACGGCTTCACCGGCATCAATGCCTTCCTGCCGCCACCGTCGCGGCGGGCACTGGTGTTGATCGATCCGCCCTACGAGGTGAAGACCGATTACCGTACCGTGCTGACGGCGCTCAAGGAGTGTCTGCGGCGTTTTGCGACGGGTACGTATGTGGTGTGGTACCCGCGCCTTACCACAATGCACGCCCGCGAGCTGCCCGAGAAGCTCAAGCGCCTGCCCCTCGACAGCTGGCTGCACGTGAGCCTGGACGTGAAGAAGCCATCCGAGGACGGCTTCGGAATGCACGGCAGCGGGCTCTTCGTGATCAATCCGCCGTGGACCCTGCCGGAGACGCTGAAGACGGTACTGCCGTGGCTCAAGGATGTGCTGGCCCAGGATGACGGTGCGGACTTCGTCCTGGAGTCGCAGATCCCGTGAACGCACCGGGGCCCGGCACGGCAGAACCGTGACGGGCCCCGGAACGGGCACCGCTGCCGCACCGCCCCGGCGGGGGCGCGGCGGTGGGCCGGCTTACAGCAGGTGCATCTTCTTGGCGGTCTCGGTGAGCTCGTCGCGGAACTTGGGATGCGCAATGCTGATCAGCGCCCGGGTACGTTCCTTGGCGGTCTTGCCGCGCAGCTGGGCGACACCGAACTCGGTCACGACGTAGTTGATGTCGTTCTTGCTGGTGGACACGTGGGTGCCCGGCGTGAGGGTCGGCACGATGCGCGAGATGGTGTCGTTCTTGGCCGTGGAGGGCAGCACGATGAAGGACTTGCCGCCCTTGGAGCGGTTGGCCGCACGGACGAAATCGGACTGGCCGCCGGTGCCGGAGTAGGGAATCGGGCCCAGGCTCTCGGAACCGCACTGGCCGAGGAAGTCGATCTCCAGCGTGGCGTTGATGGACACCAGGTTGTCGTTGAGGCCGGCCAGGTAGGGATCGTTGGTGAAGTCCACCGGATGCATCTCGAAGGCCGGGTTGCGGTCGATCCAGTTGTAGAGCTTCTTGGAGCCGAGGGCAAAGGTAGCGACCATCTTGCCGGGCAGGTAGTTCTTGCGGCGGTTGGTGACGGCGCCCGACTCGATTAGCGTCAGGATGCCGTCGCCGATCATTTCGGTGTGAATGCCCAGGTCGTGCTTGTGGGTGAGCTGCATCACCACGGCGTCGGGGATGCCGCCATAGCCGATCTGCAGGGTGGAGCCGTCTTCGATCATGTCGGCCACGTACTTGCCGATGGCTTCCTGCACCGGGCCGATGGCGGGCAGACCGACCTCGAGCACCGGTTCATTGTTCTCGACCAGGGCGGTGACCTGGGAGATGTGCACCTGGTTGTTGCCGAAGGCGTAGGGGACGTTCTCGTTGACCTCGAGGATCACCGCGCGGGCCTTGCTGATGGCCGCCATCGTGTAGTCGGCGGCGAGGCCGAGGGAGAAGTAACCGTGTGCGTCCATCGGCGAGGCCTGCGTGAAGACGACTTCGGCAGGCATCAGGCCGCGTTCGATGAGCTGCGGCATTTCGGAGAAATAGCTGGGGCGGAAGTCCACCACATCTTCGTGGAAGCCCGGCCGGGTGGCGCCGCTGAAGAAGTAGGCGACGTGACGCACGTGCTGGGCGGTGGTCGGGTCCAGGTAACCCATCTTGCGTACCGCGAGGATCTGGGAAACCTTCACGTCGTGGAAATCGCGACGGTGCTCCGAGAGGGCGTTGAGCAGGGCGGGCGGTTCGGCCACGGCGGTCGGCACGATGATGGTGTCGCCATTGTGGACGTGACGAATGGCCTCCGCGGCGCTCATGCGCTTGGCGGCGTATTGTTCCTGCACAGTCATGGTGTTGTTCTCCCTTGGTCGTGAATTTTTTCGAGATTAAACCACGTCTTTTAGAGGTGATTTGTACTCGATTGTACGATCCGCAGGGGGCTCCGGCGCTTGGTCTGGATCAAGGAAAGCCCCCGTGGGACAAGGGATTCACGGGGCGAAGGAGCGGTCGCGGCCAAGGCAGGTGCGGTGACGGGCATCGACCCTTTCGGCGAACCAGGCGGTGGTCAGCTTGCGCTGGATCTTGGGGCTCTTCAGGTCGATCTCGGGCAGGATTTCGCGGGGCTGGCGACGACCGTCGAGACTGTCGGCCAGGGTAAAGATACGAATGTAGAGCGGGGTTTGGGCAAACTGGGAGGTTTTCTCGAGGCGCAGGTCGCGGGCGATCTCCGCCGGACTCAGGCCGAGGCGGCCGCCGAGCGTGCTCAGCGCCGAGTAGGTGGCGCTGGGCTCGGACGAGGGCGCTCCGTCGCGATAACGCAGGAGGTCGCCGTCCGGCGTCAGCGCTTGGCCGGAGAGGCGCGCCACGGCGTTTTGGAAGGCTGCATTGCGGCTGCTGTAGCGACCCGCGTTGAAGTCGGCGAAGCGGTACAGGAGGCGGCTGTAGGGCGCTGGGTAATCGAGCAGGATGGCCACCCCGAAATACACGCCGCCGCGGCGCGTGAAGACTTCGTCGCGCACGCTGCCACGACGGGGATACGGGTAGGGCTTCTCGCGGATCTGGTCCTGGGCGAAGGCGATGCTCACCTGCATCGGGCCGCCGGTGCGCACGGGGTTGTAATCGGCGAAGAGCGTCTTGCCCTGGGGAAACTCGGAGATCATCTCCTCGAACAGGGCGCTCATCTGTTTTTCGGTGCGTAGGGCGTCGATGCGTGCTCGGTAGCTGCGGCCGTCCGGGGAGGGGGCGAGGAGTGCGGCGTCGAGCATCAGCCTGGGAAGGTGATAGCGCTGGCGACGTGCTTCGAGTTCCCGCCAGACGATCTTGGGCAGGCCAGGCACCGCGGGGTCGGCCTGGAAGCTGGACTCCTGTTCGATGACGGCAACCGCGGCGCAGATCGTGTCCGGCGTGAGGGACAGATGCAGGGCCGTGAAGGCGGTGTGGAGGTCGGTCGCCCAGCCCTCCCGGTCACTGACGCCCGGCGGCAGGAAGCGGGCGATCAGGGCGCGACCGTCCTGGGCGCTCGGTATCGGGGGCGGTGCGGGTGGCGTGGGGGCGGTGCCAATTGGAGCAGGCGCGGGCGAGACAGGGCGTGGGCGATCTATGTCGGCCGGTGCCCGCGGAGTGGGCGAACCCGGCGCCGGCGGCAGGGTGGGCGAAGGTCGGGATTCCAGCGGGCCGGTGGTGGCGCATCCGGCCAGTGTGGCGGCCAAGGTCCAGGCGGCGAGAAGCCTGCGTTGCTTCAAGGCTTGTCGGCAGCCTGTTGCTCGGCTTGGGCGACGCGGCCGAGGACGCGGGTGTAATAGCCGGCGTAGGCCAGCGCGAGGAAGGCCATCAGGCCCGTCGCCAGGAGGGCGCCTTCGGCGGGGGCTCCCGCCAGGACGTTGCTGACGAAGGAATAGCCGAGCACGCCGGCGGAAGCCATGCCGCCAATGATGCGGATGAGGGCGAAGGTCTTTTGCTGTTTGAGGGTCGGAGGCGCCATCGAGGGAGATCTGCAGATTCGGACGGGCGCGAGGATCGGATGATTCCCCGCGCGCGTCAAGCGGACCGTCACATGATCTGAAGCCCTGCCCAGTAAGCCAGTGCGGCGATCAGGGCCGAGCACGGGATGGTGAGGACCCAGGCCCACACGATGGTGCCGGCGAGGCCCCAGCGCACGGCGGCGGTTCGGCGTACCGAGCCCACGCCGACGATGGCGCCGGTGATGGTGTGGGTGGTGGATACGGGGATGCCCAGGCTGGACGCCATGAACAGGGTCAGCGCACCGCCGGTCTCGGCGCAGAAGCCGCCCACCGGTTTGAGCTTGGTGAGGCGCTGGCCCATGGTCTTGACGATGCGCCAGCCGCCGAACAGGGTGCCGAGGCCAATGGCGAGGTAACACAGGACAACCACCCACATGGGCACCGGATCACCCTGGGCGGTGACGCCGGCGGCGATGAGGAGCATCCAGATGATGCCCACGGTCTTCTGGGCGTCGTTGCCGCCGTGTCCCAGGCTGTACAGCGCCGCGGAGACGAGTTGCAGGCGGCGGAACCATTTGTCCACCCGGCGCTGGGGCTTGTGCCGGCAGATCCAGGCGACGATGACCAGCATCAGCGAGCCGAGCAGGTAGCCCACCAGGGGTGAGACGAGGATGAATGCGACGGTCTTCCAGATGCCCGCCGAGATCAGCGGCGCAGTGCCGGCCTTGGCCATGGCGGCGCCGACCAGTCCGCCGATGAGGGCGTGGGACGAGCTCGACGGGATGCCGTAGTACCAGGTGATGACGTTCCAGGCGATGGCGCCGATGAGGGCGCCGAAGATCAGGAAATGATCGACCGCGGCGGGATCGACGATGCCCTTTCCGACGGTGCTGGCCACCTTGAGGTGGAACACGAAGAGGGCGACGAAGTTGAAGAAGGCGGCCCAGGCGACGGCCTGGTGGGGCTTGAGCACGCCGGTGGAGACGACCGTCGCGATGGCGTTGGCGGCGTCGTGGAAGCCGTTCATGAAATCAAAGAGCAGCGCCACGACCACCAGCCCGGTGACCACCCAGAGGCTGATATGCAGGGATTCCATGACGGACTCAGGCGTTTTCGAGCACGATGCCTTCGACGATCTTGGCGACGTCCTCGCAGCGGTCGGTGATGGATTCGAGCTGCTCGTAGATGGCCTTGAGCTTCATGACCTGGAGGGCGTCCCGCTCATCCCGGAACAGGCGCGACATGGCGGCGCGCATGATGCGGTCGGCATCGGTCTCGAGGCGGTCGATTTCCTGGCAGGTCTGCAGGATGGCGCTGGCGTTGTCCATGTTGGAGATGAGCCCGACGATGATCTTGACGCGGGTGCAGCAGGACAGGCTGATGTTGGCGAGCTGGACAGCCTCCGGCGTGCTGCGCTGGAGGTGGTAGAGGGTGGTGCACTCGGCCACGTCCTGGACGGTGTCGAGGATGTCGTCCATCGCATTGATGAGACTGTGGATCTCGTCCCGGTCGAGGGGCGTGATGAAGCTCTTGTGGAGCTGGGCAATGGTGTCGTGGGTGATGCGGTCGGCGCTCTGTTCGATGCCCTCGATGGCAGAGATGCGACGGTCGGCGCTGGAGAGGTCTTCCATCAGCGCGACGAGTTCCTGGGCGCCGAGCACGATCTGCGCCGCGTGGGCATTGAAATACTCGAAAAATTGCCCTTCCTGGGGCAGGAGACGTCCAAACATGGGCTGTTTATTGCAACGTGATGACTGAAATGTTGCAGTTTAACAGAGCTGGATAGGCTCGGGCCGGGTCAGCAAGCGACTGTGGGGGCGAAGCAACGCGCACTCGCGACACTTTGACAGGTCTGGACGCGGCGCGCGGGGGCGCCCGATGCTGGCGCGGCTGAATCGGCCCCGGCCGGGCCGGGGCAGGGTGGCCCGGTCAGTCTTCAGGCGCGGGGTTTGCGTGGCTTGAAGCCGCCAGGGCCGTCCTTGCGGGGCGGCTTTCCGGCTGGACGCCCGCCGCGCGGGCGCGCGGATTCCTCGGCGCTGGCCGGGCGCAGGTTGAGGGCCTGCTGGCGAACGCGGGCGCGGCGCAGGGTCTGCACCACGTCGGGCGGTAGATTGGCGGGCAGTTCGACGGTGCTGTAGTCTTCGTAGAGGTTGATCTGGCCGATGTAGCGGCTGTCGATGCCGCCTTCGTTGGCGATTGCGCCGACGATGTCGCGGGGGCTGGCCAGGTGTTCGCGACCCACGTCGATGCGATAGCGCATCAGGCGCCCTTCGGCGTAGTCACGGCGACGTTCGAGGATCTCGCCGCGGTTTTCGCGGGCCGGACGTTCGCGCTGGGTGCTGCCGGCAAACTGGGCGATGTCGGGCTGGCCGTTGTCGGGCATCTGCAGCGGGCGTTCCTTCTGGGCCAGGAAGGCGAGGGCGGCGGCGATCTCGTGGATTTCGGCGTCGTGTGCGTCCTCGATGCCGGCGATGACGTCGAGGAAGAAGTCCAGTTCCTCGGACGCCAGAACTTCGGCCACCTGCTGGCGGAAGGCGGCGACGCGCTTGTCGGCGACGGCCTCGCGGCTGGGCAGCTTGAGCGCTTCGATAGGCTGGCGGGTGGCACGTTCGATCTGGCGCAGGAGGTGGTTTTCCCGTGGGGCGACAAAGAGGATGGCATTGCCGGTGCGCCCGGCGCGGCCAGTGCGGCCGATGCGATGGACGTAGGCTTCGGTGTCGTAGGGGATGTCGTAATTGATGACGTGGCTGATGCGCGGCACATCGATGCCGCGGGCGGCCACGTCGGTGGCGACGACGATGTCGAGGGTTTCGGCCTTGAGCTGCTCGATGACCCGCTCGCGCAGCTGCTGGGTCATGTCGCCGTTGAGGCAGGCAGCGGCGTAACCGCGGGCTTCAAGCTTTTCGGCGAGCTCCACGGTGGCGGTCTTGGTGCGCACGAAGACGATGGCGGCGTCGAAGTCGTCTTCCACTTCGAGGATGCGGGTCAGGGCGTCGAGCTTGTGGGCGCCAGCGATCTGCAGGTAGCGCTGGTGGATGGTGGAGACGGTTGCCGTGGCGGCCTTGATCTTCACCTCGCGGGGTTCGCGCAGATAGCGGTGGGCGACCCGCCGGATGGCGTCCGGCATCGTGGCGGAAAACAGGGCGGTCTGCCGCTCGGCGGGGGTGTGTTCGAGGATCCACTCCACGTCGTCGATAAAGCCCATGCGCAGCATTTCGTCGGCTTCGTCGAGGATCAGGGTGGCGAGGCCGTCCAGGTTGAGGCTCTTGCGCTCGATGTGGTCCATGATGCGGCCCGGCGTGCCGACGATGACGTGGGCGCCGCGCTGGAGCTGGCGCAACTGCACGACCATGCTCTGGCCGCCGTAAAGGGGCAGCACGTGGAAGCCGGCCATCCGGCTGGCGTAGCGCTGGAAGGCCTCGGCCACCTGGATGGCCAGCTCGCGGGTGGGCGTGAGGACCAGCACCTGGGGTTCGCGGCGGGCGAGGTCCACCCGGTCGAGGGCCGGCAGGGCGAAGGCGGCGGTCTTGCCGGTGCCGGTCTGGGCTTCGCCGAGGATGTCCTGGCCTGCGAGGAGGTGGGGAATGCAGGCGGCCTGGATGGGCGAAGGGGTTTCGTACCCGATCTCGGCCAGAGCGGCGAGGATCGCCGGTTGCAGGTCGAGCTGGTCGAAGCGTTCGATGGCGTCAGTCATGGACGGCGGGAGGCGCGGGCCGGGTGGAGGGGGAAGCAGTCCCGGGCCCAGGGCGGAGGCAGCTTCAGGGAGGCGGGCATTCTACCGGAATCGGCCCGCCCGTGCCGCGGGCTAGGGGCGTTTCACGGTGCCGGCGTCCTGTCCGAACAGGACCTGGCGGGCGGCATCATCCACCACGGGGGCGGCGTGGATGCGCTCGGCCAGGGCGTAGGCGCGCACGGTGGCGGGTCGTGCCCGGATGGCGTCGAACCAGCGGGCGAGGTGGGGAAAGTGCGCGAGGTCCTGTTGCTGGCGGTCGTGGGGCACGATCCACGGGTAGCAGGCCATATCGGCGATCGAATAGTCTGCGCCCGCGATGAAGTCCCGGTCGGCCAGACGGCGGTCGAGCACGGCGTAGAGGCGGGCGGTCTCCTTGACGTAGCGTTCGATGGCGTAGGGGATGCGTTCGGGGGCGTACTGCACGAAGTGGTGGTTCTGGCCCGCCATGGGACCGAGTCCGCCCATCTGCCAGAACAGCCATTGCAGGGTGTCGAGGCGCACGCGCAGTTCGGTGGAGAGAAAGCGCCCGGTCTTTTCGGCCAGGTAAAGGAGGATGGCACCAGATTCAAAGACCGACACGGGCGCGCCGCCATCGGCCGGGGCGTGGTCGACGATGGCCGGAATACGGTTGTTGGGGGCGATGCGCAGGAAGTCTGGCTGGAACTGCTCGCCGCGCCCGATGTTCACCGGCACGATGCGGTAGGGCAGGCCGGTTTCCTCCAGGAACAGGGTGATCTTGTGGCCGTTGGGGGTGGTCCAGTAGTGCAGGTCGATCATGGCGGGTGGCCTCAGGCGCAGGGGTGGCGCTCGGCGGTCAGCACCCAGGCGGGGTCCAGTTCGCGGATTGGCACGGCCGTGTCGGCGGGGATGCGGCCGCTGAGTTGCAGGCGCAGGTAGCGCAGGCAGCAGACGCGCAGGAAGGAGGCGAAGTTGGTGCTGTCGTCGAGGCGGCCGCTCTGCAGGAGTTCGTCGTAGAGTCGGCTGGTCAGCTGGGGCACCGTGAGGCCGTCACGGGCACCGATTTCTTCAAGCACCTGCCAGAACAGGTTTTCAAGGCGCAGGCTGGTGGCCACGCCATGCAGGCGCAGGGAGCGGCTGCGGGTGGCGTAGAGGTCGGGGTCGGCGTTGATGAAGATCTGGCACATGGTGGTCGCGCATCCAGGCACACGGGCAGGCCCCCGTCTGGCCATTGTAGGCGGTCCGGAGGCGCCGCGCCTCAGAGGCTGATGCGTGTGCCCAGTACGGCGAGGAACTGGGCGATCCACGCCGGGTGGGCGGGCCAGGCGGGTGCCGTGACCAGATTACCGTCGGTGACGGCCTGGTCGATGGGGATGTCGGCATAGGTGCCGCCCGCCAGTTCCACTTCAGCGCGGCAGGCGGGATAGGCGGAGCAGGTGCGGCCTTCCAGCACGCGGGCGCCGGCGAGGAGTTGGGCACCATGGCAGATGGCGGCGACGGGCTTGCCGGCCTCGAAGAAGTGGCGCACGGCGGCGATCACCGTCGGGTAGGTGCGCAGGTACTCCGGACCGCGACCACCGGGAATCAGCAGGGCGTCGTAGTCTTCGGGGCGCAGCTCGGCGAAGGTGGCGTTGAGGGCGAAGGCGTGGCCGCGCTTCTCGGTGTAGGTCTGGTCGCCTTCGAAGTCGTGGATGGCAGTGGCGATGGTGTCGCCGGCCTTCTTGCCCGGGCAGGCGGCGTCCACGCGATGGCCGACCGCCAGCAGGGCCTGGAACGGCACCATGGTTTCGTAGTCTTCGCAGAAGTCGCCGCAGATCATCAGGATTTTCTTGGTCATGAAAGTCTCCGTGGGGGTGTGGGAGGTTAAAGTGTGGCGAGAGGGTCGGGCGTGTGGGTGGTAGCGGGTTACCACCGGAGCGGGCGTGCGGCGCTCATTCGGGCGCCGGTTACGGCGCAGACGGCAGGATTGACGTAAGGAGCGTGTGTCGTGGCGTATGTGATCGAACCGCCCAGACCGGTGGTGGTGCCAGTGTTGGGGGACGGGCTGTTTCCAGTGCGTCGGGTGTATTGCGTGGGACGCAATTACGCGGCCCACGCCCGCGAAATGGGGGCGGATCCGACGCGTGAGGCGCCGTTCTTCTTCTGCAAACCGGCCGACGCGGTGGTTTCCGTGGGACCGGAAGGGGTGCTGGAGCTGCCCTATCCCGTGGCCACGGCCAACCTGCATTACGAGGCCGAATTGGTGGTGGCCATCGGCCTGGGGGGCGCGGACATTCCTGTCGACGAGGCGCTGGCCCACGTGTGGGGGTATGGCGTCGGGCTCGACATGACGCGGCGGGATCTGCAGACGGCGCTCAAGGACAAGGGGCGGCCGTGGGAGCTGGGCAAGGCCTTCGACCGCTCGGCGCCCCTGTCGACGCTGGTGCCGGCCGGGGCGATCGGTCACCCGCAGCGGGCGGCGATCTGGCTGGAGCGGAACGGCGAGTCACGTCAGCGGGCCGACATTGCCGACATGATCTGGTCGGTGGCGGAAATCGTCGCGCACCTGTCGCGTTATTTCCGGCTGGAGCCGGGCGACCTGGTCTTCACCGGCACACCGGACGGCGTAGGGCCCGTGGTGGCCGGCGACGTGGTGGAGGCCGGGGTGGAGGGTGTCGGGCGGCTGCGGGTACGTTACGTGTGAGGCGTGGTGTCGGGGTTCAGTCCCGCAGGGCGTCGGCCCAGCAGTTGGGCGTTTCGTAGAGGCGGATGCGCTCAAGGCGCAGGTGGTTGCCGTACACGTCGCGGTAGAGTGGATCAAGAATGCGAAAGGCCTCGGCAGCCAGATTCTCGGCGGTGGGGACGACGTCGAGGATGACCGTCTTGTGTCCGGGCATGGACTGGAGGAAGCCCACCACGGCCGTGTCGTGGCGATAGGCCAGGAAGGCGTGGTCCCACACATCGACGACATGTTCCTTGGCGATGGCCTTGACGTCGGCAAAGTCCATGACCATGCCGTTGATCGGCGCACCGTCGGCCCGGACGACGTCGCCCGACAGGGTGATCTCGAGGGCATAGCGGTGGCCGTGGAGGTGGCGGCACTGGCTGGCGTGGTCGGGAATGCGGTGGCCTGCATCGAATTCCAGGCGGCGCGTGATTCGCATGGGAACGGCGGACGGGAAAAAAGGTCTCGTATTATACGCAGCTCGTTTCCCGCACCGGATCTTCCATGACCGCTTCCTCGCAGATGCTCACCGTCGCCGATCACAACCGCAGCTTCAGTGCGCTGACCTACGTCTATCCCGTGGTGTCACGGCGGGCACGGGGCGTGTCGGTGGGGATCAACCTCAATCCCAACAATGCGTGCAACTGGCATTGCGCGTATTGCCAGGTGCCAGGGCTGGTTCGGGGGGCGGCCCCGTCCATTGATATCGAGCTGCTGGCGGCGGAATTGCAGGGTTTCCTGACAGAACTGCAGCAGGGCCAATTCATGAAGGATCATGTCCCGGAAGAGATGAGGGTGATCCGCGACATTGCCTTTTCGGGAAATGGGGAGCCGACAAGCTGCAAGGCATTTGCCGACATCATGGAACGCGTTGTCGGAATCCGGAACGCGTGCGGTCTGAGGAATGTGCCGATCCGGGTCATCACGAATGGCAGTCTCGCGGATCGCCCTTCCGTTCAGGCGGCCTTCAGGACGCTCGCCGAAGCGGGGGGCGAGGTGTGGTTCAAGGTCGATGCCGGTACACGGGAAGAGATTCTGAAGATCAACGGCGTGGATATTGATCCGGCCGCGCACGCGCGTCGTCTGGCATTGACGGCTTCGATTTGCCCAACATGGGTACAGACGTGTGTTTTCCGGTGGGATGGCGAATTGCCGACACAAGAATTTTCAGATTCATATGTCGCATTTCTGCAAAAAGCCGGACTCGAGGGGCTTAAAGGCATCCTGCTTTATGGCGTCGTACGGCAATCGCACCAGCCTGAAGCCATCCACCTTCAGCCCCTGAGTGCCGAAGAACTCGAGCACATTGCCGTCGCCCTCCGGAAAACCGGGCTGACCGTGAATGTCAGCCCGTAAGCGGCGCGTCCGCTCAGTGAGGAACACGTTCCTTGCGCTTGGCGCGGGCTTCCTTTTTGAGCGTCTTGAACAGCTCGGGATTCGTGGCCTTAAGATATTCAACAACTTCCACGTCATCCTTCTTGATCTTGTTGATGTCCACCTGCTCGATATGCACGAGGCGGAGCAGGGCCTGGACGGGGCGGGGAATGTTGCGACCACTCTCGTAGCGGGAGCCGCCACTTTGCGTCACGCCGATTTTGGACCAGAACTGGGACTGGTTCATGCCAAGCTTGCGACGGATTTCGCGCACGTCCACCTTCTCATTCGTCTTCATGTTGCCATCCTTCTTAGATAAGTCACTCTGTCAGTTTGAGCAGCGCATCAGGAGTTTTGCTGATATAACTTTCGTTATATGTCAGAAAGTATAGATTACTACGCGGAGGACATACAACGCCCCATTCTGTTCGATTAGAGAAATCTGACCGTTTTTTTTGTGACAGGATCCACACCCTTCATGACGGGATTTTTGCCGATCTCGGTTCAGACGGGAAGCAGGGGCATGACGCATGAGGAAGCTGCACGAACTGCTCTGATCCGCTAAGATTGCATGTTTTCCACACCCTTCACTCTTAGAAGTCAAGATGGCGCTCATAGTTCAAAAGTATGGCGGCACCTCCGTCGGAAATCCCGAGCGGATCAAGAACGTTGCCAAGCGGGTCGCGAAGTTTCATGCCCAGGGGCACCAGACCGTCGTGGTCCTCTCCGCGATGAGCGGGGAGACGAATCGGCTGATCGCCCTGGCCAAGGAAATCAGCGGCAGTCCGAGCCCCCGTGAGCTCGATGTGGTCGTGTCCACCGGCGAGCAGGTCACCATCGGCCTGCTCTGCATGGCGCTGGAAGAAGTGGGCGTTCCGGCGCGCAGCTACACCGGCGGTCAGGTGCGCATCCTCACCGACAGTTCCTTCACCAAGGCCCGCATCCTCGACATCGACGGCGACAACATGCGTCGTGATCTCGATGCCGGTCGCGTGGTGGTGGTGGCGGGCTTCCAGGGCGTCGATGCGGAAGGCAACATCACCACCCTCGGGCGAGGCGGCTCCGATACCACAGGCGTGGCCCTGGCGGCGGCGCTCAAGGCGGACGAGTGCCAGATCTATACGGACGTGGATGGGGTTTACACCACCGATCCGCGCATCGTGCCGGAGGCCCGCAAGCTGGACACCATCACCTTCGAGGAAATGCTCGAGATGGCCAGCCTGGGCTCCAAGGTGCTCCAGATCCGTTCGGTGGAATTCGCCGGCAAGTACAAAGTCAAGCTTCGGGTCCTGTCCAGCTTCCAGGAGGAAGGCGAAGGCACCCTGATTACCGTTGAGGAAGACAAGAACATGGAACAGCCGATCATCTCCGGCATTGCCTTCAACCGCGACGAAGCCAAGCTCACCGTGCTCGGCGTCCCTGACAAGCCCGGCATTGCCTACCAGATCCTCGGGCCCGTTGCGGATGCCAACGTGGATGTGGACATGATCATCCAGAATGTCGGTCACGACGGCACCACGGATTTCTCCTTCACCGTCAATCGCAGTGATTACGACAAGACGGTCA
The DNA here is from genome assembly GCA_035335645.1 of Rhodocyclaceae bacterium. Lineage (GTDB taxonomy): Bacteria > Pseudomonadota > Gammaproteobacteria > Burkholderiales > Rhodocyclaceae > Zoogloea. Next base: position 38,157 of record DAOQMM010000008.1, on the reverse strand, counting down.
AGATCCTTCAGGACGTCCAGGCCCACGTTGGCGCCCGCGAGATCAAGGGTGATCGCACCATGGCCAAGGTCTCCATCGTTGGCGTCGGCATGCGCTCCCACCCGGGCGTCGCATCCCGCATGTTCCGCACCCTGGCTGAAGAAGGCATCAACATCCAGATGATCTCCACCTCCGAGATCAAGATCTCCGTCGCCATCGACGAGAAGTACCTGGAGCTGGCCGTGCGGGTGCTGCATCGTGCATTCGGTCTGGATCAGGCCGCTGCGTGATTTGACCGACACGCCTGGCGTATCTATAATGCCGGGCTCGTGTGGAGAGTTGGCCGAGAGGTCGAAGGCACTCCCCTGCTAAGGGAGCATACGGGCCAAAACTCGTATCGAGGGTTCGAATCCCTCACTCTCCGCCACACTGACCTGGGCCCCGAAAGGGGCCTTTGTCATTTCTGCGCCACCGTCCGCTCCGGGGCAGGCAAAAGGGGCGTCTGCGGCGCGGGCAGCGGGCGGTACAGGCGCGCTGTGCGCCTTCCATCGCCATCTCCAGCACCAAGCCCCGGCTGGTGAATCTTCGCCTGGTGGGGTGGGTGATCCGGCTTGGGTCCGGGCCGGCGCGGGAGCGCGGCGCCCGGCACATCGTGGAGGCCGGCGTACCGCGCAGTGCGCAGTAGTCCTGTGCCACCCGCAGCTCAAACCGGCTACGCAAATGGGGCAGGAACCGGGCACCGGATGCCGTCGCGGGGCGCGTGGCGCCCTCTTGTGCGGCGATGGTGAAATCCGCCTGCCGGTTCGAGGCGCGCCAGCCGATGCAATCGGGGTGGGGGTGTCGCTCGCGGGGCGCGGATGGGTGGACGCTCCGCCACATGTCCGTCGGTTCCCGCCGGAACACATGAGCGGTGAGACGCAGCCGTGTCGGCAGGAAGGTGGAGGGTCAGCGCGTGTCCTGCTCAATGGCCCACACAGCGGCTTCCAGGCGCGAACGGAACTTGAGTTTCCTGAGCAGACTCTTGATATGGACCTTGACGGTACCTTCGGCGATGCCGAGTTCCCGGCCGATGAGCTTGTTCGAGAGTCCGGTGGCGAGACACTGGAGGATGGCGCGCTCCCGTTCCGTGAGATGAGCGAGGCTGCGTTCGGCTGATTGCGCCTCTTCGCGCAGGGAACGGGCGAGCAGGCCGGTCAGGCTGTCGTCGATGACGATCCGGCCGGCGAGGGCTTCCGACATCCGTGCGAGGAGATCTTCCGGCTCCGTGTCCTTCAGCAGATAGCCATCGGCGCCGGCGCGGATGGCGGCGACCAGGTCCTCGGCTGCATCGGATACGGTCAGGATGATGATGCGTGCGCCCAGGTCGGCGTCCCGCAAGGCGCGCAGGGTGTCGATGCCGCTCATGCCCTTCATGTTCAGATCGAGCAGGATCAGATCCGGATCGGCCGTCTGGGCAAGCGTGAGTCCGTCTTCTCCGCTGGAGGCTTCGCCCACGAGGCGCAGGCGGTCGGACAGGGCGATGAGCTGGCATACCCCCTTGCGGAACAGGGGATGATCGTCGATCACGATGACAGTGCTGGGTGCTTCGGTGGCGGTCATGGGGAAATTCCACGGGGTGAGGGTGGGGCGGGTGGTTCGGCCGGAAAACACAGCTCCACGCGGGTGCCACGATCCGTACGGGCCGTCACGGTGAGCGCGCCATCGAGACTGCGGGCGCGGTCGTGCATGATGGCAATGCCGAAGCGTCTCGGCGGTGCCGGCTGTTCGCCGATGCCGACGCCGTCGTCGTCGATGCACACGCGCAGGTCGCCGGCGTCGAGGCGCTCGAGCACGATGTCCACGGTGTGGGCGCGGGCGTGCCGCTCGATGTTGGAGAGGGCTTCGCGGATGATCTGCAGGACGTGGATCTCGCGGCCGGCGGGCAGTTCCAGGCCGGCAATGCGATTGCTCAGATGGATCGCGAGGCCGCCCCGTTGGCTGAATTCCCGGACGCTGTCGTCGATGGCTGCGGTGAGGCCGCGTCCGTCGATACGCAGGCGGAAGGTGGTGAGGAGTTCGCGCAACTGTCGGTAGGCCTCGTTGAGGCCGTCGCGCAGCTCGCGCACCACATCGCCCACCGGGTCGGAGACGGACTGGCGGGCGAGAAGGTTCTGCAGGCGGGTCACCTGGATCTTGAGGTAGGACAGGGACTGGGCCAGGGAGTCGTGGAGTTCCCGTGCGATCACCGCCCGCTCGTCCAGGAGCGCGAGGCGGTGACGTTCCTCATGGCGGCGGGCGTTGGCGAGGGCTGCGCCCACATGGCGTCCCACGGTTTCGAGCAGCGGTGTCTGCCACTCGGCCGGCGGGGCACTGTCAGGGAGCTGCAGGAACAGGCGGCCCAGGCTGCGGACGCCGTCTGAGACGGGGACGGTGATGAGTGCGCCGTCGCCTGCGTAGGAGAGGGCAGGTAGCACCTGCAACGCGGCCGGGGCGGCCGATGGCGGCCCGTCCAGAGGCAGACGGGCGACGAGGTCGGTGTCCATGTCGGTGGCCAGCACGACGAGCGGGCGCCCGTCACCGGGATCCGCGCACAGGGCGCCAGCCCGAACGCCGGCCAGTCGTTCGACCTCGTTCAGCACCTTCAACAGGCTGTCCTGTGTGAGGTCGGCCTCGGACAGCGCGCGGGTCGTGCGATAGAGCAGTTCGAGCGACTGGTTGCTGCGGGCCAGTTCCCGGGTCTTTTCCTCGACCCGCGTCTCCAGCTGGGAGTAACTGCGGGACAGATCCTCCACCATGTAGTTGAAGGCTTCGCCAAGCTGGCCGAGTTCGTCCGGCGGCCGAGGGGCGGCGCGAACCGAAAAGTCGCCGCGTCGTACGACGTGGGCGCAGGTCAGCAATTCACCGAGGGGCGCGCGTACCTGGCGGTTGATCTGATGGACCACCACACCGCCCAGTACGAGCAGCAGGAAGAGGGAGATGCCCTGGACGAGGCGCAGGGTCTGCAGGCGGGATTCCAGATTGTGCTCGATCAGCGCGACCAGATGATCGATGCGCGCCACCAGATCGGCGGTCAGGCGATTGCGCGCGTCCCGGTCAGGCTCTGGGGCGGCTTCAGCATACGGGCGAAAGGTCTGGGCCCAGAACAGTCCGACGTCGTCGTAGGCGAGTCGGATGGACGCCTCGGCGGATGCCGGCAGGGCGGTCGTGAGCGCCTGGGCGGCATAGCGTTCATCGAATCCGCTGAGCGCCCGCTCGAGCAGCGCGCCGTGTTCGCCGTCGGCGAGGGTGGCGGCGATGACATAGGACTGCATGCGCAGGGAGCCGGCGAGGTTGATCGCACGGGCCTGGCCTGAGGCCAGCTCAGCGACGGTCATGGAGGCCAGGATGGACACGACGGCCAGCGCGCCGATGGCCGCGATCAGGGCGCCGAGGCGCGCGACGACGGAAAGTCGTCGAGGCGCACGAGCGGTGACAAAGGCGGCTGCGTCAGGGGGCCTCACGCCGGGTCTCCGCTGCAGGGCGCATGGCCTGGCTTCCATCGGAAACTTTGGGATAGGCCAGTGCTCGCCATGTGCGTACGGAGATCGCTGGGCTGCGTGCCGGTGTTAGTAAAAATAGTGTTACACAACAACATGTTGATGAACATTTTCGGGTGAATTTCGGGTATCACTTTCGGGGTAGTCGATGCCAATGTCTTCATGGCCGCCTCTGACTTAAATCAAATCGAGGCGAAGGCGCTTGCCTAGACTGCGCGCATGGTCGGGCTGCTGGCGTGGCCGGACCGCAAGCCAAAAATTACATCCACGCGGGAGAAACCATGAAGACCAGTCCTGTCGAGTTGTCGGCCGTCCTGCCGGGCATTCGTCTGTTTGCGGGGCTGGATCCCCGGGCGGTGGCGGAACTGTCGCGGGCCGGTCATGTGGCCACGCTGCCCAAGGGCCGCGGGATCTACGCCACCGGCGAGCTGCCGCGCGCCCTATATTACTTGCTGTCGGGGCAGGTGAAAGTGGCGGTAACGTCTGCGGAGGGGGGCGAGAAGGTCATCGACATCGTCCATGCGCCCCAGGCTTTCGGGGTGGCCGAACTGTTCGGACAGGCGCCCCACGTGTCATCGGCGGAGACGGTGGGGGCGTCCGTGGTGCTGGTGATTGGTCGCGAGGGCGTCATGCGGGCCATCGAATACGACGCGCGGCTTTCCATGCGCCTGCTGCAGACCGTCGCCGACCGCCAGACGGCCATCGAACGGGACATCGCGGCGGACTGCTTCCAGTCCGGCTGCGAGAAGGTGGTGGACTATCTGCTGCGCGCGGTGGCTCCGGCCGCCGGTTGGGGCGACAGCGTCAGCCTCGATCTGGAGATTCCGAAGTATCTGCTCGCGGCCCGCCTGGGCTTTACGCCGGAGACGCTGTCACGGATCTTTCGCGAACTGTCCGATGAAGGGCTGATCCGCGTACATGGACGTCGGGTGGAGCTGCTCGGAAGCTTGCTGCGTCGGCACGGCGTGGTACCGGCGCAGGTACGCCCGCCGCGCAGCCCGGAGCGCGGTCGATCCGGTCAGGCGGTGGCCTGGGCCTGATCCCGCAGCCGGGCGACGGCTTCCCGCACCAGCGGGTCGAGTCCGGCCGCGCCGCCGGCGCAGGCGATCAGCCCCGCGCGCATGCGGGGATCCCAGAAGCGCATGAGATGCTCGGCCACGTCGATGGCGGCGCGGGCCGGCTCGGCGTTGGCGGCGACAGCCGTGGCGATCTGGTTGGCCATGTTGACAAGCTTGGCCTCATTCATGGGGGATGCCTCCCGTGGCGGTGGCCTGCAGGCCGCGCTGGCGATGGTGGCGCAGGGCGAAGCGCTGTTGCCAGTCGGAGGGCTGGGCGCACAGGGTGACCTGCACGGCGGTGACCTTGTATTCGGGGCAGTTGGTGGCCCAGTCGGAGTTGTCCGTGGTGATCACGTTGGCGCCCGATTCAGGGAAGTGGAAGGTGGTATAGACCACGCCGGGCTGTACCCGCTCGGTGAGGGTGGCGCGCAGCACCGTCTCGCCGGCGCGACTGGCGATGCCGACCCAGTCGCCGTCGCGGATGCCCCGGTCTTCCGCGTCCGTGGGATGGATCTCGAGGCGGTCCTCGCCGTGCCAGGCCACGTTGGGCGTGCGCCGTGTCTGGGCGCCCACGTTGTACTGGCTGAGGATGCGACCGGTGGTGAGGAGCAGCGGGAAGCGGCGGGTGACCCGTTCGGAGGTGGGGACGTAGGGCGTGAGCATGAAGCGGCCCTGGCCGCGGATGAAGCGGTCCACGTGCATCGTCGGCGTGCCCTCCGGCGCATCGGCGTTGCAGGGCCACTGCACGCTGCCGCGGCGCTCCAGCAGCTCGTAGGTGACGCCGCTGAAACTGGGGGTGAGGCGGGCGATCTCGTCCATGATGTCCGACGGGTGGTCGTAGGGCATCGGATGTCCCAGCGCGGCCGCGAGGGCCAGGGTGGCTTCCCAGTCGGCCTTGCCGGAGAGGGGCGGCATCACCCGCCGTACACGGGAGATGCGCCGCTCGGCATTGGTGAAGGTGCCGTCCTTTTCCAGGAAGCTGGCGCCGGGCAGGAAGACGTGGGCGAACTTGGCGGTCTCGTTGAGGAAGAGGTCCTGCACCACGACGCATTCCATCTGGGCCAGAGCGGCCTCCACGTGCTGGGTGTTGGGGTCGGACTGGACGATGTCCTCGCCCTGGATGTAGATCCCGCGGAAGCTGCCGTCGAGCGCCGCTTCGAGCATGTTGGGGATGCGCAGGCCGGGTTCGGGGTCGAGACGCACGCCCCAGGCGGCCTCGAAGCTGCCCCGCACGGTGGCGTCGGAAACGTGCCGGTAGCCGGGCAGCTCGTGGGGAAAGGAGCCCATGTCGCAGCTGCCCTGCACGTTGTTCTGGCCACGCAGGGGATTCACGCCGACGCCGGGGCGGCCCACGTTGCCGGTGGCCATGGCCAGGTTGGCGATGCCCATGACCATCGTGGAGCCCTGGCTGTGTTCGGTGACACCGAGGCCGTAGTAAATGGCGCCGTTGCCGGCGGTGGCATACAGGCGGGCGGCTGCGCGGATGGCTTCGGCGGGCACGCCGGTGACGGCCTCCACGGCTTCCGGGGCGTGCTCGGGGCGGGCGACGAAGTCGCGCCAGGCCTGCCAGGAGGCCAGGTCGCAACGGGCCTGCACGTAGGCTTCGTCGGCGAGACCTTCGGTGACCACGGTGTGGGCGAGGGCGTTGATCATCGCCACGTTGGTGCCGGGCAACAGTTGCAGGTGGTGGGTGGCTTCCACATGGGGCGAGCGCACCAGGTCGATGGCGCGTGGGTCCACAACGATCAGCCGGGCGCCCTGGCGCAGGCGCCGTTTGAGGAGGGCGCCGAACACCGGGTGGCCGTCGGTGGGGTTGGCGCCGATCACCACCACCACGTCGGCCTTCAGAACAGAGGCGAAGTCCTGGGTGCCGGCGGACTCTCCCAGCGTCTGCTTGAGGCCGTAGCCGGTGGGGGAATGACAGACGCGGGCGCAGGTGTCCACGTTGTTGTTGCCGAAGGCCGTGCGCACCAGCTTCTGGACGAGGTAGGTCTCCTCGTTGGTGCAGCGGGACGAGGTGATGCCGCCGATGGCGCCGCGACCGTGCTCGGCCTGGATGCGCCGGAATTCGGCGGCGGCGTGGGTGACGGCCTCTTCCCAGCTCACCTTTTGCCAGGGGGCGTCGATGCTCGGGCGGATCATCGGCGTGGTGACGCGGTCCGGGTGGGTGGCGTAACCCCACGCGAAGCGACCCTTGACGCAGGCATGGCCCTGGTTGGCACCGCCGTCGCGGGTTGGCTCCATGCGCACCACGGAGTTGCCCTTGACCTCCGCATCGAAGGAACACCCCACGCCGCAGTAGGCGCAGGTGGTGGTCACGCGGCGTTCGCCCTGGCCGTGTTCGATGACGGACTTTTCCATCAGCGTGGCGGTGGGGCAGACACTCACACAGGCGCCGCAGGACACGCACTCGGAGGCCATGAAGGACTCGTCCTGGCCGGCGCGGACCCGTGAATCGAAACCGCGGCCGACGATGCTCAGGGCAAAGCTGCCCTGGATCTCCTCGCAGGCGCGCACGCAGCGGTTGCACACGATGCACTTGGACGGGTCGTAGCGGAAATAAGGGTTCGAATCGTCGGCCCGATCGCCCAGGTGGTTGGCACCGTCCAGGCCGTATCGCACCGCGCGCAGGCCCACCGCGCCGGCCATGTCCTGGAGTTCGCAGCGGCCGTTGGCGGCGCAGGTGAGGCAGTCCAGCGGATGGTCCGAGATCGTCAGTTCCATCACATTGCGGCGCAGCTCGGCGAGGCGCGGTGTGTGGGTGCGCACGACCATGTCCGGCGCCACCGGTGTGGTGCATGAGGCCGGATAGCCCTTGCGCCCGTCGATCTCGACCAGGCACAGGCGACAGGCGCCAAAGGCTTCCAGGCGGTCGGTGGCGCACAGTTTGGGGATCGCGCAGCCGGCCGTGTGGGCGGCGTGCATCACGCTGGTGCCGGCGGGCACGCAGACTGGTTGGCCGTCGATGAGGAGGCGGACGGTGGCTTCGCCGTCGCGGGCCGGGGTGCCGGCATCGGGGGGGCAGGGCAGGGACATGGCGGGCGTGCCTCAGGCAGCGGTCGGCGCGAGGCCGAAGGCGTCGGGAAAATGCGTCAGGAGGGACTGGACAGGGAGCGGCGCCATGCCCCCCAGGGCGCACTGGGAGCCGTGGATCATGGTGTCGCAGAGGCTGTCCAGCAGGGCCCGGTCGCGGGGCCGGTCGGTACCTGCGAGGAGGCGGTCGATGAGTTCCACGCCGCGCACGCTGCCGATGCGGCAGGGCGTGCATTTGCCGCAGGATTCGAGGGCGCAGAATTCCAGCGCGTAGCGGGCCAGGCGGCCCAGGTCGGCGCGGTCGTCGAAGGCGACGATGCCGCCGTGGCCGATCATCGCGCCCATGGCGGCGTAGGTCTCGTAGTCGAGGGGCACGTCGAAGCGGGACTCTGGAATGTAGGCGCCCAGCGGGCCGCCCACCTGCACGGCGCGAATCGGCCGTCCGCTGGCGGAGCCGCCGCCGTAGTCGAGGAGGAGTTCGCGCAGGGTGATGCCGAAGGCCTTTTCCACGAGCCCCGGATGACGCAGGTTGCCGGCGAGCTGGAAGGGCAGGGTGCCGTGGGAGCGGCCCATGCCGTAATCCCGGTAGAAGGCGGCGCCGCGGGCGAGGATGAGGGGCACCGCGGCGAAGCTCATCACGTTGTTGATGACGGTGGGGCGCCCGAACAGGCCGCTCAGCGCCGGCAAGGGCGGCTTGGCTCGCACGATGCCGCGGCGGCCTTCGAGGCTTTCCAGGAGGGCCGTCTCCTCGCCACAGATGTAGGCCCCGGCCCCCAGTCGGAGCTCGATGTCGAAGGCTTGCCCGCTACCGGCCACATCGTCGCCGAGCCAGCCGGCGCTGCGCGCGGTGGCCAGGGCGGCTTCGAGCACGCGGAAGGCATGGGGATATTCGGCCCGCAGGTAGATGTAGCCGCGGCGGGCGCCGACCGCGAGGCCAGCGATGGTCATGCCCTCGACGAGGCAGAAGGGGTCGCCTTCCATCAGCATGCGGTCGGAGAAGGTGCCGGAGTCGCCTTCGTCGGCATTGCACACCACGTATTTGTCGCCGTCGCCGGCCGTCTGCACGGTGGCCCACTTGATGCCCGTGGGAAAGGCCGCGCCACCCCGGCCGCGCAGGCCGGAGTCGGTGACTTCTCGGACGACGGCGGCATCACCCAGGGCAAGGGCCCGACGCAGACCGTCGAAGCCGCCGTGGTTCTGGTAGTCCGCAAGGGATCGGGGATCGATCACGCCGACACGGCGGAAGGTGAGGCGTTCCTGGCCGGCGAGGAAAGGGATGTGCTCGGTGAGGCCATGACCCAGTCGGTGCATGCCCCCGGTCAGGAAACCGGCGTCGAAGAGGCCGGGCACGTCCTCCACGCTCACCGGGCCGTAGGCAAGGCGCCCGGCAGGCGTGTCCACCTCCACCAGAGGTTCCAGCCAGTACAGGCCACGGGATCCGTTGCGGACGAGCTCGACCGTCACGCCGCGGGAGGCGGCTTCGCGGACCAGGGCACGGGCGACGTCGTCGGCGCCGACGGAGAGGGCGCCGGAGTCGGCGGGCACGAAGAGGCGGACGTTCATGGGGCGGGCTCCGATGTGCGCAGGCGGGCGATCAGCGCCTCCAGGCGGGCGACGTCCATGCGACCGAGGAGTTCGTCACCGATGCGGACGGCAGGGGAGCAGGCGCAGTTGCCCAGGCAGAAGACCGGCTCCAGCGTCACCGCGCCGTCGGCGCTGGTGCCATGCCAGCCGGTGCCGAGCAGACTGCGGGCATGCGCCTCCAGGGCTTCACCCCCCCTGGCCTGACAGGATTCGGCACGACAGATCTGCAGCACGTGGCGGCCGGGCCGGGTACGGCGGAAGTGGGGATAGAAGCTCAGCACGCCATGGACCTCGGCGCGGCTCAGGTTGAGGGCGGTGGCCAACATCGGCACGGCGTCGGGGGGCACCCAGCCGATCCGGTCCTGGAGGGCGTGAAACAGGGGAAGCAGGGCGTCGGGCCGGTGCCCGTGGCGTGCCAGGGCGTCGGTGACGGCGGCGTGGAGAACGTCATTCATGGGCTGTGGACGGTGAAATTCTGCGCGTGATCTTAGACGCACTGGGGCGCGCCGTGAATCTCCCTGAACATGACGCCGATCCGACGGCAACCCCACGTGTCCGCAGCGGGCCTGGAAGATGACATGCGGGTTGTCCGGGCTATGTTGAAGGGGTAACATTCGGCCTTTGCATAGAAGGATGTCGGGAACATGCTTGGCGCAGCGGATTCAGCTCGGGACGAAGTCCATTCCTCGGCCATGCGACGCTGGGGGCGGATCTTCGGCGTGGTTGCGGGCGGCGCGCTGGGCGTGCTGGCGGTTCCAGTAATCGTGTCGCAGACATCGCTGAGCGGAGAGGCCCTGACGGAAACCGCAAGAGGGGTGGGGTGGGGCGCACTCGTCCTGGCGGCAGGTCTGGCGGGACGATGGGCACAGGGACGTCGTGCGCATCGGGTGGCCCAGACGGAAGGCGCCGCTGCGGTGGCGACGGCGCCATCGGGAAGTCAGCCCCGGCGCGCACGCGCGTGGTCGGTGGACGTGCTGCAACAGCTGGATCGTGCGCGCTTCCAGGCGCTGTGCTGCGCGTTCTTCCGGGAAAGCGGGGTGGCCGCCACGACCCACGCGGGGGATGAGGACAGCAGCGCGGGGGACATCCGTCTGCACCAGGATCCACGGCGCCCCGGTGCGGTGACCGCCGTCGTGCGGTGTGTGCCGTGGGGACCGACCATCGACGTGTGGGCGGTCCGGGCGCTGGCCGAAACCCGGCGACGGGAAAGCGCCGACCGGGCGTTCTTCATGGCCCCCGGCGGCTTCGCCCCGGACGCGCTGGCCTTTGCCGCGCAGGGGCGGATGACCCTGTTCGACAGCAGATTGATGCTGGCATTGATCCGGCGGCTTCCCGAAGACAGCCAGCAGCGTCTGCTGGACCTCGCGGCGACGGGGGACTGGACGGCTCCGGCGTGTCCGGAATGCGGGGAGCGGATGGTCGTCCGCAACGTGATCCGCCGTCCGTTCTGGGGGTGCTCGCGTTTTCCCCAGTGTCGCGGCACCCTGCCGATGAACCGCAAGGCGGGTCTCCAGGGCGACGACGGGCCGCTCGCGATGGCCGGATAGGCGTGGTCCCGCGGGCTGGCGGCGGTGCCTTGACCGGCGCCGGGTGTCGCGGCCGGTAGCGGTCCATCACCGATCCGGGCCGGGTCCGGATTTCAGGGCACGATCAGCAGCTTGCCGGTGGCCTGGCGGTCAGCCAGCAGCGTGAGGGCCTGGCCTGCCTCCTCAATGCCATAACGTCCGTGAATGGGGGGCTGGAAGATGCCCCGGGCGATGCCGTCGAGGATCGCTGCCACCTGTCGCCGGCATTCGGCCGGTTCCCGGCGCAGGAACTCGTCCCAGAAGACGCCCGCCATCTCGCATCCCTTGAGGAGCAGCAGGTTGGCCGGCACCCGCGGGATCTCACCTGCCGCAAAGCCGATGATCAGGACGCGGCCACGCCAGGCGGTGGCACGTACGGCGGCTTCGGTATAACGGTCGCCCACCACATCCACGACGATGTCGGCGCCCCGTCCGCCGGTGGCGGCCTTGACGGCGTCCTTGAGATCATTTGCATGGTAGTCGATGCCCGTGTGCGCACCGGCGGCGGCACACAGGTCCAGCTTTTCCCGACTGCTGGCGGCGGCGATGACGGTACACCCGGCGGCGCGGGCGATCTGGATGGCTGCCAGTCCGACGCCGCCGGCCGCGCCGAGCACGAGCACCGTCTCGCCCGGCTGCATGCGGCCCCGATCGTGCAGGGCGAACCAGGCCGTGGCGTAGGTGACGAGGGCTGCCGCAGCGCTTTCGAAACTGACTGCGTCGGGCAACGGAAACACCTGCGCGGCCCGGGCCCGGGCCTTCTCGGCGTAGCCACCGAAGGAGTTGAAGGCGAGCACCCGTTGCCCAACGGTGAATTCATGGACCTGCGCGCCCACGGCACACACGGTGCCGGCAAACTCGCCGCCGGGTGAGAACGGCAGGGGCGGGCGGATCTGGTAGCGACCCTGGACGATCAGGGTGTCGTAGTAATTGACACCGGCAGCGGCGACGTCGATGACGATCTCGGTATCGGCGGGCTGCGGGTCGCCGATCTGTCCCGGTCCGTGCTGGTCGAGGGGGCCGAAAGCCTGGCAGAGATAGGCGCGCATCTGTGGCATGGCTCCGTGGTGGCGGGAAATCAGTGGGGATCGTCGAGCAGGCGGGCCACGAAGCCGGCGATGGCCTCGACGACGGCATCCGCCTGATCCTTGTGGGGAGAGTGGCGGCAGTCCGCCAGCTTCACCAGATCCACATCCGGCGCGAGGCGGGCGATCCGGTCGATCTGATCCATCGTGGCGTACTCGTCGTCCTCGCCCTGGATAGCCATCACGGGGCAGGGAATGGCGGACACGAAGGCTTCAATGTTCCAGTCGCGGAAATCCGGGTGCAGCCAGATGTCGCTCCAGCCCGCGAACACGCCATCCACGTCGGCATGAAAGCGGGCGAGGCGCGCGCGCAGGTCCGTGGTCCGATAGGCGTCGACGGTCCGGCGGATGCCCTCCAGTGCCACATCCTCCACGTAAAGGTGGGGGGCCATCACCACCACGCCACGGACGGGCGCCGGGGTGCCGCCCGCGTGGATGAGGGCGATGGAGCCGCCGTCACTGTGACCGACGAGGATCGGTGCGCGAAGCTGCAGGGCGTCGAGGACGGCCGGCAGAATCTGGAGCGCCTCCACATGCATGTAGTCCGGTGTGCGCGGTGCAGTCAGCGGCGAGGAGCGGCCGTAGCCGTGACGCGAATAGACGATGGCCTCGCAGCCGGTGGCGTCGGCCACGCGTTGGGGGAAGTCGCGCCACATGGCGATGGAGCCGAGCCCTTCGTGCAGGAAGACAAGGGCTGGGGCCTCCGGGCGCGGATGGGCGGAAGGGCGGCGGACGACCTCGAGGGTGTGGCCGCGCAGGGCGAGGGTGTGCATGGCGGGTGCGCTGTTCTCGTGGTTTTTGGGGACAGTGTGCACCGGAACGGGGCTCAGGGGAACGCCGTATCGGCCTCACGGGGACGTGCATCAGGGTGCCGCGTCGGGACGTGCCGCCGGGAGGCTTTGATTTTCGCGCAATGTGTGTATAATGCCGGTTCTTCAGCGCGCCCGTAGCTCAGTTGGATAGAGTACTTGGCTACGAACCAAGGGGTCGTGGGTTCGAATCCTGCCGGGCGCGCCAATTTACTTCAAGAGTCGCGACAAGCGGCTCTTGCAGCTTCAGGGGGCGGTTCTGTCAGCGTCCTGGAGTTGGGAGTTGCAAGCGCCCGTAGCTCAGTTGGATAGAGTACTTGGCTACGAACCAAGGGGTCGTGGGTTCGAATCCTGCCGGGCGCGCCAGACAAAAAGGGATTGCATTCGTGCAATCCCTTTTTTCATTTCGCGCCGCTGCGCTGCAGTGTCAGCCCTCGATCGGCCGTGTTCCGGTGACGGAGACCGGCCGGATGCGCCCTCCCTTCAGTAGGCGTTGGGATCCTTGCGGATCAGCCGGACGGTGCGCAGGATGATCCGCAGGTCCAGGGCGAGGGACCAGCGGCGCAGGTACTCCAGGTCGAAATCCACACGCTGCTTCATCTTCTCGAGGGTTTCGGTCTCTCCGCGGCAGCCATTGACCTGGGCCCAGCCCGTGATGCCCGGCTTGACCTTGTGGCGGATCATGTAGCCCTTGATGAGCTTGCGGTACATCTCGTTGTGGGCGACGGCATGGGGCCGCGGGCCCACGATGCTCATGCGCCCCTGCAGCACGTTGATGAACTGGGGCAGCTCGTCCAGAGAGGTTTTCCGCAGGAAGGCGCCGAGGGGCGTCACACGCGCATCGTTCTGGCGGGCCTGGGCGATGGTCTCGCCATTCTCGCAGACCGTCATGGAGCGGAACTTGTAGACCAGGATGCGTTCCCCGTCGAGCCCGTAGCGGTATTGCCGGAACAGCGCCGGCCCCGGCGACGAGCACTTCACGGCCGCCGCGATCACCAGCATCAGCGGGGCGATCAGGATCAGGATGCAGGCCGCCATCAGAAAATCAAAAGACTGTTTCAGCACGCCGTTGAGGCCCGTGAAGGGGGTTTCGCAGACCGCCACCACGGGCATGCCGCCCACATGATCCACCCGCGCCTGGATGAGGTCCGTGACGAACAGGTCGGGGACGAAATAGACCGAGACGGTCGTGTCGCGCAGATCGTCCAGCAGACGGACGATGCGTGGCTGGGTGGTCATGGGCAGGGCGATGTAGATCACGTCCACACCCTGCTGGCGCACGTAATCCGCCAGATCGGCGATGCGTCCAAGCAGCCGCAGGCGCGGACTGGCCAGACGCTCGGCATGACGATCGTCGAAAAATCCGAGCAGCTGCTTGCCTTCGCGGCGTGACGCGCCCATGCGG